>CALBSZ010000110.1 GCA_937967665.1 uncultured Planctomycetaceae bacterium
GATTCGGTCACCGCCGTGGCCCTGGCCGCCAACGGACAGATGGCGGCGATCGCCAGCGTCGACGGCGGGTTGCGATTGTTCAATCCGGAGAACGGTCAGGCCATCCGTCAATCTCCTCTGCCTCAGCCACTTCACAGCCTGGCCTTCCGACCTGACGACGGGGAATTGGTTGTCGGGGATGCGGCAGGAGACTTGCACTTCGTCAACCCGGCCGACGTCTCCGTGGCGGCGACAACCGGTGCCCATGCCGGAGCCATCCGCCAGGCGGCTTACCATCCCGCGGGCCAGCAGCTGGCAACCAGTGGCAGCGATGGAACGCTGAAACTGTGGCAACTTCCGCTGCCGCCGGCCACCAACCTGGCCGGTCACGCGGCTGCCGTCACGGCCGTCGATATCTCTCGCGATGGTTCGATGGTGGTCAGCGGGTCGAGCGACAAAACCGTCCGGCAATTCGACCCCGCAACCGGGCAGCAAGTCCGCGAACTGCCCGGGCAAACCGAGGCCGTCACTGCCGTGCGACTATCGCCTGATGGGGCGCTTGTCGCCAGCGGAGCGGCCGATGGTACCCTGCGATTCTGGACCGCGGCGGATGGGATGCCGTGGGCTGGCACCGTCGCGGATGCCGCACCGGATCCGGCAGACAACCTGGTGCCTGCCGACCTGCGAGGTCATGACGGGGCGGTGAACGACACTGGGTTCGCTACCGATGGTTCCCGTGTGGGGACGGCCGGAGCCGATGGTACGATTCGACTGTTGACACGAGCCACCGCGCCGGAAGTTCTTTCTTCCGTCAGTGCCGCCGTGACGAAGTTTGCGGTCAGTGCCGACGGCCGCCTTTCGGCTGTGGCCACCGGGGTGCTCGACCGGCCGGCCATCGTTGTTCGCGACAATCAGACAGGCCAGACGACGCACGCCTTGCTGGGGCATGCGGACGCGGTCACCGCGATTGCCTTCCGGGACGATGGGAAGCAGCTGGTGTCGGGATCCAGTGACGGCACGGCGCGCGTCTGGGACCTGGCTGACAGTAAGTTTCCCGAACTCCATAGAATCGTCGCGACGGGGCCTGTGACCGCCGTGGCTTTCAACCAGGACGGGACCCAAGTGTTCACGGCCACCTCCGACAACCAAATCCGCCAATGGACGCTGGTCGAAGACACGGAACCTCGCGTTTTGAGCGGACACACTGCTGCCGTCGCCGCCTTGAAGGTTCGCGGCACGACGCTGTTTTCCGCCGGCGGCGATTCGACCATTCGATTGTGGAATTTGCAGACCGGAGCTGCAATTCGGTCGATCAATCATGGAGGCGCCGTCCAGGACCTGGCCGTCAACGGCGATGGCTCGATGATTGCCGCGGGGGGCGCGGACAATCTGGTCAAGCTTTGGAACGCGGCCGACGGCGCCGCGCTGGCCAGCCTGCCAGGGCATGAGAACCCAGTCACGGCGCTGGCGTTCGACTCTGCCGGGGCCATGCTCGGCAGCGTGTCTCTGGAGGCGATTTTCGTGTGGGATGTCGCTCAACAAAGACGGTTGGAATCGTTCACGACGGGCGACTGGCCCAGCAGTGGAATTGGCTTCGGCGAGACGGACGTGAACGAGTCCGTCGCGATTCGAGCGGCCAGAATGATCGTGTCGGGCCATGATGGCGCGCTGCGTCGTTATCAGTCGCACACTGTCGTCGTGCTGGACGGACATGAAGGGGGCACGCAGGGAGTCGCATTGCTGAACGCCGGAACGCAGGTTCTCAGTGGTGGCGCGGACCACGCCGTCAAACTCTGGGATGTGGCGGAAGGCAAGGCCTTGGCCACATTCGCCGGCCCGACGGAAGCGGTGACCGGTGTTGCCGTGGCGGATGACGGCTTGCGAATCGCCGCGAGCTGCGTCGATAAGAATGTCTACCAATGGAAACTCGCGGCACCGATCGCGGCACCGGTACCGCAAGCCGTGCCCGCGACCGCGACGATCACCAACGCCGCGCCGGTGAGTCGTATTTGCTTCAGCGAGTCCACATTATGCTGGTGCGGTGAAGACCAGCAGGTTCACGTTTGGGATACCGCCTCACAGCGATTGTTGCAGAGGTTTCAGGGACCTGCGGATTCGGTGTTGAGCGTCGCCACGTCGGCCGATGGCCGGACGGTCGTCAGTGGTGGCGGCGATAATGCGGTTCGCGTCCGGAACGTTTCGGCGACCATCGTCGACACGTTGGCCGACGACGAACATCGCGATCTGGCGTTCACTCCCGACGGCGGGCAACTATGGGCTTTGCACGGCGACAACCGCATTTCGACTTGGGCCATCCAGGAGGGCAGGGCGAGTGACACCGAACCGGTTGACGTCCCCGTCCCAGAGAGCACCGAGCTGGCGCTGATTCAGCGTCTTGCCATGAATCAACAGGGTACTCATTTCGCCACGCTCGACGGCCTGGGCCAGGTTGTCGTCCGCGCGACGGCGGACAGTGCGATCCTGTCCAACGCGACCGTGGCGACAGGAGATGCCGCGGGCGCCGACGCAGGCGCCGAAGATGCCGTCGAGCGCGCCGCGTCTGGGGAACTCGTGTTCAATCGCGACGGATCGAAACTGCTGGTCGGTTTCCAGACGTATCTGTCCGTCTTCGATACGGCCGACGGACGACTTCGGGAACGCGTAGCACAGCCGGCTGCCGTGACGAGCCTGGTTTGGTCGGCCGATGATTTGCGTATCTTTGTCGGGCGCGAAGGGGATGCCGACAATGCCCATTTGGAACGACTCTCGCTGGATTGGATTGCCGCCGAGGAAGGCACTGCTGTGAACAGCGTGGCCGTGACTCCGGATGGAAAAGGGATCGTCAGCGGCGCGAACAATGGGGTCGTCCGACTACGCGACTCGGAAACCGGTGCCGAGATGCGATCGTTTCCGGCGAGTGATGCCGCGGTAAACGCTGTCGCCTTAAGTCAAGACGGCCTGATGGTCCTGGCAGGAAGCGAAGACAACCTGCTGCGCGTCTGGAACCTGATGCCGCCGAGCGACGTGGAAGCGAACGAGAATACTCCCATCCTGACGCTGCTTCATCCGTCTGCCGTCACGTCGGTCAGCAGTAGCTCCGATAACACTCGAATCGTCAGCGGCGGCGCCGATCACGTCGTCCGCGTCTGGGATGTGGGCACGGGCCGTGAAATTGAACGGTTCGCCCAACACACCGACGTCGTCCAGGCCGTTGCCATGGCGGCCGACGATCGAACGGTCATCAGCGGCAGCGCGGACAAATCGACCCTGTTTTCAACCGTGTCCGCAACACGACTGCTCGTCACTGACGAACAACGCGCGAGCGCGTTGGCGCTGGTCGCGGGCGGGGCGCAGGCTGCCACCGCGGGAAACGATAGTGAGGTGAAACTCTGGAATCTGGCCGACGGACAGTTGCTGAGGTCGTTTGCAGGTGGGGAAGGGGCCGTAGGCGCTTTGGCTGTGCGTGCCGATTCCACCCAATTGGCCGCGTCGGACAGCGGCGGCACGATCCGGATCTGGAACACGGCGGACGCGGCGTTGATCACGCAGATAGCGAGTCCGGCGGAAGTCGCCGCATTGGAATTCAGCGCGGACAACGAGAAACTCGCTGCCCTCACTGCCGGGGCGACCTTGCGATTTTACGACCCCGCGGACGGAAGCCGGCTGCACGAAGTCGTTGCCGACACGCCGCTGACGTCGTTCAGCTTCGCGGGAAATCGCCGCGTGCTGACCACCGCCGAGGACGGCGCGGTGAAGACCTGGGCATACGCTTCGCCGAAAGAGGTGCGCACGATCACCGGTCATGGCGGAAGTGTCTTGGGGGTGGCGTATAGCGCCGATGGAACGCGGATCGCTTCCGCCAGCGTCGATCAAACCGTACGCCTATGGAATGCGGAAACCGGCGCGCAGTTGTCGCAACTGTCGGGTCATCAAGGCGCCGTCTACGCGGTGGCTTTCAGTCCCGACGGTGCCCTGCTCGTTTCCTGCGGCGCCGATAAGACAGTGCGCCTGTGGGACGTCCTTGGCGGTCGACAGCTCAAGCAGATCACCGTGGGCGACGACAGCAGTTATTCCGTCGCCTTTCATCCCGACGGCAAACGCATTTTCGCTGCCGGACTGGACAAGAAGGTACGAGTGGTGGATGTCTTTGCCGGCACCGTGCAGGCGACCTGGGAAGGGCATACCGACTATATTTACCGCGTTTCCCTGAATCAAACCGGCAACCGTTTGCTGTCCTGTGGCTACGGAGGGCAGATTATCATATGAAACGCCGAGAATGGCCAGCAGATTTTGCCACCGAACGTAGCGGTCGTTGCCAACTCCGCTACGTATTCTCCCGACGATTCACGAATTATCATCGCTGGTGGAGACGCCATCGCCCATTTCCTGGACGTACCCGCGGATGCCAAATGAAAGCGAAATCCAACCTCCCGCTGTGTGCCCTTGTTTGCTGCCTGTTGACCGTTCGTTTCGGATTCGCAAGTGAACCGGGATTGCCTGTCGGCAGTCATCCGCAGGCGTTCGACGTCAAAGACTGCACCGGCCCGGCCATGGGCAAAACACTCTGCTATTTCTGCCGCTACGGAGGTCGTCCCGTGGTGGCCATTTTTACTCGGCAAATCAACGACCACGTCGGGACCCTGGTGAGTGAAATCGAAAGCGCGGTCAAGAAGCACCGCGAGCAGCGACTGGCGGCGTTCTTGGTGTACGTCACGAAGGACACACCGGCCGCGGAAGGGGCACTCAAGGACATTGCTCGACGATTCGAAATCACCCGCACTCCATTGACCATACTCAAAGAGAGCGAAGACGCGTTACAAGTGAAATACGGAATCCCGAAGGAGACCGAGCTGATGGTGATGATGTGGCGCGGTGTTCGCGTCCATTCGAACTTCCCCGTTCGCAACGCTTCCCCCGAGAAAAAGGACGTCTCACGGGTCGTGCTTGGTGTCGAGCAACTCTTGGAGGCAAGAAGGTAAATCTTGGAGGCAAGAAGTTAAACGAGGCGGGTTAGGAGGGTGGGAATGCCGCTTTTCGCAGGTACGGGCGAGTATTTTCCCGAAAACTTGCTTGCAATTAGTTTTGACAAAGGTGTAGAATCGCATTCAATCGAAAATCACTTATGCGTTCGTGCGACCTAACAGCATACGGAGATGAACCATGTTGAACTTGTTTTCCCGCCGTCGAAGCCGTGATTGTGAGGGCAATTCGCGTCGTGATTTCCTGAAGGTCGGCACGTTGGGAATGGCCGGGCTGGGACTTTCCGATTTGCTCCGTATGCGTAGTGAAGCTCGAGCCGCGGGTACCGACGTGAAAGACACTTCGGTGATTTGGTTGTGGCTTTCCGGCGGGCCGACCCATGTCGAGACCTTCGATCCGAAGATGACGGCCCCGGCGGAGTACCGCAGTGTGACGGGCGAAGTCGCGACATCGATCCCGGGAGTAACGTTGGGCGGCACGTTTCCCAAGATGGCCGCGGTGGCGGACAAGATGTCGTTCGTCCGCTCCTTCGCGCACACCAATAGCGGACACGGCGGTGGGACTCACTTTGTGATGACCGGCTATGACAACCGCAACATCGACAACGGCGGCCTGCCGACACGTCCGTCAATCGGTTCCATCTTCTCTCGATCTCGCGGTCCCAACAATTTGCAGACGGGCATTCCCACGTACGTGCGTCTGGGTGGAATCGGCGCCGATGGACCGGCGTTCTTAGGCGCCGCCTACAATCCGTTTGACCCGGGCGGGCAAGCACGCAACAACATGTCGATGGTCGTCGAGCGTGGTCGTTTGGACAATCGTCGTTCGCTGCTGAAAGGACTCGACCAGGTCAATCGCGAGGCGGATCGCGCGCGGTTGATGGAAGGGCTGGATGCCTTCGAACAACAGGCTTTCAATCTGGTGCTCAGCCGGTCACAGCAGGCCTTTGATCTGAAGTACGAAGATCCACGTGTGGTGGACCGCTACGGCAAAGGACTGGGCCAGCAGCTACTGACCGCACGGCGGTTGTGCGAGGCGGGTTGTGGTTTCGTCACGATCAATTACGGCGGCTGGGACATGCATGGCAAGATCAAGGCTGCCATGACCAAACGGTCTCCCCAACTGGACCATGGTGTGGCGGCGCTGGTGGAAGACATGCAGCAGCGCGGGCTCGAGAAAAACATTTTGCTCGTGATTAGCGGCGAGTTCGGTCGTACCCCGAAAGTCAACGGCGGCGCGGGTCGCGATCATTGGGCGCCGTTGAGCACGTTGGCGTTGGCTGGCGGTGGACTGCAGATGGGCCAGACGGTCGGCGAATCGGCGGCGAAAGTCGATGTTCCCAAGACAACCCCCATCACGCCCCAGGACTTGATGTCGACCGTTTTCCACGTGTTGGGATTGGATCCACGCATGCAGTTTGTCAATCAAGCCGGCCGGCCGGTCTACATGGTGGAAGACGGCAAGCCGATCGAAGAACTCGTGTGACCCGGAGTCTTGCCGAGCCGAGTTAAGCCGATTGCGTGAGGGCGGAGACGAAATCGCCGAGCCAGTATGCTGAGTGCTCGTCGGCCGATTGTCTCCGCGCACCGTCGTGATAACGGGCGGCCGAATAAAGTAAGCCATCGCGACAAGGGGATGTCGTTGCGAACGCGCGGGTCGTCGAGCAGGAAGGGCGAGACTGGTATCCGCTTTCTTTTGAATCGGGGCTGGTCCGCAATGAGTCGCTGCTTGCTTGTGACATTCCTGGCGTGCCAACTATTTCTCATTTCGAATCCCGCATCCGCGATCGACTTCCCGGGTCTGGGGCCGGCGGGGAACCTGCAGGCGATCCAGTTTGAACCGGGTGCTCCGCTCCTTTTGCAGGGTCCGAATTCGCGCGCGCAGCTCGTTTTGTCAGGCAAGTACAGTAGCGGGCAGATTCACGATCTGACCGATCAGGTGACTTACCAGGCGACTCCCTCCGGCGTCATCCAAATCGGGTCGGATGGCTTTGTCACTCCGGTGGCGGATGGCGAGACCGTAATTACGGCAACGGGACCGGGGGGACGGACCGCCACCATCGCGTGCACCGTGGCGAACCTCGGGAACCCGCGGCCGATCAACTTCGCCAACGAAATCACGCCCGTCTTCACGAAACTGGGTTGCAATTCGGGAGGCTGTCACGGCAAGTCGGGCGGCCAAAACGGTTTCAAACTCTCGTTGCTGGGGTTTTATCCAAACGAAGACTACGAGTGGCTGGTCAAGGAACATCGGGGCCGGCGGATTTTTCCGTCCGCGCCCGAATACAGCTTGCTGCTGACGAAACCACTCAACAAACTCCCCCACGGCGGCGGACGTCGGCTGGACGAGAACTCGTACGAGTGGCAGTTGTTGGTCAATTGGATCGAGCAAGGCATGCCGTACGGCAGCGAAGACGATGCGGTCGTCGAGCGGATTGAAGTCTTTCCGCAGCAGCGGGCAATGAATCGCGACACGCGCCAGCAGTTGCGGGTACTGGCTTATTACAGCGACGGGACGGAACAGGATATTACGCGCCTGGCTACCTACGAATCGAATGATACGGAAATGGCGGAATCGACGACTTCGGGGCGCGTCACGGTGTTTGATCGTCCCGGGGATGTGGCCGTCATGATTCGGTTCCAGGGACATGTGAGCGTCTTCCGGGCCAATATCCCGCTCGGCCTGCCGGTGACGAATCTGCCTCCCGTGCGCAACTTCGTCGACCAGCATGGCTTTGGCAAGTTGACTCAGTTGGGGATTCCTCCATCCGAACTGTGCAGCGACGCCACCTTCATCCGCCGAGTCTTTATTGACATCACAGGACGACTGCCGACCGCCGATCAGTCTCGTGCTTTCCTGGCGGATGCGGACCCGAACAAGCGAGCCAAGCTGGTGGACTTTTTGGTCGATACACCCGGGTACGGAGACTATTTCGCCAACAAGTGGGCCATGGTGTTGCGGAATCAACGCGTGCAGAACAACACGGGCGTGTCTTTTCGCTTTCACGATTGGCTGCGCCGTTCCTTGCAGCAGAACATGCCCTACGACGTTATGGTGCGGAATATTCTGGCCTCGAGCGGGGATGTGGAAGATTCGCCAACCAGTTCCTGGTACACGCAGGTGTCGAACGCCAGTGCGCAGGTCGAAGACACGGCGCAGTTGTTTCTCGGCATGCGTATCCAGTGCGCGCGCTGTCACCATCATCCGTTTGAGAAGTGGAGTCAGAACGACTACTACGGATTCCAGGCGTTTTTCTCGCAAGTCGGGCTCAAATCGGGGCGGAACGGTATCCAGAATACTTTTGTTTATCATAAAGGCGGCACGGCCAGTGCCAGAAATCCGCGCACAAACAAGGACCTCAAGCCGACCGGGTTGGCCGGCGAACCGTTGGACATTCCGGCGTACGAGGACCCACGCCACGCGCTGGTTGACTGGATGTCGATGCCCGACAACCCGTTTTTCGCGCGGGCCCTGGTCAATCGGTACTGGAAGCACTTCTTCGGGCGCGGCATCGTTGATCCCGAAGACGACATGCGCGTGACAAACCCGCCTTCGAATCCCGCTTTACTCGACGCGCTGGCGAAGAGTTTCGTGGACAGCAAATTCGATTTGAAAGAACTGGTGCGGACGATATGCAAGTCAAGCCTGTACCAGTTGAGTTCCGAGCCCAATGAATACAACAAGACGGACAAGCTGAATTTTTCCAGCTACTATCCGCGCCGCCTGAATGCCGAGCCGCTGTATGACGCCATTAACCAGGTGGCTGGTACCACGGTGAATTTCTCCGGCATGCCGGTGGGAACGCGGGCCGTACAATTGCCCGACAGCGGCTTCAACGACTATTTCCTGCTGGTGTTTGGTAAGCCGCAAGCGGAGAGCGCCTGCGAATGCGAAAGGAGCGCGGAAGCGAATCTCGCGCAGTCGTTACACCTGCTGAATTCAACCGATATTCAAGGCAAGCTGGCCTCCGGAAACGGCCGTATCGCTGCCCTGTTGGCCGATACGGAAGCGACTGATGAGCAGCGGATTACGGAACTCTACTACTGGGCTTACTCCCGGCCACCGCGAGATGATGAACTGCAGCTGATTTTGACCTACCTGGCGAATCAGACAAACAAGCGATTGGCTTACGAAGACACCCTGTGGGCCCTGTTTAATACAAAAGAGTTTTTGTTTAACCGCTAAGCGCCGTTAAACAACGGCACTTTGGTTCAAGCCAGCGGTGTTGAAGTACGTGTGTTAGCCTGTTTAACCCATAGCTGCAGGAGACGGTTGAAGTAGTCGATTTACCGTGCCTGGGGTCGAGCGCAGCGAGCCCCCAGCGTTGAAAGCACTGCGAAAGTCTGGGGGCTCGCTGCGCTCGACCCCAGCCACAGTTGATCTGGAGCGACTTCTTCAGCAGTTTCCACCGGCGGCTGCGGCTGAGGTGTTAAACGACGTACTGACAAGCACCTGACGTGCCGCCGCGGCGCGATCTAGTTAGTCCGTCCGCGTGTAACATCACGATTCAGCGAAAACGTGATTCATCCCTGAAATACCAAACCCACCCTGGCCACGGATGGCGATAGTAACCGACGGGGATTTTGCCGATGTCGATTTTCCGTTTCGCCGTATTCATCTTCATCGTACACGCCACTGCTTTTGCCTGGGGGCAACTCCCCGCGACTCGCTTGGGTAGTGTCTTTCCGGCCGGCGGCAATCCGGGGGCCACGCTGGATCTGAAGATTGCCGGTGCGGACCTGGACGACGTCGCGCAACTGCGATTCTCCCATCCGGGCATTAGGGCGAAGCAGAAGATGGCGGAACCGGGGCCGTTCGATCAGGGGCCGCAGCCCGTGCCCAATGAATTCGTCGTCACGATCGCCGGCAACGTTCCGGTGGGGCTGTACGAAGTTCGCGCCGTCGGCAAGTATGGTATCTCGAACCCGCGCCGCTTCGGTGTCAGCAAACTTGCCGAAGTCACGGAGACGGAGCCGAACCAGTCGCGCGACACGGCGACGGTCATTGAGCTTCCCGTGGTGGTGAATGGTCAGTTGCAAGCGACTGCGGATGTCGACTACTTCTCGTTCACCGCGAAGGCCAACGAGCGCGTACTGTTGGACTGCTACGCTTTTAGGATGGATTCACGGATGGACGCGGTGATCGTCGTGTACGATGCCAGCGGCCGCGAAGTTGCGAACTGCCGCGACGGACAGAATGCCGACCCGCTTGTCGACTTCCAGGCGTCGGCGGGACAGACGTACACGATTCGAGTGTACGATGCGACGTACCAGGGTGGCGCGGACTTCGCCTATCGGCTGTTTGCGGGCGCGCTGCCGCATGTCGACTACGTGTTCCCGCCGGCAGGACAGGGGGGCGGTAATCGGCCATTTACAATTTACGGTCGCAACCTGGCGGGCGGGCAACCGGCCGGCACGACCTATGACGGCAAGTCCCTGCAAAAACTCAATGTCAACATCGGCTTGCCCAACGGGTCAACGCCCGACCTGACCGGGGCGTACGTGGAACCCGCCGGCGCTGGCTTGGACGGCATCTCGTACCAATGGAACTCCCCGCAAGGCCCCTCGAATCCGGTCTTTGTCGGTGTCGCGACCGCCCCTCCGATCGTCGAAGCGGAACCGAACGACGAGGCTGCCAAGGCGCAGCAAGTTACCGTGCCCGGCGAGATCATGGGGCAGTTTTATCCTCGCCGCGACGCGGACTGGTTTCAATTCGAAGCCCAGGAGGGCGAGGCGATTACGTTGGAAGTCATTTCGCAGCGAACAGGGATTCCCACCAACCCGTCGTTGATGCTCGAGCAAATTATTCCGGCTACGGAAGACAAAACGGAGAGCACGAAACAGATCGCCTTCGTCACGGAATCAGGGGACCTGGATAGCGGGTCGGAGTTTGATACACGCAACCAGGATCCGGTATTCGAGTTTGCCGTTCCCGCTACCGGTGCCTATCGTGTCCTCCTGCGCGACAGCAATAACGCGCTCCGCGCCGATCCACGGCACACCTATCGGTTGGCGATTCGCCGGGCGCAGCCAGACTTCCGCCTGGTGGCCGTTCCCGAGGACTCCTACAACGCGGTGGTATTGCGAAAAGGCGGGCAGGCGGCCGTTCGTATCGTGGCCTTCCGCAGAGATGGGTTTAACGGCGAAATCACGGTAACCGCTCAGGGGCTCCCCGCCGGCGTCAGCTGCGAGAATGCGATCCTGGGGCCGTCGCGGCACTCGGCCATGCTGACGCTGGCTGCGGCGACGAACGCGAATCCAGCGACGGCCGCCATCAAGATCGTCGGTACGGGACAAGTCAACGGCGCCAATGTATCTCGAGATGCACGGCTGGCGGCCGCGATCAACGAACTGCCGGTGCGGCAAAACAATAACAATGCACGCCCCACTAGCGACTCGCGGTTGGTCAATAGCCTCGTCGTCACGGTCAGCGACGAAGTTGCCCCGGTTCGGATCGTTACGGGAGGCGGGCAGGTTTGGGAAACGTCCCGGGCGGGCATCGTCAAGATACCCTTCGAAAGGGTCGGCGACTTCAAGGGAAAAGTCACTTTGTTTCCCCGCAGCCTGCCCGCCAACGTCACGGTCGCGCAATTAACGATCAACCCGAATACCAACAAGGGCGAACACGAAATCAAGTTGAATGCGAAGACCGAGGTCGGGACGTATACGTTCAACTTCGACGGCATTGCGGAGCAGGTCGATTACGTCCACAACCCGGAAGCGGCTGCCGCCGCGGCGGCGCGCAAAAAGGAAGTGGATGCCATCGCAGCAGAGGCCGCCGCTCAGGCGAAAGCGGCCGCCGATGCGAAAACGGTTGCCGATAAGGTACTGGTCGATGCTACCGCCGCGCTGAAAGGGGCTACCGATAAGAAGACGGCGGCCGATGTCGCGCTGACGGCTGCCAGTAACGCCTTGAAGGACAGCCCTCGCGGCGGCACAAAAGAAGGCCGCTTCCAGTCCCGACGACGCCAACTTGAAAGCTGCTGTGGCAACGGCGCAAACGGCGGTGACGGAGGCCACCACCAAGGAGACCGCTGCCAAGGAAGCCGTCGCCGCGGCGCAGAAGGAACTGGACGCCGCCACGGCCGCGGAAAAAGCGGCTGCCGACGCCAAAGCCGCAGCCGACTTGAAGGCGAGCGAAACGGAGGAACGATCGCAACTGGCTGCCAAGCTCAAAGCCGAAACCGACAAGCGGGCGACCGATACGGCCAATGCCGCCAAGCCAAAGAAGGTGAATGTTCCCGTCTTTACGAATCCGATCACGCTGCAGGTGACTCCCGCGCCCATTACCCTGGCCGTCACCAATCCGCCCACGCCGCTGAAGCAGGGCGAGAAGTTTGAATTGCCCGTCAATATCTCCCGGCTCTATGCCTACAAGGGTAACGTGTCCGTTGCCGCCGTGCTGCCCTCGGGTGTGAGCGGTGTGGCGATTCCTGACGTGCAGATTCCAGGAAACCAAACTGCGGGGAAGCTGGCGTTCACGGCAGCCGCCAATGCCACGCCCGGTAGCCACGAAGTCATTGTTCGCGCCACGTTGAATCTCAACGGGCAGAATCTGACTGTTGACCAGCCCGTGACGCTGAATGTTCAAGAAGTCCAGCAGACCGCCCAGAAATAGCTCACTGTAACTACTCCAACGCACACTGCCCGAAGACAAACATGCGCAAAATATTCATTTTTTTTCTGTGGATTGCCGCTCCACTTGCGAGCCAGGCCCAAACTCCGATCACCATCAA
>CALBSZ010000111.1 GCA_937967665.1 uncultured Planctomycetaceae bacterium
GTCTACGGGCAGGTCGGTCGAGCGATTGAACCCCCTATCCCCTCTTCTTCGCTGAGTTGCACGGCTTGCAGGCTGGTTGCCAGTTCGACTTGTCCCAGAACGACTGCCAGTAGGCGTCTGACTCGATGCTGAATCGCGATGGTGGCTGGATGTGATCAGGCTCCGTGGCGATACGTTCGTTGCAGATGCGGCAAAACGGATTGCCTGTCTCTGCAATGATTTCGTCGAGCCAAGCCTTCGACTCGCGCCGCCACCTTCGACCGTATCCGCGGCGACATGACGTAGGTCGCTTGCTGCTGCGGTGCCGTTTGATTCGTGGTGTTTTGGGCATAGCTTCCCCGCTATCGGTGCTGACCTAGGCACCGCTGACCTCCACTGATCGCAACCACACCGGATCTAACATGCTCCCTTGAACCACTTGATCGCTTTCAATCCAGATTCGAATCGTCACTTCGTTGGCAAGCTCGCATCGAATAACCACGGCATCCGCTGGGAGACCGTTCTTCTCAACTTCATAGAGTCGCTGTACTTCACCTTCCTTGAGCCCTTTGCACAGTTCCGTGAGCAAATCCGCACTCACGTCGAAAAAGGCTTGCGGCATCTGATACTCCTGTTCATCCGTCGAAGTGCCTTCGAAGTGCCTTCGCTGCCTCAGCGTGATTGTGTTCTTCGAGCCAATCGGCCGCGATCTGAAACGCGTTGTTCATTTCGAGTTGAATTGACTTGGCAACCGTGTCGAGCGTTTGCTGATCGACAAAGTGTTCGAACTTGCAATGTACGCCTTCCTTAATGATCGCCCCGCGCGCCGTAATCATTTCATCCACGCGGCATCGAATATCGAGCTTCGTGACCGGCTGACCATCAAGACCAAACGCCTTGAGAATAGCCTGCACTTCCGAGTTGTCTTGCGCCGCAACCGCCATCAACGCTGTGTCTCCAAAATCCCAATAGTCACGTAGTCCTCGAAGTTCTGTGCCACGCTATCGTTCGTGCTGCAGGTGATTTTAAGTTCATACGTCTTTCCCGCCGTGCCACCAGAAACGGAGAATTTATAGCCCTTGTTCGCTGCCACCGTATCGCCGTTTACGGTCATCTCAGCGCTGTTCACTGCCTCGTCGGCAATCGTCAGATCGCTGCCTCCGCCCTCCGCCACCACGGGAGCCCCGGTCAACCGCGCGGATGAATCCAGCTTCTCAGACGCATCGACCTTGACGTTGCGCTTCTCTCCTGCCTGCTTGTAACGGATCTCCCGTGCTGTCGTCATCAGTCATTCTCCGAGCCGTAGTGCAGCTTGTCGTCGGGCAGGCTGAAGTGCAGGCGGTCACCGGGCAGCGTGAACTCAAGACCGGCGTCACCGATGGCTGTTCCTGCAATTGTGACGCTTGGTGCGGACCATGTCGCGGCCACCGGCGACGGTTTATTGGTGACGGCTTGAGTGACTGAAGGGACTGACCAAGTCGCAGCGACCGGGCTTGTCTGAACCGTCATCCGCAGCGCTGGCGAATTGAGCGACCAAGTGGCGGATACTGGCGACACATTGACGCCTACCTTGGTCGTGACGGTCGGGCTTGACCAATTGGCGGTCAGCGGGTCCGGGGTGACCGTCACAGCACCCCCAATGTTCGTCGCAACGGATGGAGCCGACCAGCTTGCTGTCAGAGGTGAAGGCGCCACCGCGATGGCCGTCGTTGCGGCTGGGACGCTCCACGAAGCGGTCGCCGGCGAGACGGAAGCTGTGACCTTCGTCGTGACAGTAGGGACGCTCCAAGACGCCGAGACTGGCGACGCAGCGACGGACACAGCGGTTACGACAGCCGGCACGCTCCAAGCTGCCGTCAGTGGCGGCGGGCTGACTGCGATCTTTGTTGTGACCGCGGGGACAGACCACGTCGCCGATACCGGCGATGGAGAAACGGTGACTGCACCGCTCGCCTGGTCCTCGATCAGCTGGACCGATCCCGCAAGCCACTCTTCGGTGCCCGTCTCGTAGACCTGAACGTCGCCTGCCATCCACTGCCGGTCGGCCATTATGCTGCCTCCGGCTTGGGGTCGACGTAAACGGTAGTTGACGGCTTCGCCAGGAATGCCCGCACTACCACCGGGCCAGCGATCGTCGGCGCGATAGTGACGCTGATCTGCTGCTTGGTGCCAACGCCAGTGCCGTTCCAGGTGCTGGAGCTGTCGGTCGTCAGCGCGGCAGGCGTGCCGTCGATCGCCATGCGGGAATGATCGAACTGGCCTTGCGCCGTCTGGTTGGGGTTGGCAATTTCGGACGGGGAACCAACGTCAATCCAGAAGTCATCGTTGTTCAGTGTCCCGCCGCTGGCGACGTAGACCTTGATGCTCGTCTCGGTGCCATCCAGCCACAGCAGCATCGGGGGCGATTCGAGAGGGCAAAACTGTTCCTTTGCATTGGCGTTCGTCGCCATCTCCCAGGAATAAGCGTTGGCCTGCTCTCCGTCGTCAGCCCCGCCAGTCCGATCGCGGCTGAGCGTGCCCGTCACGTCACCTTGATAGGTGACTTTCTTGAAGATCCCCAATGGTGGGTCGCTGATCGTTCCCTCGTCGCAGTTGAACGCCTCAGCGAACAGACTCGTTGAGGTCGCGGCGAACGTCAGGCCGCTGGGGAACTCGCACTGCATGAACTGGATGTGCACGCGGCCCGATGACGCTCCGCCGACGATGCCCGTGAGCGTCGCATCGTACGGGCCGAACTTACAGCATCGGAAGAACCACCGCGTGTTCTGAGTAATCGAGAAAAGGTTGGCCTTGCTGTAGTTCGACTTCTCCTCGAACGTGCAATCCGTGAAGAAAGCCCAGCACTGCCCCGTAGAGCTGATGTCGTCGTCGTGCTTGAACGTGCATCCAAAGAACCGAATCAGTCCGGATTGGATCTTGAATTGGTCGCCCACTTCAAATGTGCAATCGTGATACTCTTGGTGACCCGATTGGCCATCGAGAAACAGATCGTCGCTACCGCTCCACCAGATTCCGAAGACGCGAATGTCTCCGTCCCAGATCATGTCCGAGGCGGTTAACTGCGCGGAAGTCGGCAACCGGTACGAGTCATCCGCAGGATCGCGACTACTGATGATGACTGGGTTGGCCGCCGTTCCGTTGGACCAATCCGTATTGTTTGACGTCGCCTGGGAATGGTTGTAAGCAACGTAGACGTGCTCGCCAGCAGCAGCACCGCCGGCACCACCAGAAGACGTAATGTCCGTATAGGCATCCGTCCACGACGTGCCGTCGTTCGCGCCAGTTGCGTTGCTGTCTACGTAAATGGTCATCGACTACTCACGCTTCTCTTTGCTGAGTAAACGGCGTGATATTCGGAACGCGGTCCGCTCGGGAAACCGCTCCGTTTTCGATGAAGTCCTTGAACGCCCGCAGAAACACAATGCCGTCGATGTGCTCCTGCTTCGTGGCGACATTGGTTGCCTGGAACGCGGCATCCGACCCGCTGGCCGTCTCGTTTGTGTAGATCTCATCCAGACGAACGGCCTCATCCCGTAGGTTTTGGAGCGCCTCGAACCACGCTTTCATGCGCTGGCTGAAGACGCGGTGTTTTGGTGCGCTGTATGCCATCGGCTTCTTCCTTACGTGAGTTGCAGAATCCCTTCGGCGTTAAACTGAATGGTGAAGTCCGAGCCGCCGGGGTTTTGCGTTGAAGCGAATTCAATCCAGGCAATAACCAGGTCGTTCGCGTCTGTCCCGTCCACGTGCTTGTAGATCAGGGCGCCAGCGATTGCGCGGGCTCCATTTGCCAAGGCTGTCCACGTCACATCGTCCGCGTCGAATTCCGCACGGTCGTTCGCGTCGTCCTTGTTGACGGCCTCGTTGGCCAAGGCCTTCCGCCCGGCCGTAGCGTGCTCGTCAAGCGTCGTGAAATCGTTCAGATTGATGATGCCGTCGTTTTCGGTGTCGGCTGTCGTATTCGTCATCAACAGCGCAAAACGAATGTCGTCGGCGTTCAGGTCGATTTCGCCGGCAGCGTTTGCCCGCTTGAATTCGTTGTAAATTTGACTAGCCATTTCACTCTCCCGTTGTTTGAACTGCGCTGCTCATTCCCTGGACGAACCGAAACAGCTCATTGACATCGCTTTTGTAAAAGACTTTCGCGTCACCGCAGTCCCCAACCCTTTTCGGATCCAAGCCAGTCAACACGACCGTCAGGTAGCCAAACTTTTGCAGCAGAAGGATAAACTCATTGTCCGCAGGCCCCGGCAGGTCGTAATCGGATATGACGAGGTCAAACCTGTTGCGGTGCCGAATTTTCTGCATCGCCTGGGCTGCGTCCTCTGCCACCTCAACGTCGTGACCGACGAGGCCAGACAGCAGTAAAAACCGCCACGTCTCGCTGTCTTCAATGATCAGGATTCGCATTCTTCAGCGCCGCTGTGTTTTCTGTGATTTGTTCCCGGTTTTCAGCAACCAGCGTCAGGAGCGTCTCCCGCTGAAACTTCTCATGCTCGGCGATCTTCTTTTCCAGTTTGTCTTCGCGCTTGATCATTCGAATAAGCAGCACAACAGCTATTGCTACACCGATCCCGTTGTTTAACAGGAACTCGCCAAGGCTGAAGTTTTCCATGCCCGCCCGCCTGGTCAAATTGCAATTCAATGATTAGCTGGCCGTACACTTGTAACCCAACCTACGGTTAGCGAGGCTCATCACCTGGGCAAGGCGGTGGGCCGCTTTTACCTTGCGAGCAGCTCCTTCAATCGCTCGATCAACTCCATCACGAACTCGATAATTTCGATCCACTCGCTAATGTCTCCGTACTCGGCTTTCAGATCGGCGAGGACCGCATCTTCGCGCTCGTCGTCAACCAGGGTGCTGTTGGCACGCCAGGACGAGAATGCTGCTCGCCGCACCTTTCTTTTCAGGCGTCGGTTCATCGAAATCTCCTATGCGGCCATGAAGTCGGGGACGTGAACGGAGCGGAAGCCGACCGCACCATACCGCCGGACGCTGGGCATCGAGTAACTCACGGAGTCTTAGCCATATCCCTCATTCCCCCACGTGTGATGCCAGCTGTTGGCATACTCGCTGTGCCACCTGCCGCGCGAATCTTGAACGCCACGGACTCCGAGAATGGCGTGGCCGTGACGACCGTAGAGCACCGGCCAGCCATTTAGCAGTGACGTCATGAACTCATCGAACGAGTCAATGTCGTAAGCTTCATCCAGGCGGAAGAGGGCGGCGGTTTCTTCGTAGCCACGCGGATAACTGTCCCGATAATCCACCGCATCCATCACGTGGTCGGGGTCAAGACCGTTGAATCGCATCCACTCCCGATTGCCTGGAGTGTCTGCCGGCAGGCAACCAACCGTCTGTAACGTTCGGGCAATGCAACTGACCGACGAACCGCTGGTCGCGTTGCCGCAGTGCTTGTAAACCGAGATCGGCGAGAACTCGATCCACTGCTCAGGTCCGAAGGTCAGATTCCAACAAATCTCGAATCCTTGGACGCCGGCGTTTGCCGTGCAGCTCGGCCATCGCTGTTGGTTCTTGATCTTTCGCACCAGCGACTTGACGGATTCGCTCTCGCTTAGCTCGCGCCACTTGCTCCGACCAATGACCTCGATCGAATCGGCAAACGTCCGGAAGCTATCACCGTAGCTGTCTTCGCGCGGAGTTGCCCCCATCGCCTGGCCGGCAGGAACGCGATCTTCGCCGACGTCTGTCCATTCGGGATTGATGATCATTCCGACACGCCGTTGTGAAAACCAATTGACGCCCGCTCGCAGCCAGCGTTGTCTAGCTCGAATGCCTGAAACCACTCGTGACATCTCGAGCGACCATTCCACCACGAGACCTTGTATTGAATGTCCGACTCACCACTGACCATGACATCCGTGACGGTCCCCTGGACGTCCTCGGCCAAGTCAACCTGCGTTCCGGGCTTAATCACGTTCATAGTCATTTGTGTTTCTCGATCACCTTGAGGAAGTCTTCGTACGTCTTTGGCAGCGAATGAACGCCGAGCACCTTGTCATCGTCTCCCAAGCACACGACGGAAGGAACGGAATCTACGGCGGCGATTATCGGCTTGAGAATCCGACTGTCGGTGTCTTTGTCCACGATCAGCAGGGGGTGGCCTTTGTATGACCGAAGCTTGATTAGCTGCGACTGACTCGGGTTGCGGCTGGCCGTCTCGTAGACGATCACGATGCGCCGCAACCCCTTCGTAGGGTCCGGATCAGGCGGGTCAGGACCTGGTGGGTCCGGATCAGGCGCGGAACCTGGAATGGTGACAACCAGGTGGCTCGGCTGCTCTTCCTCGGCGACGAATTGGATAACCGCATACGGGCCCGGCGAACCGACGAAGGAACATTTCTTGCCGCCATCCTGGACGATCGTGCGCCGAAAGTTGATGGACGTGGTGCCGATCGTCGTCGAGGCAACCGTGGTGGTTTGCTTGACCGTGATGGTAGCCGGGCCGATCACGACCCATTTGCCCGTCTTGTCGCTTTCGACCGTGACGAAGTCGTCGCGCTGGACCTGGCCAGCAACCTTCAGTTCGGCCGCCGTCAGCCACGCGACCAGCAGCATCCAGATTGCCAGCGATTTCCGAAACATTGCGGTCTCCGTCTGGTAGGCTGAACAGCGGCAGGCCCGGCGCAACAAAAAAACGACAGCATGGTGGTTATGGCACCATAACTGCCGTTTGTTGCGTTCGGGCCGTCCTTGGATGATCAGTCCAAAGCGCCGTTGTCCGTGCTTGGTTCCCCCAGATTATCACGATCTGGGCGGGATGCGTCCAGTGATGCTTCCAAAGCCGCGGTTGGGTTCGTTCCTTGGTGGTCCATACGTGTCACTCATGAAACCACCTTCAAGCCGGCACGAACGCATTCCATGAGGAATTGTGCTGTCGCATCCTCGCCCATGCCCATGGTGGCGCCCAGCTTCCAAGAAGGCGGTTCGGGAAGTTCAATCCACGGCTTTGGGTGTGGCCCCATCAAGTCTCGGCTTTCGTGGGCCATCGCTATCAGATCGGCGTATTTGATTTCTTCCGCATAAAAGTCGCCCACCGGAAACTCGAAGTGATCGGCGATCGCCCGATCGGCCGCGTGTTCTAGCCGGCGAATGAGATTGTCGCTCAAGCTGTTGATGAGTTCTTTGGTTGGCTTGCAGACGTCGCCCAGCCCGGTGTAAACCTCGTGCGCGTCATGAAGCAGTGCCGCTACTCGCAACTCATCTGGGACAAGCCTGGAGACGTAGACGCTGTGTTCAGCAACCGTGTACGGATCCTTGGTGTGCCCACCAAATCGGCACATCCTTCCGAAAACGACTCCTATTTCGATCAACGAGACTGGAATCTCGTCGCTGCCGATA
>CALBSZ010000112.1 GCA_937967665.1 uncultured Planctomycetaceae bacterium
TGCGGCCCCATGCCTTTGTGTTTCTCGGCAATACCAAGCGCATCCGGAAGGGCATGTTGCCCCTCCATTGTACTCGAATCGCGAATAGAAGGCGAACGCCCTGGCGTATTTAACCCCGCTGCTGGTGGAAAGTTGCGATTACCGCAGGGTGATTTGCGAACCGCTCGGGACGACCGTAGAAGGAACGCACTCAACATTCCGGCACGATAGCCCCTGCGCGGCGGCCGCTGTGAAGCGGAAGGCTTGAAGTAACGCATTTCCCCAGTCCTGAAAGGACGGCATTCGACAGCCTAGGGCGCGAGCCCGAGGAAAAATTTCGAAAAGCGGCAGCGGGGCTATTTTCTGGGCAAGAATCCATCCAAGACCGGGAGCGGCTCCCCCGCATCGGTGACCGGTTCTTCCAGTGCGGGGCCCGGATCTGCGAGAACGTCGGCCGGGTCCCCCATCGCCGGGCCAGGTTCTCGGAGCGCCCGTGCTGGTTGTCGCAACGCCGCCTTGGGCTCTCGGAGTGCCGGGGTTGGTTCGCCGCGAGCCTTGTCTGGCTCGCCTTGCGCCGGAACCGTGGTCCCCAGGTCGGGATCCGCGTTGTCGGGAGCGCGTGCCGATAGTTCCTCGGCGGCTTTGCTGCCCGGATCCAGCCAGACGCCGTCGGGACGCAGCTTCATCGTCCCCAGGTCGAACTCCAGCTGGCGCCGCAGGACTTCGTAGTTGATCCACACGCTGAGAAAATCGGACTGTGCCGTCTGCAAGTCCTGCAGCGCCGAAACGGTATCTCGAGCGGCCGTGACGTTGGAAGATTGTTCCTGCAATTCCCGTTCGATGGCGTCGTTGATTTCGATTTGCCGGATGGCCATCAAGATGGCTTGCCGGCGTAGTTCAAAGTTGGTGCGGTTCACATTCAGCGTGCGGATGGTATTCGACAGGCTGGCGCGGACGCTGTCCGCGAAGCGGTAGTAGCTGCGGCGCGCCTGCTGGAATTCAATGAGCGCTTGCCGGTACACGTTACGTTCGGATAAACGCGTGATGGGAGCATCAAACTGCAGGCCCACACGCAGCCGGCCATTCGCTTCGTCCAGGCGAAATGGGTTGTCACCCACGTTACCGACGTCGCCACTGAAGACCACGTCCAGCGTGCTCTCCAGGTCGTTGGCGTTGAATTCAATCAGCCGCCAGGCGTCGACCAGCGACGCGCGGGCGTTCATCCAGTCGCGCCGCGACTCGCGCGCGACTTCCAGCGCCTTTTCTTCGTCGGTGATCGCGACATCGCTCAGTTCGATCTGCAGCGTCCGCGAACGGGCTTTCAAGAGCAGCAGTTCCAGGATATTCGACGAGACATAGCGAATGGCCTGAGCCGGATCAAACAGGACAAGCTTGCGATACTGGCAGTTCCACTGCTCGGGAGTGACGTTCAGATCGGGACTCGCCAGCATTTCGATCCCGGCAGCGACTTCAACCACCAGGTCGCGGTGGACCTGCATTTCCTGCCGCAGGCGTTCCAGGTCGCTGCGGATCCCCTGCGGTGTGTTCTTTATACGGTCGTCGTCATTGACCACGGTCCCCACGGCGGTGGCGCTTGGACAGAACAAGGATTCGATGTCCTGCGGTTCCGGCAGCGGCCCGGCTTCCGGCATGCGAACGCTATCCGCTTGCAGCAGCGCATCCACTTCCCGCAGGCCTCGCTGGATTTCCGTCTGTTGAAACTCGTCGAGTGTTTCGGCCACTTCGCGGAGCACGGTGATGAGTCTCTGCAGTTCATCGACCACGGACTGGTCCCATTCCAGATGCTTGACGCTCACCGTCGTTGCCGGGTCCACATCTACGACCGCATTGTCGTCGTTGCAGTTGAGCTGCCCGACGATATCGACTTGAGTCTCTTTGGCCTTGATGCAGCCGGTCACACCTCCCACGATCGAGGCCACCTTGTCGATTTCCGCCTGATAATCGAGCACGCGTTCATCCAGTAAGTTGAACCTTTTGATCGGCCCTTCGTCGATTTCCAACGGCAAGTGGGGTGGTAAACCGAGCTGCATTTTGAAACGTTGCTCGGTGTTAATGTACGAATTCTCCGTGTTCAGCAGACGGCTTCGGGCGTTCAGGACAGCCTGCTTTGCCTGAGCCACTTGCAAACGGTCGCGGACGATCTTGGCTTTGTGCGATTCCTGTTCTTCGACCGTGCGCCCGACCGTCTGCTTACTGGCCTGCAGCGTGTTTTCCAACTGACGCAAACTGTTTTCCAGGCCTTTGAGGTTGTAACGTTGATTGGTGATTTCCTGACGCAGTTGCAGCAGCCCGAAGTAACCGCCCGCCACGCCGGCGCCCGACCCCGAACCAAAGCCACCGCCGCCACCACCGCCGCCGCCCACCCGCCCGAAGCCCCCACCGCCGACGCCGCAAAAGCCTTCCAGTCCGGCGCCGCCAAACACACCGCCGCGGCGCGAAGGCCCGTTGCCGGCTTCGTTTCCCGTCACCACCTGCAAGTAGAAACCCCGGCGGTACCGTTCCATCTGCCGCACGTTGGCCAGAAGGGCTCGTTCCGCGATCGTCAATCGTTCCAGGACCCGAGCACGCCCACCGCGCCGCAGCAAGGGCTGCACCAGGGTGAAGTCCAGCAGCGTCGTCGCCGTGTGGGTATCCGGTCCGGAGAATTGCCACACCAGTGAATTGGCGAGTCCCACCACCAGTTCGGAACCGGTGGCGCACATCTTTTGCATCCGAATGCCACGCGTGCCCGGGAATGTGTTGAGGCCGAAGACGCTTTGTGCGTCGCCCGCGCCGGTGCGCAAGCTGCCGTCCGCCGTGTACTCCGTTTCGTAACCGCCGAAAAACTGCGCATCAAAACGGAATCGCTCGAAGCTCACGTCCAGCGCTGAAAGGTAGAGATCTTCCAGCGAACTCTGGTAGCTCGGCGAGTGGAGCAGCGCGAGGTGCACGGCCGATTCTTCGTTGATGACCACCTTGCCCGCCTCGTTCACCGGTAACAGGTCCAGCCAGTGCGGGTTTTCTCGGAGGTTCGTGTCACCGTTGCAGTGCCAGCACGGATAGCCGGGCTTGCAGTCCACGCAGTGCATCAGGCGATGGGACGTGGGATCGTCCTTGGGGATCGGCGGGTGGTCCGGGTTGAACGGATCAAACATGCGGCTCGCCGGGTCGACTTCGATGGTGAAGCGTTCCAGCGGCCAGCGCGGGTCAGTCGCTTTTTGGGCGATTAATTGATACGCTTCGGCATCCGCATCCAAGCGATACCAGCTGCGATGGCAACCGCTTGTCGCCACCAGCATGATCCACATCAGGCAATAGGCGTGACGATTCATGCAGCCTCCTGGCCAGTACGCAGGATTTGGGGCAGGTCCGTCGTACCCATGCGCTTTTTGAGTTCCGCTTCCACTTGCTCAATGCAGTCGGACCCCGCCCGGGTGGCGTGCCACAGCTGCTTGCGCCGATCCGCCGGATCGCGGGTGGCTTCGATGAGTTTCAGAGATCGCAGCTTTTCCACCACCATGCTGATGCGGGCTGCTGAGTTCCCCAGCATCTGCCCGACGGATGTCTGAGGAACGGGCTTCTCGTAGGTGCACAGATACAGGACCAGAATATCACTGTCCGAAAGCCCCGCCGCGGCGCCGCACTGCGCCACTTCATCCCGCAACAGTCGGTTGGATCGACTGGTATCACAGGCCAACTGTAAAATGGATGTCTTGCCAAGGCGTTGCTCTGGCATCGCGTCTGCCTCCCTGCACGAACGATGGTCGGATTCCTTCCGTATTGAAAGATTCGGGATTGAATCGTTCAATCTTGAACGAATGTTGAACACGGCCGGCCGAAATGGCCGATCCTTATTGCCAGAGGATCAAGCCGCTAAAGCGCAGCAAGCCAAAATGTCTCAGCTCGCGGTTGAGAATCCCGCAACACCAATCAAGGATCACGCGTCGCACCGAAGAGAGACTCGTTGGACAGCACTAAGTTTGCGGTCATCCGCCAAAATACAAGCACGTAGCGCGAGCACCAATCCGCCGAAATACAAGCACGCAGCGCGAGCAAGTGTATCCGGTCGTAAATGACCCACTCGCTAGCGCTTCGAACTGGTAGGACGCCGAAACCTGGCCCTGTCGGATTCGAGGGGCGCTTCATGAGCCCGTGTAGTTTACCCAACATGCCTGAACCCGTTCACATTCCGGTAATGCTCGATGAAGTGCTGCACTGGCTTGCGCCGCAGCCCGGATCAGTATTCGTCGACGGGACGCTCGGCGGCGGTGGGCATACCCGCGCGTTGGCGGAACGCGTGGAAAAAGACGGTACCGTCGTTGCCCTGGACCGCGACCCCACCGCCATTTCCGCAGCCGAAACGAACCTGCAAGGCTTGCCCGTCAAGGTCGCGAATGCAAGTTATCACGAATTGCCCGAGATCCTCCGCCAAATCGGAGTTCCCAGAGTGGATGGCATCCTCCTCGACCTGGGACTCTCCAGCGATCAACTTGCCGACAGGACGCGCGGGTTCAGCTTCCAATCCGACGGCGAACTGGACCTCCGCTTCGATCCGACCGAGGGGAAACCGGCATGGCACATTCTCAAGTACTGGACCGAAAAGCAGATTGCAGACGCGATTTACAAATTTGGCGAAGAACGCTTTAGTCGGCGGATCGCGCGGCGAGTCGTCGAAGTCCGCAAAACGACCGAACTGATTTCCGCCCGACAACTGACGGAACTCGTGGAAGCGTGCGTGCCGAAGTCACGCGACCGTGACCGAATCCACCCGGCAACCCGAACCTTTCAGGCGCTTCGTATCGTAGTAAATGATGAATTGGGAATTCTGGATAAAGCACTTAAGATTTTTCCAGATTTTCTAAAGATCGGCGGCAAGCTAGCGGTAATAAGTTTCCATTCTTTGGAAGATCGACCGGTGAAAACCATTTTTCGTGACGATGAACGATATCAAGTGTTGACGCGCCGACCCATTCGTCCGTCGGAAGAGGAAGTGCACCGCAACCCGCGCAGCCGCAGCGCACGCCTGCGAGTCGCCCAACGCGCAGGGGTAAAGGGGTCAGGAGTCAATTGCCGGAACGGCCCTTCGGGTGCTTCGCACAATTGACTCCTGACCCCTTTGCCGAACCCAGGAAGATTTGAAGCATTTGGTTAACAAACGGAAAAAATTCGGCTGGTCTGATCTTGGTACTTTAGGTACAAGCTGCCGCGGTTTTTCCCGACCGACAGCAGGGATGTTTTTACGCACAGGAGGTGCACGATGGGAAAACTGGCACATCTGCTTACCTTGACGATTGCCGTGGCGGCGCTGTTGATCGCAATCAAGGCTTACCAGGACAATTCCACGGGTGCCGACGTAACGACACTGAACATTCAACAAACCGGTTCGGAAACGGCTCCGCTGGGAAGTCCCTTTGGCCAGGTCACCACGCAGCCCACCATCGTGCAGCCAGCGCCACCCGACGTTTTCTCGCCTCCCACGCGTTCCAACGTCGCGCCGGCAACCACCCCTACGGTGCCGCTGCCGACATTCAGCACGCCCTCTCTTTCGCCGCGGCGGGAAGGCACACCTGCGGCCGAGCCGGATGACGCGATAACGCCGGTCCAGCCCGACCATTCCTTCTCCGCGGATCCCACAAACTCACCGACGGCGCCCAGCAGCTCCGAACCTGCCGATCTCAGCCGCGCCTCTGCCTTTCAACCTCCAGCTCAGAAGAGCTTCGAGCCACCCGCATTCACAACACCCGATGTCCCCAGCACCGACGAACCGCTCGCGTCCCAAGATGCCAGCCCGTTTCCGGAAGCGCGACAAGTGACGACGCCTCCCGAGTCCGCCGACTTGCCGACCGCGCCAACGGCGACGTCGGATTTCGCGACGGCACCAAACACATCGCCAGCCAGCGAGACCCCGACTGCTGGCGAATTCGATGCGACGACGACGCCCGTCGAAAACCAGGTCACGGAACTTCCCAGCTTCCCGCCCGCGGTGGATACGCCGCCGCCAGCCGGTTCGGCTGTGCCCACAACCGCAGCCAATTCGAACGTGCCAGCCGTCGCGCCGAACACTGCCAACTCGCCGCCACCCGCGCCCGCAGCGAAACCGAAAACCGTTGTCGTCGGTCCCAACGACAGTTTCTGGACACTGTCGGAAAAGGAATATGGGACGGGAGACTATTTCAAGGCGTTGTACGAATATAATCGCGAGCGCCGCGACAATGCCGACGCCATCCGCGTGGGCGACGAAATCCTGGTACCGCCCGTGAGTGACCTGCAACGGCTGTATCCAGGAATCGCGCCGAACGTTCAGAACAAGCCCGTGTCCACGGCAGTGCAGCAGGGAACCCCCGCCGTTTCTTCAGCGTCAAGTCAAGTGACCGACAGTGGCAGTGACGTCTTTCAGGCCGTGGATGGCATCGGTCCACAGCAGCGGGCGCTGGACCGCGCCGCGCAGCAGGTTGAGCAGGCGGCTTCCGCGACGGGCGGAGGCGAACGCATTTATGTGGTTCAGCCTGGCGACACAGTACTGGATATCGCCCGCACGCAGCTTGGCGACGTCGCCCGCTGGGCCGACGTCTATCGACTCAATCGCACCATCCTGGGTGACGATATCGGTCAACTGACTCCCGGAACGCGACTCATCCTGCCGGCGTCACCTTGAGAGACGGTTGCAGAAACTGTCCCACCAGGACCCGCGTTTCCCTCCCGCGAACCCGGTCGCCACGAATTGGTGTAGAATAGCGGCGGCCCGATGCGGCGGGTGTGTCGGGCATGGCCGTCTCTAGCAAGCCTTAAGGACTTTCCGGTTGATCATGGAACGGAAGGAGTCGTGACGCAATACAACTCGCATGGCGTTGCGCGGATTGTTTCCGGAGGTCAAACCGGAGTCGATCGGGGAGCGCTGGATGCCGCCATGACGCTGGGGATCGATCACGGAGGCTGGTGTCCACGTGGACGACTGGCTGAAGATGGCGTCATCGATCCCGTGTACCAGTTGCAAGAAACGGGCTCGACCGGTTATCCGGAACGGACGGAGAAGAACGTCATCGAGTCTGACGGGACACTGATCCTGTATTGCGGTCGGTTGTTCGGCGGTACACGATTGACGGAGCGGCTGGCGCTCAAACACGCCCGACCGGTGCATCTGGTCGACCTCGACGCGGCGATCGACTGGGACGCCGTCCGCCATTGGCTGCAATCACACAAGATCGCCACGCTGAACATTGCAGGGCCGCGCGAGAGTTCTCAGCCTGGCATCCAGGCACAGAGTCGGGAAGTGATCGTGGAACTGTTTTCGCGGTAGTCAGTGTAATATAGGCCAGGATCTGTTTTGGCCCGGTTTTGCTCTCCCTGCCAGCGCAGGCCTGCACTTCTCAGTAGTGGATCCATCCCATGTAGGTCCAGTAGTTGAAGAGCCACGGTGGCGACCACGGATTCAATCCTGCATACGATGCGGAAAGGACGCTGCCCAACAGCAGCAGCACCGCGACTCGGCGGCGCCAGCGCTGACCGGCCACCCAATCCGCCGCTGGAATCATGCAAAACAGCCACAGCGGTGCGAACCACAGCATCCAGCGGAAGGCGCACGTATTGCCGCCGTAGTTCCGATCCATCTGCGGCCGCGTCAAATAGAACAGCAGGCAGATGACGGAAAGCGCCGCGATCAACGCGAGCACGCGGAACGCTTCCTGCGGCCGCCGGAACGCCATTCCGCAGCCAACGACCGCCAACAGCCATACGGGGGTCAGCGAAAAGATGCCGTGATGACCGATCAGTACATGGAAAGCGTACGTCAGCGGAGACGCTTCCCCGCGATCCACGCCTTCCTTCCGTTCTTGCGACCAGTAAGTGCCGGGATACTCGTACCAGTTGTCCGACTCATAGACGTCCATCCCACTATCGGATCGCAGCAATGTGAAACGTCGCTGCGCTTGGCGATCGATGCACACCCAACGCTGGTCTTCGCGGGTGGCGGCCAGTTCCACGTCCGGCGACGACAGTACCTTCGCCTGCACCAGCTCGGCCACGGCGACGTCCGGGTCGGTGGTTGCCAGTTGGGCGACTTGAGTCCCATCGTCGCGGTGGGCGTAGGGTGGCCGCCAGCTGTCGTGGGCCCAGTAGTTCGTAAGGAAGAACGCCGCGGCCACGAGTCCGGCACTGGGCACGAACGCCAGGAGGGTTTGGCGCGCACTGTGCCGCAACAACCACCCGCCGACAAAGACAAGCAGCGCCAACGCCGGTAGTTCGTTGGCGGCCGTAAAGGCGGCGGCGAAACCGGCGATCGCGTAGTAGCGGAGTCTCCATTCGTGGTCGCAGACAATCCGCCACAGGCAATGCAGGGTGACCGCCGCCGAAACGGCGGCGACGCTATGGTTGTTCAGCGTCACGGCGAAGGTGGTCAGCATCGTGCCCCAAGCCGCCGCGGCGACCACGAAGATGCGTCCGAAGTCGGTCGTGCCAAACCGTTCGGCTCCCCGTGCGATCAAGATCAGCAGCAGAGCCATGGGCAGCACGTTGGTGGCTACCAGCATGGTGCGTGCTACGTAAAACGGATGATCTCGCAGATTCAGACCGCCCACTTTCTTAAGCAGCCAATACTGGCCCGCCAAGAGCGTCGGCAGCAGCGGCGGTTTGCTCGAATAGTAGTGCAGCTTGCCGTCCCGGCCTCGATGGTAGACCATGTCGATCGAATACCACTCACGGTTGCGCCGCCCGTCAGGCAGGAACAGGATCTCATCAATTTCGTAGGTGCCGTGGTCCACCAGCGACCGGATCGTGCACCAGCGGCTGCGGTCGTTCGCGCTGAGCAGCGGCGTCTTGCCCATTTCGGAGCGCACCGCGAAGATGCGGCCGGTCATGTTGGCTACCGCGGCGGCGATCAGGATCCCGTAAATCGCCCGGCGGAGCACGGCCGTTTGGTCGTCGTGAAGGGAGTTCATCGCGGGGCCGGCATGTTAAGGGGATTTGTCGTCACGGTGCGTTACTTCGGCGATGGAGTACGGCATGTGTTCGCGGCCGTAGTACGCCGTAAACAACTCGGCCAGAAAACCAACGGACATGAGTTGGGAACCGAGCAGCAGCGCGCCCATCGAGTAAATGACGGCGGGCCGCTGGTGCAGGGGTGCGAGTCCCCAGTCGGGATACATCTGGGCCAACACCCAGTACATGGCCAGGTACGACAACCCCACCCAACCCGCCAGGAACGAAAGGATCCCCAGCGTGCCCAACAGGTGCTGCGGCCGCTGGTCGAACCCGGTCAGAAAATAGACCGTCAGCAAGTCCAAGAAGCCTTTGACGAATCGCTTGAGTCCGTACTTCGAGACGCCATGTTCGCGCGGCCGGTGGTTGACGATCAGCTCGCCCACCTTCCAGCCCTTGGCTGCGGCCAGGACCGGCACGAACCGATGCAGTTCGCCGTACAGGCGAACCTCCTTGAAAATCTCGCTGCGGTAACACTTGAAGCCGCAGTTGTGATCGTGCAACCTGACTCCCGTGAGCTTACTGACCAGCCAGTTGAAGACGCGCGAGGGCCCTACTTTGTGCCAGGGGTCGTGACGCGTTTGCTTCCAGCCGCTTACCACGTCCACACCGGTGTCGATGACTTCCAGGAATCGCGGAATCTCGCGCGGGTCGTCTTGCAGGTCGGCATCCAGCGTCAATACGAACTCGCCCCGCGCGATGCCGAAGCCGGCGCTCAGCGCCGCGGCCTTGCCGAAGTTCTTGCGGAAGCGAATCCCGCGGACGCGATCGTCCTGACGCGTCAGGTCCTGAATGACTTCCCACGAACCATCCGTTGATCCGTCGTCGACAAAGATGATTTCAAGGTCGTAACCGTGCTCCGCCGCCACCGTGTCCAACTCATCAAAAAGTTGCCGGAGGCTTTCGACTTCGTTGTAGACAGGAATGACGGTGGAGAGCATGAGTCTAAAAGGGAAAGGGTTAGTGGGTAGAAGGCCGTTTGCCCCAGGGATATAGGATAACCGAAATCGCGACCTCCGATAGCATCCAGACGAAACGCAGCAGCAACGCGGAACTGACCGCGATTTTCTTTTCGAAAGGTCCAATGGGCGCAACCAGCAGGGACATCACGACCCACTCGCGGACGCCGATGCCACCGGGCAGCAGTGACAGGAAACCGGCCACCATTGCCAGGGCCACCGTAGCGGCCAATCGTGGCAAGACGCCCAATTCCGCGTCCACGCCCATCGATCGCATCACGGCCCACAAACTCAGCGCGAAGAATACCCAGCCGACCAGGTTGCAGCACCAGCCGATGGCCATGACTCGAGCGTTGACCCCTTCCAGCGCCCGTTCGATCGCAGGGTTGGCGTTCCTCACCTTTAACCAGCTGACGATCCTGCGGAACAACGGCGGAATCGTCGGCACGCCGGTAGCCAGCATCAGGCCGCCGGCTAGTACCAGCATCTGCCATTGGTCGCGATACAATACGGCGATCGTCATTCCCGCCACGCACGCGCCGCTGGCCATCATTGTCAGCGTTTCAATAAAGACACTCGTTGCGGCCATCGTCTTGTCGGTACGGTGGCTGTGGATCAATCCGGTGCGGAGCACGACCACCAGGGCCTTGCCGGGCACGTACTTTCCCAAATGCCCCACAAAGAACGCCCGCAAGGTTTCCCCAACGGTCGGGTCCTGGCCCATGGCCTTGAGCACGCGCCACCAGAACAAACCCATCGGTACCATCCCCACGGAATACAGCAGCATCGAAACGCCCAGCCACGCGGGGTCGGCCGAGAGCAGGGACTGGCGAACGTCGTTCCATGACGACGAGACGAAACGCCACAAACCATAGGCGACCAAAGCAAAGACCGTGATCCTGATCGCGTATTTCACGTACGCCAGATTCGATCGCGTCGCCCCGACTCCGTGTTCTTCCACACTATCCTTCCATAGACTTGCCACGATGAATGAAGACCGCTAGGCGCTGTCCACGGCAACCTCTTCCGTCCCTTGGATATAGGTCTGACCGCGGTAGAGCTTGGCGACCAGCAAGTACACGAATGCCGTAACCAGAATCAACACGGTAAAGAACCAATAGTAGTCGGCGCCTTCGAGTATCGTCGTTTCGTCCGGGTTCTGGATGACATGGTTGACCGCGGCCGTCACAAAGTTGCCCGCCGAAACAGAAAGCAGGAACAGCGACATGATGAACGACTTGATCTTGTTCGGGGCCTGCGTGTAGGAGAACTCCAGGCACGTGATCGAGATCATGATCTCCGCGGCGGTCATCAGCACGTACGAAAGCAATTGCCAGACAATGTTGGGACGAAAGCCCGTGGCGGCGACATTCGGCCAGACGTCTCGCTGCCCCGGCGTGGCGTCGGCCAGCAGTGGTTCGTCCGCGATGGCTTCCACTTCTCCCAGAGCAACATAGTCGCCGCCAAAGTTCGACAAGACACGCACCATGACGTATTCTGTCTCGACCGGCGCAAATGAAAGAGACTGAAAGCGGGCTTCCGGCGTGAGCTCCAAGCTTCCCACGGAACGCGTCCAGGCGTAGCTCGCAGCTTCCTCGCCGGCTGCCGGTTGCGCGTCCCCCAAGGGACTGTCGCCGATAAACACCTCGACATCCTTGGCCCACGACCGCTGCATGTCCTCTGGCGGAGGGGCGAACCGCGAATCATCGACGTGACGGAAGATTCGGCGGACCTTGTCCGACAAAAAGTCGGTCAGACCCAGCTTGGCCTGTTCCTCCTTCACGCGCTGGGCGACAAAAAAGTCGGACAGATCGCTGGCCGGATGGAAGCGAATCGACGAAATCTTCCAGGCTTCCCGTTCGCGGAGCTGAATGACAATCTCCTGCGGCTTGGTTTGGTCGTCCCAGCGACTGGAAACCCAGCCGTGCCCTGCGGTGTCGCCGTCCAGGATGCGTTCCGCGGGGAAATTGTTGCCGTCGCCCTCCGAGGTTGCTTTCACCACTTGCCCGCCTTCAATCCGACTCTCAATCCACGCTGGCATGGCAAATGCCAGCACCGTGACAAAGAAGCCGATGCCGATTTTGCGCAGGGGTGTGAGCGGAAAGACTTTATCCAACAGCGGGTACAGGATGTAAGAAAAGATCGGAATGAACAGCATGACCAGGATCGGATTCGCCGCCTGCACCTGCGACGGCAACCAATCGATCCCCAGCCACTGCCGATCCATGCGCCGGGCCTGGTGTACCCACGACGACGCGGTCTGGTCGAACAAGGCCCAGAACATGGCGACGCACAGGTAGACAGGCACCAGGTTCAGGATGGCCCTGCCCCCTTTGCCACTGAACGCTTCGCGCACGGCCCCCATTCCCCCAGGAGGCACATGAATGAACTTGTGCCGACCCAGCCAGAACACGAATGTGGCCAGCGCCATCAAGACACCGGGCACGCCAAAGGCGACCGAGGGCCCGAACATTTTTAACAAGAACGGAGTCAACAGCGTCGATGCCGTCGCACCCAGATTGATGGCAAAGTAGAACCATCCGAACACACGCGAAATCAAGTGCTGATTCTTAGTCCCGAACTGATCGCCGACATGAGCCGAAACGCACGGCTTGATCGCACCCGTCCCAATGGCAATCAGGGTCAGGCCGGACATCAGCCAGAAGCGTGTATCGTCAATGGCCAGGCACAAATGGCCCAGGCAGTAAATGATGGAAATCCACAGGATCGTGCGGTATTTCCCCAAGAATAGATCGGAGAACAAGGCACCGATTATCGGAAAAAAATAGGCGCTGGTAACAAACAGATGCACCCATTCGTTCGCTTGAGCGGGTGTCATGACATCCCGCTCCGCCCCGCCCGCCTTCATTAAGTATTGCGTCATGAAGACGAACAGAATCGCTTTCATGCCGTAAAAGCTGAACCGCTCCGCGGCCTCGTTCCCAACGATATACGGAATGCCCGGAGGCAGTTTGTCCGACAGTTCCGGTGTCGTGCGAAAGGCATCCTTACTCATGCAATTTTGTCCTGCGTGCTTGGAACTCGGGTCAGGTTCGGTGAGTATAACCGGTGCGGACGAAAACGCTACCAGCAGAGCGGCGGGATTCCCTATGGCAGCCGACCGCGTTCTGATAGACTGAATCTTGAGGATGAATCGCACACGTCGCCGTTCGCGGCGACACTTGGAAGGAACTGGAAATGCCACTACGCATACTGATTTGCGCTTGCGCCATGGTTGCGGCTGCCCCTGCCTGGGCGACGGAAACGCCGTTGGGGCGCACCGTAGCCGACTTTTCCCTGCGTGACTTTCGCGGTCGGGAACATCAACTTTCCGACTATGCGGAAAGCGATATCGTTGTCCTGGCGGTGCTCGGCACCGAATGCCCGCTGGTGAAACTCTACGGACCACGCCTCGAATCACTGCAGCAGGAATACGCAGATCGAGGTGTCACGTTTTTGGGGATCAACGCGAATGTTCAGGATTCGATTACGGAGATCGCCGCCTACGCGCGCGTTCACGCGATTAGCTTTCCCATTCTCAAAGACTTGGGAAACAAAGTGGCCGACCAGATCGGCGCCGTCCGAACGCCCGAAATGTTTGTGCTCGATAAGCAACGCGTGGTGCGCTATCATGGACGTGTCGACGACCAGTGGGGCGTGGGCTACGTCCGCGATGAACCGCAATCGCACGATTTGCGCAACGCCATTGCAGACCTGCTGGCCGGGCGGCCCGTCAAGACTCCACAGACTGAAGTGGTGGGCTGTCACCTCGGCCGGATTCAAGAACCGATCGCCAATCCGACGGTCACGTATTGCAACCAGATCGCGCGGATCCTGCAACGGCGCTGCGTCGAATGCCATCGTGACGGCGAAATCGCTCCCTTCACGCTTACCGACTACGCCGAAGTGGTCGGCTGGGCGGAAATGATCGAAGAAGTCGTTCGCGAAAACCGCATGCCTCCGTGGCACGCCGACCCCCAACACGGCGAATTCCGAAACGACCGTTCGCTGACCGACGAAGAACGCGAGTTGATCTATCAATGGGTGGCCGACGGCGCCCCGCAGGGTGATCCGAACCAGCTGCCGCCACCGAAACAGTACGTCACCGGCTGGCAACTCCCGCGGCAGCCCGACCTGGTGCTGGATGTCAGCCCGGAGCCGTTTCGAGTCAAAGCGGAGGGCGAGATCCGCTATCAGTGGTTCACCGCCGACCCGCAACTGAGGGAAGACAAATGGCTGGCAGCGGCAGAAATCCTGCCGGGCAATCGCGCGGTCGTCCATCATATCCTGGCCTTTGCCAGGGAACCGGGGCGTCGGGGCTTCAGCGACCAGGAAGGGTTTCTCGTCGGCTACGTCCCCGGTCTGCGCGCTCGGACCTTTCCGCAAGGCATGGCCAAGCGGCTACCGGCTGGTTCGCAACTGGTTTTCCAGGTGCATTACACCCCCATTGGCACCGAGCAATTCGACCAGAGTAAGATCGGGCTGATCTTTGCCGATCCCGCTGAAATCACGCACCAGATTCGCACCACGCAGGCGATGAATCGCGGCTTCAGTATTCCGCCTGGGGAACGCAATCATCGCGTTGACGCCCACTCGTCCGTGGCGCACGTCGACCTGCTTCTGCTATCGCTCATGCCTCACATGCACTTGCGCGGCAAATCGTTTTCTTACACGGCCGAGTTCCCCAACGGGTCGTCCGAAACGTTGCTGGACATTCCCGCCTATGACTTTAATTGGCAAACCGCCTACCAGTTGTCTGAGCCGAAGAAGTTGCCGCGCGGGACTCGCATTCGTTGCGTGGCCCATTTTGACAACAGCGAATACAACTTGAACAACCCGGACCCCGGCGCGACCGTGCGTTGGGGGGATCAAACTTGGGACGAGATGATGATCGGCTACTTCGACATCGCCTACCCGCTGCAGCCAGCAGCAGATCCCGCGGCGGAACTGGCCAACTACAAAGGCAACGCTCGAACCGTCGCCGCGGGCATCGTCGCCAAGCTGGACAGCAACGGCGATGGTGCGGTACAGCGATCGGAAGTGGAAAAGAAGGTGCTGCCGATCTTCATTGCCGTCGATCAAGACCGCGATGGCATCGTCACCGCAGAAGAACTCGCCGACGCCATTCAGAAACAGCGTGCCAAGCGCAACTAGTCGGACAGCGCCAAGTTTGCGGCAATCCGCCAAAATACAAGCACGCAGCGCGAGCAAGGGTATCCGGTCGTAAGTTACCCTGTGGTTCAACGTCGGCGTTCTGGAACCTCACCCACTGTCTATTGGCGGGATGTCGGATTTAGCGCATGCCGAGTGAATCGGGCCGGCGGCGCCAGGCGACGTTGAGTTCGACTTCCATGTCGTCGAACCAGGCGTTGAACAACCGCTGTTTTTCCAGGTAGGCCAGGTACTGGATATCTCGATTAGTCGTAGGGTTCGTCGCCAGGAATTGCTCGCGACGCACTTTCGCCGACGGTGAATCGGATTCCATGCGGACCACATAGACCGTCGTCTTGGGCAGATCGACCGCCACACCCGCCTCGCCCGGTTCGAGAGAAAAAACGGCTTCCATGAACGCATGGTCAATGAAATCCACCCCCTCGATACGACTCATCGACGGCGCTCCGCCGCCAAAGGCCACCATGCCGCGCGACATCCAGGTAAACGGCGCGGGCTCGAAAACCCTCTTGGCAAGTTCCGCGCCCGCGGCCGACTCCAGACTTTCCTTGCTGGCCTGGGCCGCGATCGCTTCCGCTTCCTTCATCGCAAACGATACCGCTTCGCGCTGCTTCCATGCGTTCACAACTTTCTCCCGGATTTCCTCCAGCGGAGGAACGCGTGATTCAATCACCTGCGTACGCCAGTAGACAAAAACGTTGTCCGGCGTGAGCATGAACTGCGTGCTGGATTCCTGCGAATAGGGTGTGCTGAATTCGTCGGGAGTATACAAATTGACCTGCTGGGAATAGGCGACCTGCAGGAACGAGATCGTTTGCATGCCTGAATTACGATTGAAGGTAGTCTGCGTGGCGCGCCCGATTTCGAAGTACGCCGGATCGTCTTCCTGGGCCTCGCCGCGAACGCGCATCGCAAACTCCGCAAACCCGCTCGCCGGCACGTCCACCAGCGTCACGTCCAGCTTCTTGGTAAGTTCGGTCAGGTCCAAGGGAGCGAAGTCGCCTTCGGCTTTTCCCAACTCCTTCTGCAAACGAAATTTTCCAAACGCCGTCTTGTACTCTTTGACCGCCGCCGAGATTTCCTCCACGGCCTGGTCTAATCGTTCGCGAGCCTTGGGGCGGGCGATCGAACTACGGATCTTATCCTCCGCCTCCTCCAGCGTTTCATACTGGATCTCCGACGGTTCCGAGGTCGTTTCGGTCTCGGAGTCGCTGCCTGCCGCAGGAGTTTCTGTTGCAGGAGTTTCGGCCGCAGGAGTTTCGGCCGCAGGAGTTTCGGCTGCAGGAGTTTCGGCTGCAGGAGTTTCGGCTGCAGGAGTTTCGGCTGCAGGAGTTT
>CALBSZ010000113.1 GCA_937967665.1 uncultured Planctomycetaceae bacterium
GCGAAGCGGTGACATGCGTTAGCCTCGGACGCAAGTCCGAGGTGGTCGTGCAACACGACCGAACCAAGTCGCGAAGCGACGGCATGTGTCTCCTCGAGCCCGCCATCCAACGGCGAAGCGCTGGCGTGCGAAAACCTCGGACTCGCATCCGCGGTTCAGAAATCCGTCTCATCGCGTGAACCAGGCCGGCAACGGCGTTTCGAATTCAACTCGCTCGTTTGTGAAGGGATGCTGCAGCGCTACTGTCCAGGCATGCAGGCAGAGTGGCGTGCACGAAGTCGTGACCGTTTGGGTGTCCCCCAACTTCCGTCCCGACAGATAGACCGGATCGCCAACGACCGGCATGCCCAGATCCCACAGGTGTACACGGATCTGATTGGTGCGTCCGGTCAGGGGGTGTACGTCGAGCAGCGCCGTGCCGTCCTCGTCACGCCGCAAAACGCGGAACTCCGTTCGCGCAGGGCTCCCGGACACGTCCGGCAATCGTGCCCCGGTACGTGACGGCGAAGCGCTGATCGGAACCGTGGCAACGAAATGGTCGTCGCAGGGGTGACCGGCGATGCGCGCGACATAGATCTTGGCAACGTCGCCGGATTCGAATTGCGGCTGGACGCGGGCCGCGATTTGCCGAGTGCGACTGAAGATCACGACCCCCGACGTATTGGCGTCCAGGCGATGGGCAGCGCGTAAACGCAACGGTTCGTAAACACGATTCAGGATGTAGTCGAGCGTGTTGCGGTGGAAGCGTCCGCTGGGATGCATGGGGAGCGGAGCTGGTTTGTTGACGACGACCAGTGCGTCGTCTTCGTGCAAAATCTGGATGTCCGCGTTCACATCCGGTTCCACGGTGGCGGGCTGCAAGTGGTCGAAGCGCTCGCCGGCCCGCACGATGCGATCTTCTCCAACGGGGCCCTGCCGATCGACGATGGCACCCGCCGCGCAGGCCGCTCGCCAGGCCTCGCGCCCCACCTGCGGATGAAAGGCATCCAGAAAATCCAAGAGTGTCATCTGGTCAAAACGAAGCGGCACGTTCAGCGGCCGCGCGTTGTCGTAGGGAACGCTCCCCGGCAGCGGATCGCAGAGCGCGCGAATGGCGGCATGGCGCCCGGCAATCGCCGCGGCCATTTTCTCCGCAGGCGTCTGAAAGCAGTATGGGCACGATTCGCCCACCACGTACTTTTCGGACTGCTGGTCCGCTTCCGACAAAGAAGCCTGGCAGGCAAAGCACTGCTTCGTCGGGGTTTCTCGAAGTTGGCAATCGACGGTGACGCGCTGATCGAACACAAAACAGTCGCCTTCGTAGTGCGCGCCGCCGCATTCTTCGAAATACTTCAAGATGCCGCCGTCGAGCTGGTAAACCTGTTCGAACCCTTCGCGTTCCATCAGCGGCCCTGCCTTTTCGCAGCGGATTCCTCCTGTGCAGAACATAACGAGTGGCTGCTGTTTCGCTTCCGGCGGCAGTTTTTTGACGGCCTCCGGAAAGTCGCGGAAATGGTCGACCCCGATCGGCTGGGCCTGCTTGAACGTGCCCAGCTTCACTTCATAGTCATTGCGGACGTCGAGCAGCGTCAAGGGCCTTCCTTCGTCCAGCCAGCGTTTTAGCTCCCGCGCGGATAGTTTTGGTGACGTCGCTTGCGCCGGCGCGATACCGGGCACGCCGAAGGCGATGATTTCCTGTTTCAAACGGACTAGCATCCGATTAAACGGCTGGTAGTTGCTCAGGCTTTCCTTGACCTCCAGATCCGCCAAGGCCGGGTCGCTGCGCAGCTCCCGCAGCAGTCCGTCGATTCCGTGGCGGCAACCAGCGACAAACAGGTTGATCCCTTCGTGGCTCAGCAGGATCGTACCTTTGAGGCCCGCTTCCGTACACAGCGTGCGAAGTTGATTGCGCCGCTGTTTCAGGCGATCCAGCTGGACGAATTTGTAAGCCGCGATATTTACAATGTGTTCTGTCATAATCTCGATAGCAAATCCCCGAATCTGATCCGCGTACTATCATAGAGAACAACCGGCTGAGTTTTCCAGGTCGGCTATCGCCTGCTTGGACAGAATGGGCAGCCTTGTGGAGCGGGTCGGGCTCGCGTGGAAGCAGGGGAAAATCAATGCGTTACCAATCAATGGAGAAAGTCCTGAGAGGACCCATGCCGCGATTCCAAAGGCCGTAATGATTGCGGTCCATCTTTGCGGCCACCACGGATAGGTGTAACGGCAAGCATGTTTAAAATAGCCCAACCGTAAATGATACTACGGTCAACACCGGAGTCGAATTTGGCTAATAAGAACAGTGGCCCAAAGATGGCGATTCTGGTCGGCACTGCGACGATAACTGCGGCAATCATCGCGGCGAGGCACATCCACCACATCAAGGATTTCAGGTTGAATTGCCAATGTTGGGTTCTGTTTGCAGCCACGAGCGATAACTCGTGATCTTCTTCGCGTCGAGACGTAGAGCTTTGGCGATTCACCGACTTGGCTTTGATTTAGGCTGAACGAGTTTCGCCTGAAACTCTCGCCAGCTTTGGTGACTATCCCAATCATAAAACCGGTCTGTGACAACTATGCGGCCATCGACAAGTCTGGCTTCACTGATGATTCCAGGCAGCCCTCGCACTCTGGGTGACGCGATTCGTGAAATTCTTAACGTGAAGACTGCTTCGACTGTGTGCTCACGAGCTTCATATGTCACCTCATTTTTTTGCCTTTTCACATTTGACAAGCGAGAATCCGTCGCCGTCGACTTCAACAGTGCCTGATACTGTGCGGACCGGTCGGAGGCAATTAGCGGAATAGGTGGCCGAAGATGGACATCATCAATCCGATATAGACAAAAAGCCCTCCTGCGCTGCCTGCAATTACACGCAAGAGAAAGCTGTGCTTCCCCATATCGTGCTTTATCCCGATCAACGCTCCAAGCAGCGAGACCATGCCAATAGTCCACGGTGAGAACCCAGTTGTTATGGCAACGAAAAGAAGGATTGCATTGACGCAGATCAGCGCTATGAGCGTGGTGGCCCACTTGATCGATTTCGTGCTCATGCGAAGCAACCTATTCAAAAACTGGCCCTCCAATCGGAATGGTCCCGGCGCCTGGCATCGCCATCCACGCGCCAATAATCGCTGCGGCGGCGCGACATTTGGCCGTATCGCATCCAACGGCGGCACAGTAGTAGGCTTTGATACTCAGCCGCTGATCGCAATAGGTAATCTTGAACGTGAACGGTATGCAATTACCCAATGGACCGATGCACTCGTCGTGCCACTTGCAGGCTTCGTCGAGACAATCCAGCGCCGACGCTCCATACCATTCCTCCCCATTTCGCGGACCGCAAAAGTGTCCGTAACCAGGTGAAGCATAGAGTCCATTCGGATCAACGTAGTTGACCGGGTTATGTATGACGTATGCGTACAGATTAGTTTTCTCTGCCACGTTCGGCAATTGTCGCGTGCGAATATGCATGCTATTGGCGACGAACTCGTGACTATACAGCAGATCTACCTCGTTTGGCGATGGCGGATCGAGATCGAGCATTTGTCCTGGGCCAAGATCAGCGTACATGGGGTGCTCCTGCGGTCAATGGACGAAATGATGAGTTCTGGCACTCGCGTTCGATAAAGTCGGAATGCTTGGTCCAGCCGGAAGTGCCAACGGCTGGATGGCGGGCAGGTCGGGCATGCTGGCTTGGCTGTCCACGAGTTGCACTGCCTGCTCGATGCGTGTCGCAAGATTGGCCAATTCATGCACAAACAGCGATTCACGCTGATGCCCGTGCATCGAGCCGTGCCAATGTCCACCGAAGCGCGTGCCATCATCCGGCAGAACCGGCCCATGGCGCGGCTCCTGCCAAGGCTTCCGTCTTTGATAGGGAGGTACAGGGCCGCCCCATGTATCGGTAACGGTTTTATGCACAAGCGCCCAACGACCGTCGGACAACCGGACCCAATGAGCTGTCATTTCGGAAGACGGTTCATGCGTGGGAAGCCATGCCTCGACGTTCAAGCCGTTGGGTGTTTGCAGTGCGTGCTGGACCAACTGCCTGCCAACATCGGGCGGAGGCGCGTAGGGCTGGCGAACGGGAGAAACGATTTGAACCAGCACTTTGTCGCCGCCGACGCCGTTGAGCCAAAACGGACCCACCGGCTTCTGGTCCATGCCGCCGACCGCAGCATTCAGGTAGGCATGGCCGCGTCGTCGCATGGCCATATGCGTTCGGAGCGCATCATGCGCGGCTGCAAAATGGCGATTATGCCGCGCGAGCTTCACCGCTTCGCCGAACGTCTGGATCGCGTCGTTCAACCGTCGATTCGCTTGCAGGCAATAGCCTCGCGTGGCGACGAACTCCGCAACCTCCTCACGAGGCGTGAGCGACTTGAGGAAGATTCCCGAATCAACGTCTTCATCGGAAACCGGATGAGGCCATGTCCGATAATGATCGTCTGGAAGAAAGTGTATGCCTGGCCCAGTGGCTTCGATATTGAATCGATCCGAGTGATGCCACCGTTTGCCGTCCGGATCGTCCCAACGCACGAACAGGTGCCTGGCCGCCTTGACGAGTCGCAGCGGGTAGCCGAGCCGGCGCCCGACCGCGACGTACAAAACGGGGAGCGATCCACAGGTTCCGCCAATCTGGTCGATGATCGCGTGGATAAAGAGGTCACTGGCGTCCAACCCAAACGATTCGGGAACGGGCTGATCGGGCGTCAGGCCTTGCCATTTCGGGTTGTATCTGACGCCACACTGCTGCTGGAGCACCGTGACCAGAGCGACCATGCAGAACCGGGCCTGCGAGAAGTCAAATGCTGCCGGGTCGTCAAGAAATTTGTAGTAATGGCGGTCGGTTTCCAGCTTGACCAGCCTCGCGGCTTCGTCGAGCCAGTCCAATCGGCGGTCGAAATCAGGCGGTCCCATGCCGGGCAAGTCGCCAGCGCAGACAAGGTTCGCTACGGCAATGTCCAGTTGGGAAAGCGTATCATCCGCCGATTCCACGAGTTGCGACAACGCAGGCACCGGAGGTCGTGGCGCAGTCGCCTGCGACACCTTCCGTTTTCTTCGGCGTTCTCGTTTCTTGGCCATCCGACACCACGCTCTTGGTGCATTTGATTATCGAGGTTTCTGCTGGATATGGCAATCAGGTTTTCGGGCAAATCGGCCAATCGCTGATTCAACACGGACGACGCTCCCAGAATCTTCCGAGAATCTTTTACGAATAATTCCTCGCCCGGAATTAAGTTGTTGTGCGGGCGGGTGGTCGCCTGCGGAATCCCCAACAAGTTCTTGGTGGTTGGCGGCGGGGGCGCATGGATTAGGGAAAACACTCGGTTGACGTCCGCTACGATCCAGGGCATAATAAGCGAATGGTAACCTACTTCGGCAACTATTGGTTTTACTTTTTTAGCCCGCGGGTTGGCGGGGCCGGAGGAGGTGTTTAACCTCAGTTTCAAGCAATTGAAAAACTCAAAGCCCTGGCAGCCTGAAGGTTGCCAGGGCTTTTTTTGATTTGAGTCGTTCCTCATCCGAAAACGCCATATCTCATTGCTGGCTGCACGCATGAGTAGACGAGATCCTCGGCCGCAGACACCGGTACACGCACCGATCCGGCGCCTGCGGCTGGGGGTTAAACAGCATTTAAGACACGCCAATTTGAACGAAACCGGCGTTGGCCAACCGAGTCTGCCAGTTACCCTGAACCCAATGCAAACGGAGACACTCTAATGATCGTCGTCATGAAAAAACATGCTACCAAAGAACAGATCGCGCACATGGTCGAACGTGTGGAAAGCCTGGGGCTGAAGTCGCATGTGCTCTACGGGACCGAACGCACGGTGATCGCGGCGATCGGCGAAAAGCGGGAGCAGACGAAAGAGTCCTTGGAGAGCGGCCCGGGCGTCGATTCGGTCATGCCGATCCTGGCCCCGTACAAAGTCGCCAGCCTGGAGGTCAAGTCGGAACCAACGCAAGTGAATGCCGGCAGCCTGAGCGTCGGCGCCGGAACGCTGGGAGTGATCGCCGGGCCCTGCTCGGTGGAAAGCGAAGCACAGATTATGGAGACCGCTCGGGCCGTGAAGGCGGCTGGAGCCACGGCGCTGCGCGGTGGCGCCTTCAAGCCGCGCACCAGTCCCTACAGTTTCCAGGGCATGAAGGAAGAAGGCCTGAAATTACTCGCCCAGGCTCGCGACGAAACAGGCCTGGCCGTGGTCACGGAAGTCATGTCCACAGACGACGTGGAACTGGTCGCGAAGTACGCCGACGTCCTGCAAATCGGCGCACGTAACATGCAGAACTACCGGTTGCTGGAAGCGGTCGGCAAATCGCACCGCGCGGTGCTGCTCAAGCGCGGCGCCAGTGCGACGATGGACGAGTTCCTACTGGCGGCCGAATACGTTTTGAACGAGGGAAATCCCAACGTCATGCTGTGTGAACGCGGCATTCGCACCTTCGAAGGGCATACGCGTTTTACCTTGCCATTGGCCTCGGTGCCGTACCTGCACCAGAAGACGCATTTGCCGGTCGTCGTCGACCCCAGTCACGGCACGGGACATACCTACCTGATCCCGGACATGACGGCGGCCTCGGTGGCCGCGGGTTGCGATGGATTGATTTTGGAAGTCCACCCGGAACCGGAGAGTGCCTTGAGCGACGGGTACCAGTCGCTGACGTTCGCACAGTTCGAACAGACCATGCAGCGGGTCCGGCGGATCGCCGAGGCGGTGGGTCGCGAAGTCCGCATCAACGAATGCGCGACGGCGTAGGTCCTGCTAAGGATGGAACCCGTCAGTTGCCCAGATACTCGGCCAGCTGGCGCTGTAGTGGCTGAGGCAGCGCGGCGACAACCTGGTCGCTGACTTCGTCGTAGTGCAGCGAGTGGCCGAAGCGGGCGCGGAGTTCGTCGATCTCGACGGCGGTTGAATACATCTCGACTTCAGGAGGCAGCGCGGAGATGGCCATGACTTCGATCGTCGTGGCGTCGAAGACGCGATACGTCAGGCCCATCGGCAATAGCAACTGATCTAACGTCTCCCGCGCCGGCAGTTCGGCGACGGCCAGACTGGTTGGCGAATCGGGAGCCCAGCGTTCGCCGCGCAACGAACGCCAGTCAACAACGATGTGCAAGCCCGCCTGCTGTCCGATTCTTCCCAGAACGGAAAGCAAGCTGTTTTCACGCGCCGCGTTCAGCGTGACGGGCTGCGCCAGTTTCGCGTCCGCCAGTTGGAAGCGAGGCTGCGAATACAAGTAGGGATCGGAAAATGGCTTCTGGCGCGGCAGGCCGCGGGCCAGTCGCAGTCGTTCCAGCAGCAACAGCACGCTCAGTTGATTCGACTCGGTTTGATGGACGGCCATCTTCTGGCCTTCGACAACGATCCCCCCCTGCCCTCCCCTGCTCAGCCAGGATTCCGGATCGACGCCGTCGAGCAGCAGTGTTTTGACAAATTGCGCATCGGAGTCCGATGCCAGCATATCGCCGACATCATGCGTAAGCGAACGGAAGCTGTCCGCGGCCCGACGGGTGACGATGACGTACCCGTCCCGCTGCTGATAGGTCAATTGCCTCGGCTGCAGGACCTCAGTCAGCAATTTACCGACTGTCGTGTCCGTAGCCTGGAACGAGACGCGAGCGGCAGGTGACGTTCGCGATAGTTGCAGCGAGGACAGATCAAAGGTTATGGGTACCGTGCTGAACTGCGTGAGGAAATGGACGACGTCCACCAAGGGGACATCGTTGAACTGAATGCTGGGAATCGGGTCCTGCAGGCGGGCGGCGACATCGATTTCTCGTGGCTCCGGGCGATCCGCCAGAGGAATCACGTCAACATCTTTCACGAGCGACAGGAGATCGAATTCCGGGACGTCTCGTTGATCCGGCAGCGGCCCCGTATACGGAGAGGGGTCGTCGATGCTGGCGAGCTCGGGAACTTCAGGTTCAAAACCGGGCGGGTTGTCGTCGCGGGTTGTTTCGGGTTCGGAGCTGCCAACGTCCACGGTCGCGACCGGCAATTCCTGTTCGTCTTCTTCCACCGGCTCTTCATGAGATTCCACTACTTCGGGCGCGGCGGCCGGCGCCGCGGGAGTCACCGTCGGTTCGATGCCTGGAGACGTCGTATTGGTGGTGCCGACTTCTTCAGAATTGTCGTCCGCGGTAACCTCGGCCGGTGGGCTGTCGACGCGGGTCTTGGCGACCGAGGCGCCTCGAGTGACCACGAAACCGAAGACGCCGACTGCCAACACCATACCCATGCAGGCCGCCACACCGTTGGCCAACCAGACTTTCCAGGCTTGCGACGCGGCCGAAGTCCACTGGTCGGTCGGCAGCAGTGGCGCCGCGGCGGCGACCGGGGCTTCGTCCGATGGTGATTCCAATGCCGCTGCATGTTGTTCTGGCGACACCGGAGCCTCTGGCGGAGTTGCGTTGCTGTCGGACGGAGTTGCATTGTCGTCCAGGGGCGTTTCGTCAGTTGCCGGCGTCGTGTCGATACTTGCCGCGGGGACGGCAGCGGCCATGACGTTATTCACCGCAGCCGGCGCGACGTCCTGCTGGCCGGTCGACTCCGTGTCGGGCGCCGACGACTCCGGCGCCGGAACCAGGACCATGCTGCCACAGTTCGGGCAGGCAAGAATCTGGCCGATCGCCGATGCGTCGGTGACGTCAAGGTTTGCTTTACAGGTAGTACAGTGGATGGAAAACAATTTCACGGCTGTTCGCTTTGTTGTCGATTACCCCTGTCGACGGTTCATCAGAGCAGAGAATCAATCTCGCCGTTGGCAATTCGCAATCTCGGAGAATTCGCCGCGACGTGAATGGAGGCCGGCTGCCGAGCCTGTTCGTCACCTGTTCCTTAGTTGGGCTGGAAAACGGCTGGCAGCGTATAATTCTTCGCCCCCGCCGCGTCGCGTGTCGTTATCAAGATTATCTGTTTCGCAGGGTCCGCCGGGTCGGGGCCGACGACCCAGATCAGTTTCTGATCGAGTTCCTTGGGGGACGCGACCGTCGTGATAGGATTCGCCTTCATGACCAGTGCCGTAAGGATCTGTGCCACCGACTTGTTCTGTTCGTTGAAATCCCGCACTTGCTGATTGCGCGTGATACCATTCTTCTCCAGGTCGGCGCCGATGATCTTGATGTCCAGATCAAACGGCAGGTCCGGATAGGAGTCCAGCAGGTCTGCTTTCAGATCGCGCATGGTGAATTCCAGCGCCGTCTGGTCGAAGCTCATCGTGGTCGTGGTGTTCAGCAGATCTTGCAACGTCTGCGGGCTGCCTGGTTTGGTCGTGGCCACGGTCGTCGGCCTGGACGAAGTGCCCGATTCCAGGACCATGGCAACGCCAAAAGTGAGGTTGGCGGCAGCGGGTCCGGGCAGGTAGCTGTTGATCACCGCCTGATCCTCGTCGGCGCCAATCCGCGAATGCTGGTGCATGAAGCGAATCATCGAGGGAAAGCGGAAGGCCACCTTCTTCCAGTATTCGTGGGGAGTGATGCCGATCAAATAGTCTTCGACGCGTTGTGGAACCTGCTCTAACCGGCGTTGCACTTCCGCTGCCAGTTGGTGTCCTTGCAAGCCAAGGTTCCCCTGCATGCGCAGTTCCGCGAAGAAGTCGCTGCCGAAGTGCAGACTCAACATCCCCGCCTTGACGTCGTCTTGAAGGAACCAGTCGATCGGTTCGCGCGCCAGTCGCGGATTGCCGAAGTACCATTGGCGGTGATCGGCGAAGAAATTACTGCGGAGGTCATGCGGATCAAAGATCACCGTGAAGTGGCGCGAGGCATCCGATTCGCGCCGCAGAGGTTCCATGCTGCTGCGTGCCGGCGGCGCCGCCCCGCGCCGCGACGCGACGTCGGCCACGTCGATCATCCGGCCCATGGAAAACAACTGCCCACCGCTGTCTGCCGGCAGGTAGAACGAATAGCCGGAACCGCCGTTGTAGAAACTGTCTCCCTTATCGGTCGTTTGCAGCGCGGGGTTGCCCCAGGCCGCAACCAGATTGGCGGGCGATTTCGGTTGCTGTAGTCGAACGACGTAGGCCGCGCGCGGAAAGTTTCCGCCGTCGTCGTGAAGCGTCATGATCAACTGCTCCACTTCTTCAAACTTCACGCCGGCCGCGCCTTCCCAGGCCGCGCGTTGCCGAGCGAATTCGGGTCCCAATGCTTGAATGACCTGATTCCCTTGCGGGCTGGCCAGGATCTCGGCGGGCCGCGCCACCATGTAGAGCAGCGGGCCGAGCGGGACGTAGCGGAAGCTTAACGCATCGCTCGTCGTGGGCGACGCCCACAGCAGAGTTCCTTGCGGATCGTCGACGATGATTTCGCGCGGAGGCCGGGCCGCGGGAACGCCGGCCCCGGTCGCGCTGGTGCCCACCGTTGTGGTGTTTGTACTGGAATTCCCGGCGCCATTCGGGACACCGTTCACACCTGGCAGCGTGGTACTGTTGGTCGCGTTCGAACTGGCCGCCGTGCCCGTGCCGTTACCGTTCTCCTGCGCCACGGGAGACTTACTGCGACCTAAACTGTTGGCTAACAGAATCAGGGCAATCAGCAAGATGGCAGCGATGCCCAAATAGGTAGCGATCTGCTTTGTCTTGGCCTTTTCGCGGAGCGCCGCGTATTCGGCGGCGTCTTTGGCTTTCGGCGTCTCGCCACTGGCCGCAGCCGCCGTCGCCAAACCCGCTACACCGGCCGCGCCAACGGCAGCCGTGCCGGATTGAACGTGAAAAGGTGACGCCGGCTTGACGCCGGTCGCCGCAACGACACTCGGCGCGCCCGTTCCCGTGCGCTGCGTTTTCTTTTGCGCCAACCACTGTTCGTAACTGGACAGTGTGGCGGGCGGGTGCGGGGGCTGGAAGCGCAGCTGCCCCGGATCGACGAACGCATTCAGCTGCTCGACGATGGTCGAGACATCCTGGTACCGGACGCTGGCGTTCTTGGCCATCATGTACGACACCATCTCAGCCACCGATTGCGGGATGCCGAACTGTTCCAGCGGCTGGATCGCCTCGGCCGCGTGTCGTCCGAGCTTCTGGGGCGCGTCGCCGCCGGTAAAGGGAGCCCGGCCGGCAAGCAGATGATAAAAGGTACAGCCCAGCGCATAGATGTCGGTGAGCTTGTCCGGTTGCTTGCCGGGCTGGGCGAATTCCGGCGCGAGATAGTCCGCCTTACAGAGTAGCTCGCCGCCGGGATCGGGATTGGTGAAATCGTGGGGGCGCGGCGCGGCCAATGGATCTCGCATGAGCCGCACGTTGCCGGTAGGTTCACTGACTATCTGATGCGGACGGACATCGCCGTGGACTTCTCCCTGTTGGTGAAGATGTGCGAGTCCCATGGCGGCGAGGCGCAAGACACGGCATGCTTCGGACGCGGGTAGCGAACCTTTCGCCAGTTGCTCGTCCAGCGACTGTCCGTAAACGTTTTCCAACACGACGAATTTGTAGGTCTGCAAGTCCACCGCTTCGAAAGCGCGGACCAATTGCGGGTGGACGATCGTCGTCTGCCGCTCCAATCGTTGCGCGGCCGACGACCACTGCTGTTGATTCTGTGAGATCGGGCCTGTGACGAATTGCAGCAGGACAGGATGATTGGTGCCGGCATGGACCGCCCGGAACATGCCATTCAGCCTTCCCGAGTCAACTCGATCGTAAACCTTGTAGTCGCCATAAAAGAAAGGTCCCGGACGACCCGCCAACAAGACCGTCGCCTGGTAGCGGCTCAAGTAATTCTGCGAAATCATCCATTCGGCCAGCGTCTTGGCATTGCCCGACTGCGCCGCGCCCTTGACCTGTCCGAAGCTGCTGCTGAGTTGCTGGATGTGTTGCGAATCAAAAAGCCGACTATCAACCAGCAGCTTCCAAAAACTTTGAATATCAACCGACATGCGTCTCTGTTCCTCGAATGACCGGTCGCCACCCGTCGCTAGGAGTCTGTCCGGGAAGACAATTCTCGTGAGCGGCTCGACGCAAGCTGCCGGCTTGTGCGAATCGCTCACCAGCAAACTGCGCCGTTCGACTCAAAATGTCAGCGCATCCAGGCCTTCTCCTCGTCCGGGCTGATCGCGCGTGTCGCGGATGCGGCCGCAGGCGGACCACCCCTGTTTCGACGACGCCAGCGGCAGGCTATCGATCATACCTTGACATGGAATCCTCCGAAGCGACGTTGCCGCCTGGAACCACCGGGTGCGACGGGGAAATCGCCGATCGGCTGCGTTAACCTCTTCCAACTTACCACTTTAACACGCGTGCCACCACCGGCTCAAGCAATTCGTTGCCAGCGGGCTCGATTATTCCGGATGGGGCAATCGCGCCCGCCCGTACCTGGCACAATTCCCGACACGGACGGCTCGAAAAACAACTCGCACGGCCCTAAGAACGGTTGGGTAATTGCGAAGGCGGATCCTAAATTATCGCTAAATCCCCCCTGTTCGCTATTCGATCTTGTCGCATATCCGGTGGCCCGATATCATCCCGCCACTCGGCTGCCCTCTGGCAGTGGTGTGCGCGTGGAGTGGGTGTGCGCGTGGAGTGCAGGAAGGAGCTGGTGATGCGTTTTCGTGGTTTGCTCATATGGGCTGTGTTGGTGTTGCTGCTGCGTTTGGAGTCGCCCGCGCAACAACCCGAACCACCGTACGCGGCGCAGATTCGCGAATTGACAAAGCGCGCCGAATTGCTGGACACCGACAACCGGCAGTTGCAGACTCGCCTGGCCCAGTCCCAGCAACAAGTGAAACTGCTGCGCGATCAAATCGACCTGCTGCAGAAGCGGCTGGCCGAGACGACAGACAAACTACAATCGTCCCAGTTGGCCAAGCAAGACACCGATCGTCGCCTGCAAGCCTTGCTGACCTCGACGCAGCATCGCGGCGGGGCGACGATCACGGCGAACACGAACGCCAGCACGACACTCAGCGCGGTCGAGATTCCGGGGCTGGAGGTTCGCCAGGAAGCCGATGTCATTCGCATCGAAATTCCGTCGGAAAAACTGTTTCAGCCGGTGACACCTCAGCTGATCGCGGCCGCCTATCCCGTTTTGGATCAGGTCGCCAGCGTCATTACGCGGAACTATCCCAATCAAATTATTGGAATCGAAGGTCACACGGACGCTTCGATTCTGGCGACACCCAATCTGAATCCCCACCAGCTTACCGGCTATCAGGCCATGGCGGTTCTGGATGTATTTGTGCGCCGCAACCGGATCCCGCAACAACAGCTGTTCGCCGTTGCCCACGGCACCAATCATCCGCGCGTTGCCAACGCCACCAACCGCACAGCCAATCGGCGCATTGAAATCGTGATCTACCCCGAAGTCGCCGCCGACTGATTGTGCTCCGCAAATCTTCAATCTTCAATCTTCAATCTTCAATCTTCAATCTTCAATCGCTACCATCCTTCGCGCCGCCAGCTGCGCACACGAATGCGATGGTCTTCGAACACTTCCACGAGCACCGCGCCATCGACGGCCGTATGCAGGAACACGGCGCCGTGCCGTTCATAGGTCGTGCGCACGGTTGAGATGTCTCGACCGAGTCCGCTGCTGGCGACAACCCATTCGGGCGTCGTCCAGGCGGCAACTTGGTCAGGCCGGCTGCCAATGCTGCCATGATGCGGCGCCATGACGACGTCACAATCCACCGGCAGTTCGGCTAGGACGTCGTCCAGTCCGGGTGGTTCCAGGTCTCCCGGCAGGAGAATGCGGCGGCCCCGGCAGTCGACTTGAAGCACAATACTGTTGGCATTGTCGGACGCGTAGTACCTGCCTGACAGGGGATGCAGGACTTCCATCGCAGCGTCGGGCTGGGTAAGCAACCGTTGACCGGCGTGCAGTTCGCGTAGCGGCGTGCCAGAACGCCGAATGCTTTGCTCGAGTTTATTCAATGCGGGTGACGATTCGGCGAACATGACGGGAGAAACATAAACGACACCGACCGAAAACCGTTCCAGCAAACCGGGCAGCGCGTTGTAGTGATCGGCGTCCGCATGCGAAAGAATAACGGCATCCAGGTGCGAGATGCCGCGGGACCAAAGGTATGCGGAGATCGATCGCACTCCTGCGTCCGGCGTCCCCAGACGGCCCGCGTCGTATATGATCGTCTGTCCGTTCGGTAGTTCCATGACAACACACGTTCCATGTCCGACCGAGACGAATCCGCAGACCAATGGAGCTCCGGCTGTCGCGTGCGGGACTTTCGCGACGAGCGACGGTAACCAGGCCATGGAGATCCATGCCAGGATCAGCACGGCACGCCAGCGCCAGCGGGGACGCGTCGACGGAACGAACAACCAGATCGCGGCGACGGCATAGAACACCAGCACCCACCAGAGCGGCGGGCCGGCGGTCCAAAAGTGATTGCCCGGGACGCGCTGCGCGACTTCAATCAACGCTTGAATGAGTGCGAAACTGCGATCGCAAACCCAGCCACAGGCGTCGCCCAGCGGCGGGCAGCACCAGCCGAAGACCAGCACGCCAAAGCCGGCGAACAAGGCGACCGCGATCGGCGGCCAGACGAGCGGATTCAGAACCAGGGCGATGGGAGTCACCACGTGGAAGCGGTGCGCGACCAGCGGTAAGGCGATCAACCACACAAACAGACTCGCCAGCACCAGATCGCGTCCAAAACGGATTCCTCGGCGGAACGCATGGTACGGCCACGGACGCGACATGGCGATCAGGCGGTCGAGTGGATCCGGCGGCGGGCGAGTAAGATAGATGTCGGCACAGCAGGAGAGCGTCGCGACCGCCAGGAAGGACAACTGAACACCGGTGTGAAACAAACATGCCGGATTCGCCACCAGCAGCAAGAGCGCCGCGCCTGCCAGCGTATTGAAACCCGCCGCGGTACGCCCGAGAAACTGGGACCAACAGAACGCCGTGATCAAAATCGCCGCGCGCACGACCGGTGGTCGCGCGTCGGTCAGAACCGCGTAGGAGACAACAAACAGGGCCACCATCAGCAGGGCCCAATTGCGAGGCACCCAGCCGAGTCGCGCGAGGAGCCAGAATCCGAGCGCCAAGATGCCGACGTGAAGTCCGGAAATCGCCAGCAAGTGAATGACACCCGTGGTCAGAAACGCTTGCGTCTGCTGGTCGTCCAGTTGTTCGCGCGCGCCGAGCAATACGGCAGATGCCAGCGGAGCGCGATCCGGATGAATGTGTTTCCAAAGCAACTCACGGCCGTTCTGCCGGAGTCGGTCCAGCCAGTAGCGCGGATGCGCTCGCGAACCACGCTGCAACACCACGACGCATGCCGGCGACGGGGCATGCAGGTGAAACAGTTCCCGGCGCGAACGTTGGAACGCGAAGAAGTCAAATTCGCCAGGATTCTCCGGTTTGCCGGGTCGGCTAAGTTTGCCTACGACCTCGATATGATCCCCCGCCGCGACCTCGGTTAGCCTGCCGCGAATCAGCAGATGGCCTTCGCCGGTGATGGTTTGCCAATGGCCGCGCTGACGAACAGCCTGAACGTGCACGCGCATCCGCGAACGTTCCTCCTGCGGCATCGTGCAGAGCGGACCTGCGGGGGGCGCCGGACTCCAACGCGGCGACTGCAACGCGATCGCGCGGATGCAAATCGCCGCCGGTTCCTCGCGCGCCGTATAAGCCAGATGGTTGGCCGGAAACACGTTCCAATAGAAGTGATATCGCAAGCCGCCTATCGCCATGCCTGCGAAACACAAGCAGATGGCCGCCCAGGTAAACCTCTTGCGATACCAGAAAACGAACCATAGCAGCGGGAAGACCACTGCCCCCACTGCCCAGCCCGGCCAGGGAAGGTCGGCGTACCGGTCCAACACGATCCCTGCGCTCAGGGCGCCCGCCAACACCAGTAAGGGTTGGCGCCAGACCGAATGCTCACGAATCACCTCGTCGGATCGGGATCGCATCCCCTAAATGTACCGCGACTTTTTCCACAAAAAAACATAGGCAACGGGACAGAAACGGGCATCCATCCGCCGGAAGGATTTCGGGGATCTCATAGAAATCGCTTGATCTCATCTCGATTCCAGGTTACAAAGCAGGGATCTCAGTGGCTCATTTGTTAATTTTTCTTCATCTTATCGGTACCCGCTCATGCGCACCCCAACCGCTTTCGAGCGATCTCGTAGCGGCTTTACGTTGGTAGAGTTGCTGGTGGTGATCGCGATCATTGGAATTCTGGTGGCCTTGTTGCTACCTGCCGTTCAGGCGGCCCGCGAATCGGCCCGCCGTGTGGAATGCAACAACAAGCTGAAGCAACTGACGCTGGCGTTGCACGAACACCACGACATCTATCGCAGCTTCCCACCCGGACAGGGAACCTGCAACACAAAAGGCGCTCCCTGCGCGCTGAACTCGGGAGGAACCCAGGCGGGGGCCAGGATTACCGGCCCGAACTGGCTGGGTAACATCATGGCTCAGATGGAAGAAGAGGCCTTC
>CALBSZ010000114.1 GCA_937967665.1 uncultured Planctomycetaceae bacterium
AAGAATCCCAAACCGAAGGCACAATAGGCGGCGCCCAGTCCCTTGGATTCGTAGCGTTCTACAAACCAGTCGCCCAGCGTCAGGTGGCGCATGCGGCGATACCATACCGCGGTAATCCAATAGAACGGCGTGACGAACAGCCAGTACATCACGCTCCACATGCCGCTCATCCCGCTGGTGAAAGTCGTACGGCCGGTGTTAACCGGGTCGCTGGAGCCGGTCCCGGCACCGAAGGCGGCAAAGGTCTGCAGCAGCTTGCCGAAGGATCGGCCTCCCATGAAGAAGTCTTCCTGCTGCTTGATACGTCGCGAACTGATCACGCCAATCGCGATTAAGGTGACGAAATAACCGACCAGGACAACCAGATCCAATGTATGCATGAAACGCCCCGCTGGATGGAGAACTAACGAACGCGGTATGAATTCGAAAAAAGGAAGGCATCGTGACGCAGTCCCTGCCACCCCTGCTGCGGATGCGATTATCCGTCGTCAGGTCCGTTCGTCACTCGAATTTTCAATCTTTAGGCGAAGTAAAGTCTTATATGCCACAGCCGCGCAAAGATCAATCACAGGACCACAAGAAAGAAGGGAAAGAGGCACAATCCGGCACGGCTGCGGGACGCTCAAGCGAGCAGTGCCCGAATGGCGGTGCCTTGATCGGTGATGGGAACTGGACGATCGCCATCATACAGATTCTTCGTCGAATCGATCTGCAAGGCGGCCAGGATCGTGGCAAACGCATCCGGAACCGACACCGGATTCTCCACGATCTTCATGCCCAGTTCGTCAGTGACGCCATAGCCGCCGCAATGCTTCAAGCCACCACCCGCCAGCACCATACTGAAGCACTTGGAATAGTGCCCGCGGCCGCCGCCGGAATCGAATTGGGCAGGGCGACCGAACTCCGTGTTGATCACGATCAGTGTCTTGTGCAGCATGTCACGTGACTCGAGGTCCCGCAACAAGGCACTCAACGATTGATCCAGTTCCTCGATCAACACATGCTGATTGAGTTGACCATCGTTATGCGTGTCCCACCCGGTGCCGTTGCGAAAGTTCATGTTGTGCGACACTTCAATGAAACGAACGCCGGCCTCGCACAAACGCCGAGACAACAACAGACGTTGACCAAAGCCGTCTCCATACCTGGCACCCCCGTACTCAACCCGCAGGTTCTCCGATTCGCTGCTCAGGTCGAATACCTTCATGAAATCGGGTCCCGAAAGCCGCAAGCTCTCGGCGACCGCCGCATCGTAATCCGTGAAGAGTTCGTCGCCGGCGAAACGCTGCCGCCCCGAAGCCCGCACGGTACTCAGCAATTGCTTGCGGCGCTGCTGCCGCGAGGAGTCGATGCCGGCCGGCCGTGCCAGTCCAGCGGGACCGGCCTTGAGATCGGTGAGATAAACGTAGCCGGCCTGCTGGCCGAGGAAGCCTGGTCCGCGAGTGAGATTCGGGTAGCCGATCAACATGTAGGCTGGCACGCCTTCCGCCGCCGCGCCGCGCTCGTGGGCCACGATCGAACCGAGTGACGGATACTGCACCGTGCCGCTAGTGGGCCGGCCTGTATGCATGCGATTGGTGGCGGCCGCATGTTCGTCGACAACATCGTGGTTGACGGTTCGCAGTGCGGTGACCCGGTCCATCAGTTTCGCGGTTTCACGAAGGTGTTCGCATACTTGCACGCCCGGAACGGCGGTGTCGATCGCGGGATAGTAAGAACCGGCCTTTTTCGCCTTCGCATCGCCCATCTGTTTTGGATCGAACGTGTCGATCTGGGCCATGCCGCCGCCCAGCCAGATCATGATGCAGTATTCCGCTTTGCCCAAAGGCCCGGCCGTATCGCTCGAGGCCGCTGCCGTAGTGGTACTCGCCGCCGCCAGGACGGACGCCGCGGAACCTTGCAGGAACGTGCGCCGCTTCATGATAACACCTGCCTTGTGATTAGTATTGATTTCGTTTTGTTTTCGCTCAAGTCCTCGCCGCCGCGACGATCTAACTTCGCGGACGATGGGGCATTATCGACTATGGAATCAAGATCATCTCAGGACTGTTCAACAGCGCCCAGACGACGTCCTCCGCGCGCTGACGCCACTCGTCTCGCAAAAAGCGGGAAGGCGGATCTCCCTGCCGCGCGGCCATTTCCATTTCTATTTTGATCTTGTTTGCTTCGGTATTGAGATGATTGGACCACGACACATAGCGGAACCGCTTCGGTTCCGCAGGCGGCGCGACCTCCCCGTCTGGCACACGCCGCTCGGCGTATCCCTCCCGCAAGAATGCACTGTAGTGAGCCAGTTCTTCGCGGGTTGGTTTTCGTGTCAGGATTTGCATGAACAACTGATCGACCAGCTCTTCGACCTCCTGTTCCCTTAACGCCAATTGCGTGAGTGACGATTCATCGCTGAGTCGGGTTAACCAGGTGCCCAGCACGCCGTTCGACAACACGGCGGGCTGAATCAAGTTCGGTGCTTCATCGCGTTCCGAGGTCGGCTCGGGGCGGGAATCGCGCCAACCGAAAGCCTTCAACAAGTCCACGACGGCCTGTGCCCGAGGCAGCGCGAGGCTGGGTCGATCCCGTTCGTTCGCCAGAGTGGTAAATTCCCAGGCCCGCCGCGGATATCCGAAGTGCAAGAACTTGTTCGCCGGCAGCGTTCCTTCGATATCCATGGTGAGCGGTTCGGTCCTCATCGTCTGTCCGACCACGTGAAACGCGCTATCCACGATCTGCTCGGCCGACATCCGCCGTCGATGCGGAGCCGCAAAGACTCGTTCCACGTCGGCTTCGGGATCGATCGCCTGACGCTGGTAGGCGCGGCTGTTGAGAATGGATCGAGCCAATTCCTTGACGTCATAGTCGCTGGCAATGAGCGTGTTGGCAAGCGTATCCAAGAGAACGCGGTTACTGGGAGGATTCCCTTCCCAGTCATCCACCGGTTCGACAATCCCGGTTCCCATGAACCGCTGCCAGAATCGATTGGCAATGACTTCGGCGAAGCGACGCGAGGTCGTCACGTGCGCCGCCAAACGTTCTCGCGAATCCTGCCTGGCGATCAACAAATCGTCCGTCACGCAGGTCGGAATGTCCGAAAACGGCCATTCGTTTTCCAGGACTGTGCCGGGACGAAGTGTTGCGTCAATCAGCGGCTCCCGCGCTTTCTGCTCAAAGAAGGCCGCCGGAACCGTACTGGATGCGGGCAACTTCAGCGGCTTGCGCTCCAGCATGGCCGCCAGCTGAAACAGATCGCTCTGCTTCCACTGGTGGTAGGGCGCGTCGTGACAGCGCGCGCATTTCAAATTCACGCCCAAGAAGGCCGCACCCACCACATGTGCCTTCGCAGCCATCGGGACGTCGTTTTGCGAGGCGATCGCGAAGCCGGCCGATCCGCCTCCCCACGTGCTGCCGCGCATCAACATGAGTTCCGTGGTAAAGCGGTCGATGCTCTTGTTGTCGACCAAAGCTTCGTGAATCCACCAGCGAAAAGGACCCGTGTTGTTCAAGGTGGGTTTGAGCAGGTTCGGGTTCTCCGCCAGCACATCCTGCCAATAGCCAACCCAGTTGTCCGCCCAACGGTCATCCTGCAAGAGCCGGTCGACGACGCGTTCACGGCGGTCCGCCGATTCGTCGTCGAGGAATTCCTGGACTTCGCTCAACGTGGGTGGAACGCCAACACAATCCAGGTAAACGCGACGCAGGAAGGTGAAGTCGTCCACCAGCGGTGGTGACTCGATCGCCGCCAGACGCCTGGCGGGCATGGCCGCCCCATCTTTGATCCATTTGCGAATGACCTGAACCTCCGCTTCGCTAAGCCCGTCGCCTTTCGGAGGCATGCGGTATTCGTCCCGCGCGGCGCTGACCAGTTCCAGCAGATAACTGTCCGCGGGTTTACCCGGCACAATGGCCGGCTGCCCCGACTCGCCCCCGCGCAGCCAGACGTCCCGACTGCGAATCGACAGTTCCCCTTTTTGCTTTTCGCCATGGCAGCGTACACAATGAGAATCGAGAATCGGCTGAACGTGCTCGACAAAAAATGCATCGTCCGTCGTCGCGGGTGCCTGCTTCGCGAGCTCATTGATTTGCGCAATCCGCGAGTCGATCGCCTGATCGATCGATACCGCAGCTGAATCCGACAGCAACTGCTGTTTGGCCCAGGCATGACGACGCGTCCAATATTCCGCCTGCTGGCGATTTGCCGCGCGGCGAGTGTCACGGTCGATTGCGTTCATGCGATCGTGCTGCCGATCGGCAAATTCCCACCAACCCTGATCGGTCAGCGGGAATTGCGAAACCGAGGAAACGATCCGAAACATTTCACCGGGTCGCGCTATCGCCACGCAAGGTTCACCCAGTTCGACTCGATAACGAGGCCCGCCAATGATCATCTCGTACCGCAACAGATGCTTGCCGCCGCGGCTCTGAAACGCCGAGACGCGTTCCGTATCGTTCATCCAATGCGGGCGCATCCCCGCAACCGGTACACTCGGCAAATCATCGACGACATGGTGGGCGCCCGAGCGGTTTCGTTGCACTGCGGTGCGCAGCACTTCCCTGCCGTCAATTTCCAGGCGGCCCAATCCGCGGGACCGGGCGAGCAATTGGTATTCCCCTGGCGCCAAGTCGATCTCCGTCCACGCCCGCAACAGCAAGGTCGATCCCCAGTCCGCGCGAACGCCCCACGAATCGTATCGCTGCGGCACGCGCACGAATGCCAGTTCGTCCTGCTGCCATTCCATTAACGGCGCATCCAGCCACTCCGGAAAAGCACTGATGCTCTCCACCGGGCCGAACAGTTGCACGACCACTTTGCCCGCGGGAATCTCGGGACGGATTTCTTTCGGCGGTTGCCAGTGATAACGATCGCGTATTTCCTCTGCGGGTACGATGCGACGATGCAACGCGATGTTGTCTAGCGCCCCTTGGAACGAATTCCGCGGATTCCCAGCCATCGTCGATCCGATCCACACATCATCGTCGTCGACGACAGGCCGTTGCCGCGTCTCGCCGCCCATATCCCAGCTTCCCGTAACGGGCTGACCATCCAGGTATCCGCGAATGCTCTTCGGTTCCCCGAATGTGTAACTGATCGCGACATGGTGCCAGCGCTGCCCAACAGCAACCCCGGCGTCCGATGTCCAACGATGCCAGTCGCCCGGCGAACCGGCATGCGGCGCGCTGCGAAAGAGAAAATTCAGCCGCGGCTGGCCGTCCAGCGTGCGTAACCGTAACGCCCAGTTCTGATTAAGACTCTTCGGCCCCGAGTCGGACGTCCGGCCTTTGCCGATGATGTACATGTTTTCGCCGGCAGCGGTCGGCTTGACCCAGGCTTCCAGCGTAATCGAATCGCCATTGTCAAAATCGAAACGACTCCCCTCCGGCTCGTCAACAATCCGCAACCAGGCCGGCGCCCGCAACGCCAGCGCGATATTGTCCTCGCCAAAGTCGGGATAATACGGAGCTCGAGGTCCAGGGCCTTGCTTGACCGCACCATGGACATCAGCCGGCAGTCCGTCATCAAAGGTCCATTCGGCAACCGGTTGAGAGGCGGCGAGCGGTAGAACGGCAAGGAGCAACAGTTTGGCGGCGGCAAAGAGCGCAAGTCGTCCAGGCATGGCAGTTTCCACGACGGCGGGGAAGAAAATCGACCCTTCCAGTGTACACGAAAAGGGGGCGAGAATTAAAGGGACGTTCCACGAATCCTGCGCTCGAAACGTAGTATTGCTTCTGTTGAAAGCCAATTTCTCGAGCTTGGGTTTCCTGACGAGAGATTACCAGGAACCGCGACTGAAATCGTGCTTTACCTGCTCACGGCCCTAGATGGGAAAGGTCGGGCAGTCATCCATTCCGGCATGCAGAGCATGCCCTACGGGAAAGGTTGGACAGCGAAGCAGATTGCCGACGGACTCCTAAACGAGATCGTCCAGGATGTCACACAAGGCCGAATCGTGCGTGTTTGAACGTGAACGTGCTCCGTCTCCGGCAACATCCGCGATCGAATCTTGCTGGTCGTACGGGTCGAGTTCGGCCAAGGTCTGCTCGATCGCCACGCCGTGGTTGTCCTCGGCTGCTGCCAGGACCACGCGCCGATCCATGGCGTCGTCGACATAGCGCAAACGCGACGCCAGATCGCTGCCGAGTTCCATCATCACCAGATTCTGCGGCGTGGGTGGCGGAAGCGTAACGGCTGCTGCCGCGGCCTTGCCCTCCGACTCCCCTTCCGCATTACCTTGATCGTTCAGGAAGTTGATCACGATGATGACGTCTCCCGCGTTCACGTCGCCGTCGCCGTTCACGTCGACAAACGGTGGCGGGAACCCGACTGGCGGCGGGTCGGGCAACGTCCCCATGCCATTGTTGTTGATGTAGTTAATGATCAACAACGCGTCGATCGGCGAGATGAATCCGTCGCCGTTCACATCCTTCTGCTCGTTCTGATTCTGCCACGCCGGGTCGTCCGCGCCCGATACCGTAATGGATACGGCCGCCGAACTGGTCAGGCTGCCGTCGCTGACCGTGTAGTTGAACGTGTCGGTCGTCGTTTGCCCTTCACGCAAGGACTGAATCAAAGTCGAAGTGCTGGGGTCGTAAGTCAGCGCCCCATTCGATGTCAGTGTGATCACGGCACCAAGCGAACTCGTGTTGCTGAAGCTGGTGATGCTGAGTGAGTGGCCTTCGGGGTCGGTATCGTTGGCCAGCACCCCCGGAGCGGAAACGGTCAACACCGAGTCCTCGACCGCGTTGTACGAATCGCCGACCGCTTGCGGAGCGTCGTTGACGCCATGAATCGTAATTTCGACGGTGGCCGAATCGGAAAACGTTCCGTCGCTCATGGTATACGTGATCACTTCCACCATGGACTCGCCGACATCCAAGGCTCTCGCGCCGGCAACCAGCGACGGGTTGAAGGTAAATCCACCGTTGGCATTCCAGAGTGCCAGTCCGGTGGAACCGGAGGCCGTGGTGACGGTGAGTGTCTTGTTTTCGGGGTCCGTATCGTTGGCCAGCCAGCCGTTCGCTGACGGAACAACCAGCGTTGCATTCGCATTTGTGCTGTAGGAATCGTCGTGGGCCGTCGGCGCGTCCTGCGCACCCGTGACCACGATCACGACCGTCGCCGCATTCGAGGATGCGGAACCGTCGGTAATCGTGTACGTAAACGAATCGTTGCGGAACTCATTCGGACTCAACGACTGCAGCATGGGCGCATGAGTCGGATCGTAGGTAAACGTACCATTCTGATTCATCGAGACGGTCGCGCCGAAGGCACTGGTCATCATGAGCGGGAAGGAATCGCCTTTGACCGTGATCGCGTCGCCATCGGGATCGCTGTCGTTCTCCAGAACGCCGACCCCGACGACGTTCAAGATATCGTCTTCGCCGGTCGCGTTGGAATCACCGACCGCGACGGGTGCGTCGTTCACACCGGTGACGGTGATGGTCACGCTGGCCGTACTGACACCACCGTTGCCGTCGTTGATGGCATACGTGAACGTGTCTTGCGCCGTGGCGCCCGCGGCCAAGGCATTCAACGAAGCTGATGTCGTGGGGTCGTACGTGAAACCGCCGTTCAGCGCAACAGTCAGCGTAGCTCCCGTTCCTGGAAGGATGATCGCGGACCCGACCGCGACCGCGCTACCGTTGACGCTGGCAACTCGCAATGAATCATTGTCGTCATCCGCATCGACTCCGTCGCCGGTATCGTCCGTAATCAGGTTCCCGCTGACCGCGGCATCCTCCGAGGTCGCGTACGCATTATCACTGGCCTCGGGAGCATCATTCACACCTGTCACCAGTACCGTCACGGTCGCGGTGTCCGTGCCGCCTACCCCGTCCGACACGGTATACGAAAGGGACTCGGTCTGCGACTGACCAACGCGCAACGCGTTCAACGTCGTGGAAGTTCGCGGATCGTAGTGGAACGCGCCGTCGGCGTCGACCTGGACGGTCGCGCCCAGCGGTGTCGTGAAAGGCGTGTCGACGTTGGCTGCGAGTCCGTTGACCGCGGTAACCGTGATCGTATCCAAGGTGTCGACATCTGTATCATAATCCGTGACGTTGCCGTCAATAGCCGAGTCTTCGTCGGTCACGAACCCATTGTCGCTCGCCAACGGCACATCGTTGACGCCATTGACCGTCACCGTGACTTCGGCGGTATCCACACCACCGTAGCCGTCCGAGATTTCGTACGTGAAACTATCGATATCCGAACTGCCCGCGGACAAAGCGTTTAACGAAGCCGAAGTTGTTGGATCGTAGTCCACTTCCGTCGCCGACGTCGTGGCATTGACGGTGACAATAACCCGAGCACCGGAAGGCAACGTCATCGGCGTGCCCAACGCCACCGGCGTGCCGTTGATTTTGGTCAGGGTCAAATTCGCGCTATCCGGATCGCTGTCGTCCATGACCACCAGGCGATCCAGCAGTGCTGTATCTTCGTCGGTAACGTAACTGTTTGGCGTGGCTGTTGGAGTATCGTTCACACCCGTGACGGTGACCGTGACCGTAGCGGTGGACGTTTCACCGTTGCCGTCGCTAATGGTGTAGGTGAACGTGGAGTTATCGACCGCGCCTTCCGCAAGGGCGTTGAGTAATGGCGAAACGGACGCGTCATAGGTAAACGTTCCGTCGCTGTTGACTCTTAAAGCGGCACCGTTCGGCAGTGTTGCAAGCACACCGACGTTGGCGGCGCTGCCGTTCACTTGCAATACGGTCACGGCATCGCCATCCACATCCGTATCGACGCCGTCACCCGTGTTGTCCGTAATGACGTTAGCGCTCCGGACGCTGTCTTCGGTAGTGAAATACTCGTTGGGACTCGCCACCGGCGCATCATTCACGCCGACAATCGTAATCGTGACCGAACCGACGGAAGTTCCGCCGTTCCCATCGGAAACACCAAACGTGAACGTCTCCGTGGCGGTCTCACCCGCGGACAGCCCCTGCATACTTGCCGATGTCGTCGGATCGTATGTAATCGAACCGACCGTGACCGTAGCGCCGGAATCCAGCGTAATCTGGGTGCCCACGGTGGCTGGCTGGCCGTTGAGTTGATTGATCGTGATGACATCCGAAGTATCCGGGTCCATCACGTTGACAATGGGATCGAACGTGAAGGGAACATTGCCCATCGTGGTAAACGTCCCCAGCGTGATGACCGGCGGATCGTTGACGCCGTTCACGGTCACCGATACCGTGGCCTGGTCGGTACCGCCGTGTCCGTCGGAGACCGTGTAGGTAAACGAATCGCTGTAGATTTCGCCGACCGCCAGCGCGTTCAGCGTAGCCGATGTCCGTGGATCGTAGTCGAACAGGCCGTTGCTGAGCACCGAAAGCAAGGCACCCGAGGCGAGTTGTATGCGCTGCGACACGTTCGCCGCATTCCCATTCACCGCGGAGACTCGCAAGACGTCGCCGTTATCCGGGTCCGAATCCGGCGTGCCGTTGACGAGCACGTTGCCGCTGATCACAGTCGATTCATTCGTCGGGTAGGCGTTGTCGGTCGCGGTCGGCGTGTCGTTCACGCCTGTCACGGTCACGGTAATCTGCTGTACCTCGCTGGCGGCAAGATGCTGGTCGGTGGCGCGATATGTGAAGGACACAATCCGATTCTGTCCCACGGCGAGGTCGTCGAAATCGCCATCAAGGCTGAACGTGAAAGTCCCGTCGCTATGGTTCATCACGGAACCGAACGCGGGCAGACTGACGAACGTGTAATCGAGCGAAGTGGTGGAATCGTCCGAGTCGACGTCGTCCGCGTTGAAGGTATGTACCGACGGCGCGGCGTTGGCCATCAGCGCGATCGACATGGGATTCGCCCGCGGGGCGTCGTTAATGCCTGAAACGCGAATACTTGCCGTCGTTGCATTCGACGGCGTGACGCCATCGGTGATCTGGTAAGTAAAGGTGTCCGTCACGGTCGCGCCCTGAGCCAACGCCTGCATCGTGCTCGACAGCGTCGGATCGTAGCGGAATGTGCCGTCGGCATTCATTTCAATCGCTACGCCCAGCGTACTCGACGTCAACGAACCGGGGTTCACGACGCGGAGCAACTGTTGGGGCCGGTCCACATCGGTATCGTTTTCGATCACTCCTTCGCCGGCCACCACCAGTCGCGTGTCTTCGTTCACGAGGTACATGTCGGCATTGGCGATCGGGGCATCGTTCGTGCCGGTCACGGTCACCGTCACCGTCGCAGGCAGACTCGTGTCCGTGCCGTCATTGGCCGTGTACGTAAACTGCACAATGCGCGTGGCACCCGGCCCGAGGTCCTGGAAGGCGGTGCCGGGATCGAAAGTGAACTGGCCCGTCGCGTTGTTGTGCGTCACCGATCCGGCGGACGGTTGGGTGGTTGCATACGTCATCACATTGCCGTCCACGTCCGAGGCAACGAAATTCCCCGTGACCGGACCACCGTCTTCCATCGCCGATATCGATACATTGCTGACCACCGGGGCGTCGTTCACGCCGGTCACATTGACCGTGATCGTGCCGGTATTGCTGTCGGCCATCTGCGCGTCGGTGGCACGATACGTCAACGTGACACTGCGCGTTGCTCCCGCAGCCAGGTCCTGGAAGGCCGTTCCCGGATTGAAGGTGAACGTCCGGTTCCCATTGTTGACAACGCTCCCTTCGGACGGCTGCGACAAGATCGTGTACGTCAGGTTTGCCTGATCGTTGTCGCTGTCGACATCGTCACCCGGGAAATCGAACGTCACGCCCGGTCCGTCTTCGACAGCTTGAATGGTCATGTCCATGGCCACCGGCGGATCGTTCACACCTGTCACCGTCACGGTAACCAATCCGTTGCGGGTCACGCCGCGCATGTCACGCGCCGAGTAGGGGAAGGTGACAACGCGGTTCTGGCCGGCCGCCAGGTCCTGGAAGGCCATGCCTGGATCGAAGCGGAAACTGCCGTTTTGTGTGGGATGCAACGCCGCCGTCCCCTCGGCCGGCTGGCTCGGAATCGTATAAACCAGCGTCGTATGCGAATCCTCGTTGTCGATGTCGTCCGCATTGAACACTCCCGTAACGGCGCCGCCGTCTTCGGCCGCGTTGAGGTTGACGTTCTGCACGCTCGGGGCATCATTCACACCGGTTACCGTGATGGTGGCGGTCGAGGTATTGCTGACGGCTCCTTGCAAGTCGGCAACCCGATACGTGAAACTGACCACGCGATTTTGGCCCTGATTCAGGTCCTGGAAAGCCGATCCGGGCGCGAAGGTAAACAGCCCGTTGTTCAGGTTCGTAACGGTACCTTCCGCCGGGGATGTCAGAATCGTGTAAGTAAAGGATGCTGGGGTACTGTTTTCACTGTCGACATCGCTGGCCGAGAACGACGCTGTCACCGGCGTGCCGTCCTCCATCGCGGCAGCGGTCACGTTGGCCGTCGTCGGCGCGTCGTTGGTACCGGTCACCGTGACATTCACCAAACCGTCGGCACTGGGCGCGTTGTGGCTGTCCGTACCTCGGTAGGGAATCGCAACCACCGTCGTTTGCCCGGCAGACAGCGACTGGAAGTTACTGCCTGGATTGTAAGTGAACGTGCCGTTGTTATTGTTGTTGATCGTACCCTGGCTGGCAGGCGGGAAGGTGACGATGCTGAATGTCAACGGCGGGGGAACATCGTCGCTGTCCACGTCGTTGCCGATAAAACTCCCGATCACGGAAACGCCGTCTTCCATCGCGCCGATACTCACCGTGGAAACGGTCGGGTTGTCGTTCACGCCGGTCACTTCGGCAAAGACCGTGCCCGTGTTGCTCACCGCAGCCTGATTGTCCGACGCGACGTAGGTAAAGGAAACCGTGCGTTTTTCACCCACAGCCAGGTCCTGGAAACCGGCACCAGGATTAAAATTGAACGTTCCGTCGCCGTTGTTCGTCGCCGACCCTTCCGCGGGCGACGATGTGATCGAATAGGTTAACGCGCCGGGTGAATCGGGATCCGTGGCGGCGAAGGGGACGTTGGCGACGATGGGGCCGTCTTCCGTCGCCGTAATATTGATGTCACTCGCCGTCGGGCCGTCGTTGACACCGATCACGGTGATCGTCACCGTGGCCTGGTTGCTGACGAGCGTATGCTGGTCGGTCGCCCGGTACGTAAACGTGGTTGTCCGTGACATGCCATTCGGAAGATCGTCAAAGTCGGTGCCCGGATCGAAAGTAAACGTGCCGTCGTTGTTGTTCGTTACGGTTCCCTGAGCCGGATTGGTGAACGTGTAGGTTAACGTCGACGGCGAATCGTCGCTATCGATATCGTTCCCATTGAACGCGCGAGTCACAGGCGGACCGTCTTCAGAAATCGAAAACGAGATATTACTCGCCGTGGGCGCGTCGTTCACGCCGGTCACATCCACCAGGACCATGGCCGTATTGCTGGCAGCTCCATGCCGATCGGTGGCGCGGTAGTCGAAACTCACCGTGCGATTTTCGCCCACGGCCAGATTTTGAAAACCGCTGCCGGGATTGAAGGAAAACGTCCCGTTCAGGTTGTTAGCGGCGCTGCCTTCCGTCGGTTGGCGCGTAATGACGTAACTCAAGTTGGCCGGAGTGTTGTCACTATCCACGTCGTCGGCATCGAAGGAACCCATGACCGCGGGCCCGTCTTCGACGGCGTTGACTCCAGTCACGGTCTGCGCGACCGGCTTGTCGTTGACGCCGGTAACTGTCACCGTGACGGTGCCCGTATGGCTTACGGCCAGGTGCTGATCCGTTGCCGTATACGTAAACGTGACGTCACGAGTTTCCCCGGCGGCCAGGTCCTGGAACATGGTTCCCGGATTAAATGTAAAGGTACCATTTCCGTTTTCTGCTACCGAACCCTCGGACGGAGTGGTGACGATCGTGTAGTCGAGTGTACCGGGATGATCGTCACTATCGATATCGTCCGCGTTGAACGGGAACAGCACCGCCGGACCGTCTTCGATCGCCGTGATGTTCATATCCATGGCCACGGGCGCGTCGTTCACGCCGGTAACTGTCACGGTGATCGTCGCGTTGGGTGTCGTCACGCCGTGCATGTCCGTTGCCGTATAGGTAAACGACACGCTGCGAGTTTCGCCCAGCGCCAGATCCTGGAAGGCACTGCCGGGCGCGAACGAGTACGTACCATCGTTATTGTTCGTCACGGTTCCTTCCGCGGGAAGTGACGTGATGACATAGATCAACGTCGACTGCGAATCGTCGCTATCGACGTCGTCTCCAGGAAACGTGCCGGTCACCGCGGGGCCATCTTCGACGGCGCTGGCCGTACCGTCCACGGCTGTCGGCCCGTCATTCACACCCGTTACCGTGACCGTAATCGTCCCCGTATTACTCATCGCGGCGTGCGAATCGGTCGCCCTGTACATGAAAGTAACATCTCGTGTTTCGCCAACGGCCAAGTCCTGGAAGTCGGCGCCGGGATCGAAGGTGAAGGTACCATCGCTGTTGTTGGTGACACTTCCTTCCGCGGGTACGGACGTGATCGTGTATACCAGCGTCGAACCGTCGTCGTCGCTATCGACATCATCCCCGTCGAACGCGCCGTCTACCGTCACGCCGTCTTCCACGGCATTAATGCCCGCAACGTCCTGAACCACAGGAGCGTCGTTGACGCCAAAGACGGTGATCGTGACCAGTGTTTCCACAGAGAAAATCGGCTCACACGGCGGTCCACAGGTCGGTGCGTCGATCGCGCGGTAGGTAAACGTATCGGTGGCCGATTCACCGACAGCCAGGGCATTCAGGAGGGCCGACGTTCGAGGATCGTAGTCGAAAGAGCCGTCGTCCTGAACCACCAGGGTCGCGCCGGAATCGAGGGTCAACAGGGAACTGAGATTCAGATCGCTGCCATTCACTTCCCCCACCGTAATCGGATCCCCTTCCGGATCCGTATCGTTGGACAGCAGGCCGTCCATGGTCGCGTTCGGAATGAACAGCAGGGTGTCTTCATCGGTGGAGTAGTCATCGGGGGTCGTCGTGGGAGGACTGCCCGGCACGAGCGTGACTTCATAGTCTTCCACTTCGCCATCGATCGCCAGCCCCGTGGGCTGCAGGCTTCCCGTGCTGCTGAAGCGGAACCTCGCGATGCGTTTGCCGTCATCCGCGCCGGTCGGGGCGAAACCGGCCGGCATCTGGGTGTCGACGGTATTCAGTCCCGATACGAGCGCGACGCTGTTGAAAATCTGCTCGTTGGGGTCGGTCCAGTCGCCATCGTCGTTGTAGTCGATCCAGGCGTCGAGGAAGCCCGCCGCGGACGTAACGACTTCGATGGGCGTGATCACGAACTCGTTCAGCACGTTGCGGAAAGTGATCCCGTCGTCGTCATTGCCGTCGGCGTCCGTGTCGTCTCCGTCCGCCGTGGCGGAAGGCTGACCATTGACATCGCGGTCGACCGTGGCCCCGATGTACAAGGGGTCACTGTTATAGATGACGTGCCGCGCGCCGCCAGCGGCTTGCAAGGTCGGGAAAGGTGCGGGCGCATCACCGAAATCCTGGCCGACGTCGTCGATCAGGATAATGAACTGCGTCAATCCCGTAACCTGATTGGGACGCAAGGCGTTTCCGGCGAGATCGCGAATTGCGCCAATGTTCGTCGCCAGCGAAGGCAACGAACTACTGCTGAGGGCGGCACCATCGATGAAGATCGACTAGCCGCCTTGGATCCTGGCCAGGACGCCGGCGAGCGGGCTGACGTTAATCGCATCGACAATGGCCACCGCCATGTCGTCGCTGCTGAAGTCGGCTCCCGACGGAGTGAAGACGACCGGAATCGCGCCGCCCGCCACTCCCGACAGCACAAGGTTTGGTGCCGTGGACACGTCGATCGTGTGCTTGGCCGTTTCACCCAGTTGGAAGACGCCATTGCCGAGATTCATCGGCGATAGTCCCAAGCCGGCGGAGTTGATCACGGCCACCATGGCGTCGACGATTTCGTCCGGAGTGCTGGAAAGGGAGATGCTGATAGCCGTATTCGGCGACGTGACCGAGCCGTCCGTATCAAACTCAAACGTCACGGAGTTCGCGCCGTTGGTGATTGTGAACGTCTCGGTGTCATTCACGCCGCTGACGGGAACGGTCAATTCGATACTGCGTTGCACTCCCGGCAAACCGAACTGCGACAGGTTAGTCAGCGACGTGTCCAGGACATGATTCACCGCGCCGCCCAGGTGAATCAACCCGTTGCCCAGGTGCCGCGGCAATAGCGGCGGAACCAAGCCGGCATTTTGAATCGCCGTGACGATCGTGTCCGCGATTTCTTCGTGCGTATCCCCTGGCGTGAAGTGAATCGCCGTATTCATCGGGTCGGTACCGTTGGCGATACCGTCGTCTTCGAATTCAAACGTGACCGTACGCGTCCCGTCGGTCAAGGTGAACGTGCCTTGATCGGCGATACCGCCCGCGAGTCCAGCGGAACGGATGCTGGGCGCTGCCGACGTATCCAGCGTATGATTGGCCGCGCTGCCAAGGTGAATCTGGCCGCCGCCCAGGGTCTTGGGGTTCAAACCGAGTCCCGCCAGTTTCAGCGCGTCCACAATGTATTCGGCAATCTGATCCGCAGGATCGGTCAGTTTGTAGCGAATCGGTGTGTTGGCCGGTGCATGGTTGTTGTTGCGATCGAATTCGAATGTCACCGTATTCGTGCCATCGGAGACGGTGAAGCGTTCGGTGTCGGAAATGTCCGCACCGGATGCCCCGGTCAGCGTCATCGACAGCGTCACGGGAACTTGCATGGAATAGCCGCTTTCGAACTCGTATGTCACGTTCGAGCCGGCGGCATCCTGGATCTGGAACGTCTGGCCATCCACTACGTCCCCGCCCGCCGGGGCGTTCATGATGGTGCGATCCTTGTTGTTCAGATTGATCACGTAGGCGGTATCGGGCTTCCAGATTCCACCCAGTGGAGTCAGCCGAATCGTGCGGCTCGTCGCGTTGTAGCCGAACACGTAATCCACACCTTCCGTCAGGGCATGCCCGTCCTCGGACAGGATCAAGGCTTCGCTCAGCACCGTATTCGGATCGGGTCCAACGCCGTTCACATCGGTCAGCTGGATTTCAAAGTACTCGATCACATCGCCATCGAAGTGGACAATCGTCTGGACGGGGTCGAGGTCCAGGCCCTCTGAATCGTTGTCCTGCGGATTGAGCAGGATCGCCACCGGCCCGGTCACGTCGGAACGATCCAGCGCGCCGCGATCCTTGAAGACCTGTTCACCAATCCCGCCGATACCCGTTGGCGGCGCCACCGTGACGTCGTCGACGCGAAGTTGTCCCGTAGCATCGCGTTCCGGCGCCAGGATAGGGGACACGGCAATGCCCATCGGATCGCGGACGTTGGTCATGGCCGCCCGGTCCAGCAGCGTGTTGATGCTGGCGTCGATCTGCGGCGCGTTGGCGGCTGGCAGGTAGTTGCCGTTGGCCTTGTCGACAAACAGAATCGAAGCGTCGATTCCCGCTCCCGACATTTGAAAACTGCCCAGGCCGCCCGCGCCCTGCGTGGGCGTGGGAGTGTTGCGGTACAGCATCCCACCCAACACGACACTCGAACCGCCGGTGACGCGAACCCCCGTATTGAAGCCGTCGATAATGTTGTTCAACAGCGTCGGGCTGGCATTCTCGTCCACCTGAACGGCAACGTCATTATTGCCGGTGCCGATAAAGGAATTGTTGATGATGCGGCCGAAAGGCACCGCTGCCAGCTGACCGTTCGGTGGATTCACATCGCCACTGAATCGCACGCCGCCGTCGGCGTTGTTCACGAGAATGTTGTTGGTGATGGTGATGCCAGGGGTGAGTCGCTGATTGTTCAAATTCTGATGCTGCCGCACCGGTCCCCAGTGGGGATTATTGCTGGGATCGGTTCGCCCGGCGGCGTCATTCAGGATGCCGAATTCGAGCGAATCACGAATGTAATTGGAATGCAGGACAAGCTGCCCCTGATCGCGGAAGCGATTGATATCGCCAAAGGTTGTAAAGACCAGCGGCGTGACGGGGCTGCCCGCGCCCAGCGACAAGTTGACGGTATAGGGACCGGTCGAACCGGTTCCCGCCGTGCCGCTCTGGTCCGCGTTCGGGTCATACACGGTGTTGTCGAACCCGCTGATCCCAACGTAGTAGATACCTGCCGCGGTGGCCGTGTACTCCAGATACGAGTCCAGCGTGAAGAACACGAATTCGTCGGGCCCAAATGCGTGATCGTTGAAATCGAACTGAACGCCGCTACTATCGAATATGCGAACGTAACTGTCGAGCGTGGATCCGCTCTCCGCGGCGTCGATATCCACATGCAGCGTGTCGCCCACCGCCAGTTCCACTTGAATCAGATCGACGTCCAGGTTCGGGTCGCCAGTGGTCACATCGCCGATGATGGAACTGGCCGTGTAGGAAACCGAACTGCCCCCCACAATACCGCTCACCGAAGCGTCAGCCAGCGTGTCACTCGGTTCGGCCAGCGTGCCGGTCAAGCCGGTGGTTACGAGGGCGAAGCCGAAGAGGTCGATCCGCGCGCTGGTGAGGATCGAGGACGCTTGAATCTTCACGGCGGCTTGCACGCCCGGGGAATTGATCACGTCGGTGATCGCATTTGCCACTTCGGCCGCCGTATCCGATGGAGTGAAGCCGATTTCGTTTGGCCCGGGAACCGCGCCGTTGGAAGTGTCCACGTAGGTGAGCGTCACCGCACCGACTCCGTCGGACAGCGCAAAGCTGCTGCCGTCCACAAGGTCGATACCAGCGTTGGCCACCAAAGTCACGGCTTCCAGATGCCGGTCATTGGTGTCGTAGGAATCGGTGAGCAACAATGGTGGGGGCGGGAAGGGATTCGGAATCCCGTAGTCGACCGACGTCCGAATTTCCAAAGTGTACTCGCCGTCCAACTGTTCGTTCTCGGGAAGTTGCGGATTGTCAGCCATCCCGTTCATGCCCTGACGGGCGCCTGTGACCATTTCGCCCCGTTCGGCAAAGCCGATGATGAGGTCGTCGATGTAGACCCCGTCCTTGCCGCCACCGTTGTTTTGCCCGCGGATGTTGCTGTTGAAGTTCCCGAACTGATCGCCAGGCAACGTATTCGCCACGCCGAACAGTCGACCGTTGTGAGGTCCGGGATTCTGCGCGTTGAAAAAGGCCAGGCTGCGACCGATCAGCCGCACTTCCTCCTGGTGACCCTTGATCACCGTAATGTCACCGCCGGCGTACCGGTCGGCAAACGCTTGACGCAGGACGTCGGCAACTTCCACCGCCGTCATGCCTTCGTTGACGGTAATGGGCAAGTTGCCGAAACCGGTGCCCGGCGACCCTTCCAGGAAGCTGGCTGGCAAGCCGGCCGAAATCGCCGCCGTGGTCGCGCCCGGGATATTGACCCGATTGCCGTTGAGGATCGGAGAGACACCCGGCGGCATCACGTTGAAGATGGCTTGGGCAATGTCGGCGGCCGTCTGGTTGGCCGAAAAGGGAATCGGAATTCCGGTAGCGCCGCTGCCGCTGTCAAACTCGTAGGTCGTCCCGTTCACCGTAATCGTTTCGCCATCGGGAATTGCCGCACCGGTCGTAGCCACGAACGTATGGCCCAGATCCACTTCGAAAACGTTGGGGGCGAAACCGGTCAACCGGAACGTCTGACCGTCGCGCAAATCGCTACCGGGCACAGCGCGGAACTCGGTACCCGTGGTATTCGCGTTGCCCAGGTTCATGCTGCCCGCGGTCGAAAAATCGAACCGCAAGCGAACTTCGTCCTGACCGGCAAAGGCATCCAGCGGAACGCGCACCTGGCGCCAATTCCCCGTGTCGTCGAACAGCGGCATGACGGTCGTCCGGATCGTATCGAACAGGTTCGGATCATCAAATTCGTCATCGGCGGGCGGGTCGTTGTTGGCGCGGGCTTCGTTGTTGGTGGCGATCAAGTGCCACTCGCCATCGGGATCCGAGGCAAACACGCGGAACGAATCGCGCATCGGATTCCCCGCGGCGACCGAATCGTAATCGTCCTGCGTTTCCAGGTAGTAGTTGAAGTACAACGTGGGACGGTCTTGCGGTGTGTAATCGGCCAGGTTGAAGGGATTGGACAGCAACGTGCCGTAGGCGCCGCCGGGCAAGTCGTACGAGTTCGTCGCAGGGTCGCCGAAGTAGAAACTGGCGCCGCCGCCCGCTGGAACACGGCTGTTATCCGGCGCCGCGGTGATCCCGTGCCCCGCATCGCCAGATCGGTTTGTCGTAATGTGCCAGAGGTTTTGATCGAGTGTCGAGAAGGCCAGGCCGTTGATGTTCCCCAATCCCGTCGATAGAACATCGGCGGCATCGAGGAAGATCGGCTGTCGCTGGCCAATGCTGCCGGCTGTCGTGTCGAGCGCATACAGGTTTCCGTTGGCCGTCGTGGCGAAGAGCATGTCCGCGTAACGGCCCCCTTCCACATTCGCCGGACCCGGGGTCAATCCCGCGAACGTCAATCCTGGACTGGGGAGTCCCAACGAAGTTATGACGGGAAAGTACTGCGTAACCGGATTGGTACTAAGCGGGTTTTGAATGCGGTAGAAGCCGCCCGCGTCACTGACGGCAAAGAGTTGATCGTTGACCATGGCCAGCCCGGTTACCGTCCCGCCCGGGCCGCCCCCTGCCATCGTATTAATCTGACCACGCTCGACCGCATCGGTCGCCGCGCCGTCCACGGGTGCCGGCGGCATGCCGTTATTCGGGATCGCGGAACCGCTGTTTTCGTCGACTTCGTAAAGGATGTTGGTTTCGATACAGGTCGCCAGGCTGGCAGCGTCGCACGGCAGCGGACCGCCGGCGTCGTTGCGATTGGCCGCAATGAAACCGCGGGCCTGACCGCCGAGATTGCCGAAGGCGAGCGCGTTGACGGTCATGCCGACGTCAGTCGGCACGGTCATGCCGGGCATCATCGGGTCGTCGTTGTAGGTAACGATATTATCATCCAAGCCACCGGCGGCCGCGGAACCGTTGCCGGTGTCGATCAACAGGTAGTTGCCGGAATTCATGTCATTCGTTCCCAGCGAATAACCGCGCAGTTCCCGGTTGGGCCGCATCGCAATGTCTCGGACTCCACTGCCAAACGCGCCGACCGTGGTTTCGGTCGCGCCCGTGAAGGGATCGACCGTTTGAATCGTGGTCTGATTGGCATTGGTGGCCTGGCTCAGGAACAGCACGACGTCGCCCAAATGAAACGGAACGACGCCGTTCATGTCCACCAGGTTGGGCACGATCGGAGGAATCGCTGTGGAACCTCCGGAAGAATCAATATGGTCTTCGGCGATGCGAATGACACTATCTACCGGTTCTAAACGCAGATTGGGATTGGCGCTGGCTTCGATGCCATACTGCCGCAACTCGGACGGCACCAGCGCATTCGTGGTCACCGATGCCGAGTAATTCCGGGCGGGCGCTAACATGATGGCGCCGATGAAGGGGTCGAGGACCCCAGGAGAACCGCCGTCCAGATTTTCCAAATCGCTGTCGTGGAGAGGCCGCGGCTGATCGTCGGTGATTTGCGAATCGCTGCTGATATAAATCAGCCTCCCATCGCCGTTGAAGATCGAGAGATTCGTGTTGGCTCGCCCCATGCCGTCGGCCCAGTCGATGTCAAACGTGATGCCCGAGGGGCTTCCCGCGCAATCGAGCCCCGTGATGTTCTGAGTCGCCTCGTAGCAAACATCGAAGATCCAATTGTCAACAGCTCCAGGACCGGACATGGACCCGGCAATGGACATGGCGGCCCGATCGGTCGTCAGCAAGTTGCCGATGTTCGGATCAGCCGGATCGTTGTCCTCCGAGATCTCTCCCAGCAAAGGCGAATGGCCCGGCTGGCCGAACGCTTCGATACCATTGGTCGCGTAGCGGATGTCGGCGAACTGCACCGTGGAACCAGGCAACTCGTCGATTTCCCGCAGGCGCACTTGCAGTTCGTAGACGCCTGACGACTGGCCGCCCAGAAGTCCCGTCAAATCGTTGCTGTTGCTGCGGACGCGGATGTGATAGGTGTTGGTCGTTCCCACCGGACCGGGCAAGACAACGCGCATGCCGGCGTCTTTGTCGTTGATCGTCCAATGGTCCATGATCGGGACCAGCGATTTCGGCATCGTCCGCGCGGCGC
>CALBSZ010000115.1 GCA_937967665.1 uncultured Planctomycetaceae bacterium
GATTGACGAAGGTTCGTAAGATGAACGATGTGATATCCTACCCGGACAAACCGTGCGCATTCATCGCAAATACTTCGCCTTTCTTGTTACGGACCAGAAGGTTTCGGTCCTGGTCTTCCAGAAATTCAAATTCGCCAGGGAACTGCTTCTCCAGGATGGCTGCGCGCTCATCCTGGCCAGCCGCCGACAGAATGCCGGTCGCGGCAAGCCCCTGCTCGAACAGCCCGGACCCTTCCGGAAATCCGCGAGAGGAAATATCCGGGAAGTCATCGGCCCGCAGGTTATCCACCTTGCGAAAACCGGGCGGCGGTTTTGGTGCTGCCGCATTACCGACCTTTTGGAAACCCGAGGGCAATTCAGCCATTGAACGGCACCCACTGGCCGTTCCGCAGGATCATCCGATTACCCTCTGCGTCTTCGATAATGTCGTTTTCCTGAATGGTCTGGAACGTATCCAGGACGCCGCTCACGTCAACCTTGGCCTTTGCCGCCCGTGACAGATCCAGGCGACGCTGCCGGATGTAACGATCACGGGTCTTGCCGTATTCCCGGACGACCTTGGAAATACCCCTGCGTAACAGTTCTTCACTGGAATTGGGGTCGATTGCGGTAATCGCATTGATCAATAGATCGAGCTCGGCTTCGCTGACGGCGCCCAGCGTTGCCCCGGATTCCTTCAGTTTCTGCAGTCGGTCCAGCGCCACACCGCTTTGAAGGGTCCTGACGACAGCGCGCAAGTCCGCGGCATCAGAACCGGGAATCAGACCCAAAACCGCACCCATCAACCCGGTGGTGTCATTCCCTATCAGGCCCTGAGCGAACCCGGCTTCCTCAATGAAGCTGTCAATCCCGCGAATGGCTGTATCCGCAGACTCAATCGCAGACGGAATGGCGCGCAACTCTGCCCCTCGTCCTTTCGCGATTTCGTCTGAAACAATCCGGGCCGCGGACGGGTCGATAAGTGCCAGTGCTTCCTGTACCGCCTGCTGGGTGTTGATATCCCCCAGCCGCACCGCCTCTCGCAGCTTTCGTTCCGTTTCCTGATCGGCCGTCTGCCCCTGAACGTCCACGAACTCGGCGCCCTCTGGCAGAAAGGTGGTTTGCGCCTGACCGCTTGGGTCAACAAAGGTAAATCCTTTCCGGCCGCCCAGATCGAACCGCTGAGGGCTGCCGACGACATTTTTCTGGCCGATCTTCGCAAGCGCTCCGGTCAGGGAGTCACGGAATCGCCGCGCACCCGCCAGCGTCGTCGGGATGTCTCTCAACTGCGCTTCGTCAAAGCCCAGGCGGCCCAGATCCGGGGCAATCTGATTGATTCGCGCCAGATAGTCCGCGTCTGTCCGAACGTTTTCGTCCGACAGGATGTTGTCGAGGACCCGAACACCAATCTGCAATTCCCGGGTGGCGTTGGCCACCTCTGCGGCTTCTGCCTGGCGCCGCAGCGCAGCCATGTTCAACCCGCTTGTCTCTACGCGCTGGCGCAACAGACCGTCCAGCAACGGCTGGTTACGAATCGTCGTCGCCTGCTGGAATCCCCGCCCAAAGGCACCGGAATCCCCCATCAGCGGTATCAGCGGATTAATGGGCATCAGAAAGGAATATCTCCGGCCTCGATGGCGTTATCGATGTCGCGGTTCAGCAGGAAATCCTGAAGCAGCGGCGACGCGAACCCCGCAATGGATCCAAACATACCGGACCGGGCATTGGCAGCACCCACACGACCGGCCGCCGTCGCCTGTGCGCCCCCTGTGACCAGATCCGAAAACCGACCCGCCTCACCTGTATCGAGGTTCGCGAGGTTCTGACCCATCGTGTTCCGGATATTCGCGATGTTCGTCGCCGCGTTCTGGCCCAGCGCGCCCGACTCCAGGAGTAGCCGCAACTGGTTCTGCAGGAGCGGGGCCCCCGCCAGAAAGGCGTTGTTCATCAGCCCTTCCTGCGTATCGCCTGCGCTCAGCCGTCCCCGGGCGGCGGCGAGCTTGCCGGTCTGTGTGTTCAGATTCTGAAGGCCCGCCTGAAACAGCGGGTTGTTCTGCAGAAATGCCGTTTGCCCTTCGTTGGTCAGGAGGTCGTCAAAGGCATCCAGCCGATCACGGCCGCCCAGCGCAAACGGCGCCAGTCCGGTGATCGCCGCATTGCCCTGATTCAGCAGGTTCTCGCGCCCCGACTGGAACAGACGGGTGTTCGCGCCAATCGCATGGCCAATGCCGGCGTTGATGTCTCTCGCGGCCCCCTTGGCGGCTTTCCGCTGGCTGCGCTGGCCCAGCAGGCTGCCGACCAGCGGGATACCGACTTTCGCTATTCCGGCTGCAAGTCCCATTTACTCAGCCCCATATACCATTGGTCATAGTGTACCCCACCCTTCACGATGGAGCGTTCGTTCACGCCTTCTTCGACAAAGCCGACTTTTTCCGCAAAAACCTTCACGTTCTCATGACAGAACGGGATCTGGGCCGTCAACTTCTCCCAGCCTGCCTCAAACAGCAAATCGCGGGCGTGACAGGCCATCTCCAGCGCATCGTCCCGGTACTGCGGTAACACCTGAATATGAACATCCAGGCAGATCCCGGAAAGCGGACGACACACCACCGCGCCAACAGCGAAGTCATCCCAGAACACCAGGCTTTGCGCATCCTCAGGCAGAGCGAATTCATGCACATCCGGGCTGGAATCGTCCGAAATCAGCGCGTAAATAGCCGGATGTGAGATGACCTGCAGCGCCCCTTCTGCTCTCACGGCATACTTCATGAGACCACCGCCAGATCCGTCACCCGGCGCCAGTCCGTACCATCCGAGAACGCCGGTACCGCCCCGCCGGTTTCGTCCGATACGTAAATCATGCGGCCTTCGTTGGCTGAGACATCCGGTACACCCGCGACAGTAAACGTGGGCATACCGTGCAATTCCAGCTCCCCATCAACAAGCCCAATGGTTTGACCTGACGCCCGCTTGTACACGTAAGTGATCACCGTCGATTGGCCATCCTCTACGGCGTGCCTGCCGCCGATGATCATCGCCGGATCAACCAACACATGCGTGAAGTTCACGTTGGCATTCCCCGAAATGAAAAACGCCTCCGTGGAGCCGGTGGTTTCCCAGGGGCCACCACCAAAGCGGGCCTTGTTGATCGTGTAGCTCGCGCTGCCGGCATCCCAACTGACACACCGGCTGGCGCATTCAACGTCCAGCTCAATGTTCAGCATGTCGATAGCACCGCCCGAATGCTCGGAGTGCGACGTCACCGTGACGCCCCGGGAATTGCTGCTGCTCGAGGATCCGCTCGCCTGAATGTGAACGAAGTCCATCACCGCGCTGTTGTCCTTGCGGAAGGACAGGTTCACCAGTGAATTGGACCCTGTGGTATTCGTGCCCCAGTCCGTTGCGTTGAGATTGCGAACCGACAGAAAGTCGTTCGGGGCCGCCGTGTTCAACTGCGCCAGCAAACCATGGCGCTCTGACCCCTTCAGGTTGACGTTCGATATCGTGTTGTACGCGCCCTGGATCGTCAGGCCATCGCCCTCTGACGAACTCTGGGTGTTCGCAAACGTCGCTTCCACATTGGAAATGGTGACGTGCGCCGTCCCCTCATGGCAGTCCACCACCGATTCCGTACACGCGCTACCGGTGATGTTGGAAATGCCGATATTCCAGGTAATGCCGGTCGAACCCCCGCACGTGACCACATGGCGCAACCCCTGTCCGTGGCAATCCGATACGTGCGCCGCCTCATGCTCCCGGGTGATCATGGAACCGTAGGCAAGTCCGGTGGCGTCGTCCCCGTTCAGGTATCGGTTACCGGAGTGATGGCAATACACATTCGATGTCGAGCTCGCGCAACGACGGGCAAAGTCCTTGAACGTGCAGTTTTGGACAATGAAGTTTTCGGTGAACGTGACGGTCAGCGCGTCTTCGTCGTCCGCATCTCCACCGCCGATGAAATGGCAGTTGATGAACGCGATGCCCGGCTGCAGGGTGGGCGTGTACACCTCCGGGGTGCTGTCGTAGTCCAGGTGGAACTGCCGCTCGTAGGTGTTCACCGTCGCGGAGTCGACACTCCGCACCATGTTCCACTCACCGTGGGTGGTCCCGCCATTACCCCAGACATTCGCACTGCGAAAGAGATGCCAGTCGCGCTTCGCATGGCCGGACGTCGACGTAAACGTGGCCGTTGAATCCCCGGCCGAGATATTCGAGGGCGTGACCGCGGAGCCAATAGAACCATTGGAGGTGAACATCACCCCGCCCGATGCGGAGTAGGAAAAGGTCGCGTTGCGGACGATCAGCCAGGCCGTGCGATCATTGAACGTGGTGGCTGACCCGATGTTGTAGGTCAGCCCTTCGCCGTCAATCGTGGTGATCCGGTTGTTCCGGAACGCGGTCTGCACCGCCGACGCATCGTCGGTCGTGCCGTTCCCTTTGGCGCCGCGCCGGCGCAGCGTATCCCGCGATGACTCGTCCAGGGCCACGATGCGGTCGAACATCTGACCCAGCGCTTCGCGGTCATTCGTAACACGCGGATTGAGGTCAATCGCCGGCCGCACGCAACTCTACCCCGGCGCTGTGAAACGCTATCGATACGGGATCCGTGTAGGCAACATCGAAGGTCAACTGGTACCCGGCCGCCATGTGCGGCCATTCGATCTGCGTATCGAAGTCGCCCAGCGTCCCGGTGTTGATCCAGTGTTCCATGCCCCAGGTCTTGCCGGCGTCCAGCGAGCGCCTTAGCATCAGCTTCGTGAATTCCCCCTGTCCCGTGGTTAATAC
>CALBSZ010000116.1 GCA_937967665.1 uncultured Planctomycetaceae bacterium
CGGCGCCTCGTACCAATCGTCGTTGAAGCCGCCGCTGCCGGCGACCTCGGTCCAATCCGGGCCGGTCAAACTGAAACCGGCGTCTTCGTCATCGATGATTTGCGCCGCACCGACCGGTGTGGTCGAAAAGCCCAACAGATCGTCGGCCCCGCCGCGGTCGACAAACAGCGGATCGGCGACCCGGCTATGCTGGTCGAAGCCGAGTTCATAAAACCAATCCACGCGGCTGTCGAAATCGCGGCCGGCCCAAAAGCCGAGCCCCTCGCCGGGCACGCCGGTGGGAAACTGAAAGAGGTTGTAGTCGCTTTCGAATCCGGCCTGGCTGTCGTCAGCCACCGAAATCGCATGCCCGTTTTCGACCAACAGGATGTTGTTTTTCAGCAGGGCGTCGACCGTGTTACTTTGCACGCGGACGCCGTCGCCAACAGGCTGAAACACGGTGTTGTTGATCACTCGCAGATTGCTGAAAAAGCTGGAGTTTTCGAGTTGAATCGCGTTGGTCGTGTTGTTGTATGCAATGTTATTGGAAATCAGGCCGCGGAAGTTATCCTGGGCTCGAATGCCGATTGGATTGTTGTAGACAACATTGCCAATCACCTGATCGCTGCGCCGCACTGTGATACCGAATTCGGTCGTGTTGAAAACACGGTTGCCGATGATGTGGTCCCCGCTTAAAGAAGTCGAGATGCCGGTGCGAACACCGTAAATGACGTTGTCCCGGGCCGTAGCCTGTCGATCCAATGAAATACCGGTACTGGAATCCTCATGGCCGTAAACCAAGTTGCCTTCGGCAACCGTCCCAGGGTCTGAGATCCTAATTCCCCGAGATGAATTATCGTGAACCGTGTTGCCGATCACGGTGATGGGATCGCCGAAATTGCGAGGTTCGGCTGCGATTCCCGTGCTGTTCAGGTACACGCGATTGCCGACCACGTTCGCCAGGTTGCCTTCGACTTCGATGCCTGTCGAGTTGTCGAACACGTCGCTGTTTTCGATCCGCGTCGACTCGTTGCCGCCGTTAATCCAGACGCCGCGGGATGAATGATCGAAGATGCGGCTGTCGGCGACAACCAGGTTGTCCGAACCGGCGCCGAAGGCCGCGAAAACACCTGTGTTCGCGCCCGTGATCGACAGGTGTTCGATGGTCACGTCGTCGGCCCCGTTCAATTCAAATACGTAGCTGCCGGACGACGTGTTGCCGCGGTCGAGAATTGCTTCCATGTCGGCATCGGTCGGCCCGCGGACGATTACTCCGGAATCGTCGGCGTCGATGCCAATGTTCGTCGCCAGAACGTATTGGCCCGTATCGACCAGGATCACGTCGCCAGGCCCCAAATCGAAGTTTTGCAGGACGCTGCTAATCGTCGCTTTGGGCATCGACGGCGACAGACCCGAGTTGGCGTCGCTGCCGGCCGCGGTGGTGTATTGGTTGTCCGAGAAATCCGTGTCGCCTTCGATGTTGACGTAGTACTGCGTGATCGGCGCGGTGATTTCAAACGGATTGTTGCTCGCGTCGGTTGCCGCCAGATCGTTGCGGCTGATTTGCACGCGGTAATCGGTTTGCGGCGTGATGCCGGCGGGAATCATCCAACTGAACTCGCCGTCGTTTGGCGTGTCGTCGGCGATGAGCATATTGAAGCCGGCGTCGCCATCGCGGATTAGCTCGACGTCCACCGTTCCCGCCGTGTCGTGGCTCCGCCAGCGGATGGGGAACGTTTGGTCGGCCGGCCAGATTTCGCCGCCGTCCGGCTTGGTCGTCAAAATGTACTGCGCCGGGCTCTTCGACGCCTGCACCGTGTTGCCGTACGCGCCGATGTTGATAAAGCCGCCGTTGGGCGACGGTTCGTTGGCGAACGGATCGTTCGCGTCGCCGCGGTCGATGGCGGGCGATTGCACGGCGTCGGTCATCTCGGCCGACGCTTGCCCGACCGGTAGGCCGGTGGTCGTGTCCAAGACCGGAACCAGCCCGCCGGTGACGCGCCCTTCGGTGCTGCTCAAATGAAAATCGTCGTCACGTCCGTCCGAAGCACCCGCGCCGCCGAAACCGAGCACGTCGTCCGCGCCGTCCGGGTCCACGAACAGCGGATCTTGAGCGATGCTGTTCGCGTCGGTGAACGCCGTGTTTTGCCAGGCCACCAGCGTCGGACGAGCGACGCCTTGCCACTGAGCGACCTGCCCGCCGCCGCTGGTCATCAGCACGTTAAAGTCGCTGGCAAATCCTGTTTGGCTGTCGGGCGAAACGGAAATGTCGAACCCCGACTGGGCCCAAAGGATGTTGTTACTCAGGCGGATGTTGTCGGCATTGCTTTGGATGCGGACGGCGTCGCCCAGCGGCTGAAACACGGTGTTGTTGAAGATGTTGGACGGCGTGGAACTGCCCGATTCGACGAGGATTCCGTGCGTGGCGTTATCGTAGATCGTGTTGTTAAACACGTCGCCGAAAAAGAAATTGCCGCGGGCGTTCACGCCGATCGTGTTGCTGTAGACGACGTTTCCTTCGACCTGATCGCCGCGGGTCGTCACGATGCCGGTGTTTGCTTGGTTGAATACGCGGTTGTTGCGAATCAAGTCGCCCGAAAGGCTGGTCGTGATTCCGTTGAAATTGGAATGGATCACGTTCTGTTCCGCCGTCGCCTGACTATGCAGTTCAATGCCGCGGGCGTTGGAAGAATTGTGGCCGTAGACGCTGTTGCCAAACACGAGCACGTTGCCGGTCGCCCGAATGCCGATCGACGAGTTGTTGAACACCTCGTTGCCTTGATGGCCGGTGCCGGCGCCGGCTTCGTTCGGTGCCAGACTCGGATTGCCCATGTCGTCCACTGATCCGATGATCGTCGCCGGAGCGCCGCTGTCGCTGTTGCGGACCGAAATGCCAGTCCGGTTATTGAACGCCCGGCTGTTGCTCAGCCGTGAAATGGGCGTTTCGATCAGAATGCCCGTGTCGCCGTTGTCGAACGCGGTTAAGGCGTCGAGCTGCGACATTTCGGCGTCCGAATCGACTCGAATGCCGGTGCCCGTGTTGTTGGAGACGGTCAAATGTTCGCCGGTAAAGTTGCGGCTGCCGTTGTGAACGATGACGCCGGATTCGGCGCCCAACAGCGTGAGGTGCCGCAGCGTGACGAAGTCGCCGTCGTTGAGTTCGATGTTGGTCGAACCGGGATTCGTGTTGGCCCGGTCGATGGTCGCGACACCCGCGGCTGGGTCGGCGGGGCCGGTGAACGTGGCGCCTTCGTCGTCGCCCACGCCCGCCTCGCCGCTGATGATCACATTCCGCACGTGGATGTAATTGCCCGCATCAATGTGGACGGTGTCTTGCGGATCCAAATCGTACGACCGCAAAACGGGAAGCAAAGTCGCCTTCGGATCGCCGGGCGTTTTGCCCGTGTTGCGGTTGTCGCCCGTGGCCGACGGCGTGTACTGATCGTCCGTGTCGCTGCCGTCGTCGACGTAAAAGTCGTCGCCGGTTGGCGGCACCGAAAACACTTCGCGGGAAGTATCGACGACCGCGGGCGAGTCCACCGAAGTAAGGCGAATCCGATAGCGATTGTTCACTTCGCCCGTGATGCCGCTGTCTTGCGGGCTCCAGCCGAACGAACCGTCGCCGACCGGCCGTTCGGCGATGTCGGCAACCTTGTTCCCCGCGGCGTCCAGCAAGTCGATGTCGACCGTGCCGGTTACATTGAACGAGTGCCACAGGATCGCCCGCCCGACGTCTTCCGGCCAATCGGTGTAATAATTGGGATGATCGACTTCCAGGAACGACGCCCGCGAAAGGGCGGCCTGCGACGTGTTGCCGTAAGCCCCCAGGTTGATCCGGCCTCCGTCGGGAGACGGCTCGTTGGCGAAAGCGTCGTTGGGATCGCCGGCGTCGATGCTGGTGCTCGCGGCGTCTTGCAGCCGATAGTTGTCGCCGGCCAAATCGACGAAACGCGGATCGTCCAACAGCGGATCAAGCGCCGTGTAGCCGATCGAATTATTGTCGAAGTTCGCTTCGACCTGCCAATCGAACAGGTCGAGAAAATCTTTCTGCCACCAAACGATTTTGCCGTCGTGCATGGCGTCGCGGGTGGCGAACAGGTTGTTGTAATCGCTGTCGAAACCGGGCTGGCTGCTCGTGTCGACCCAGACGCCGTAACCGTCTTCGACCCAAATGATGTTGTTGCGTAGCTGAACGTTCGACGAGTGATTCTGCACGCGAAGGCCATCGCCGGTGGGAGCGAAGATCGTATTGTTGGTGACGGTCACCGTGTCCGCGCCGTCAATCACCACGCCGCGGCTCGTGTTGCGAAATATAACGTTGTGATGAATGTCGGAGCGGCGGTCGGCCAACACGCCCACGTCGTTTTGGTGAATGCGATTGAAACGGACTTCGGCGTCGAAGTCGGCCTGAATGCCGACGTCGTTGTTGTGGACGTCGTTGAACAAATCGCCCGTCCAATTGGCCGGACCGAACGTTCCGTTGCCAATCAACCCGGTTTCATTGTTATGGATGTGGTTGGCGAAGATCGTGTTCGATACGCTGTCGGAAAACAGCCCGGTGCCGTTATCGAACAGTTCGTTGCCCGACACCATCGCGGCGGTCCACGAATTCAGCCGGATACCGAAATCCGATTCCGACACGCGGTTGGCTTCCACCGTAAGCGAGAGGTTGTTGTTAAAGACGCCCGTCGCGCGGATGCCGGTCGACGCCAGCGAGATCTCGTTGCCGCGGATGATGGAATCGCCGACGCCGTCGAGTTGAATGCCGGTGTTCACGTTGCGGATCACGTTGTCCGCGATCACGTCGTCATCGGGCCGTTCGATGCGAATGCCGGTCGACGGGCCGTCGATGGTATTCGAGCGAAAAACGTTGTCGGTCGAATCGCCGGACGCGGTGCTGCGAGCGTGTATGCCCGTGCCGCCGCCTTGCGTGAAATGCAGGCCGAAGAAGACGTTCGCGTCGGCGTCTTCCAATTCGAACCGGGTACTGGAACTGGTGAACTGGCTGCCGGCCGGCGTGCCCGCGTACGTCGCGCCTTCGTCGTCAGCCGTGACCGTGACCGTGCCTCTGTTGTAGACACCCGTATCGATCACAATCGCGTCGTCAGGCCCGACGTCGTAATCGACCAGCAGCGTGTGCACGGAAGCTTTCGGCGTCGTCGGGCTCAACCCGTCGTTGGCGTCGTCGCCCGCGGCCAGCGTATAAAAACCGTCGCTTGTGTCCGCGTCGTTGACGTAAAACACGCGGGTCGTGCTGGTGGCGGCCGGTTCGATGGACAGATCGTAAACGTTCAAATCGCTCGTCGGACTAAACGCGCGGACATAATAGGTGCCGGCCGCGAGCCCCGTGAGCGCCACCAATTCATCGTCCGTCGTCGAAGTGCTCGAACCGAGCAGCGATTGCGTGTCGTCGTAAACTTCCAGATCCACGTTGCCGACCGAATGATCGAACGTCAGGCTGAATTCCAGGTCGTCACCGCGGAGCAATTCGACTTGATACCAATCATCGTCGCCCGGTTGATACAAGCTGAGCCGGTTGATGTGCGTTCCCGGCACGGCGCCGAGATCCGCCGCGGCGGCAAACGTTTCGTTATCTTCTAACCGGTCGCCCTGATGAATCACGTTATTACCGCCGCCGCCATCGATTGTCAGGCCCGCCGGATCGCCGTAAACGTTGACCGTGAACGAGTCGTCGGCATTATCGTCGGTTGTGTCGGTTCCGGTGACATCGTGCCCGTAAAGTTCCAGACTGTTCAAGCCAGCGGCCGGAAACAGATGATCGACGAAGAACGCATCCGCGCCGTCAGCCCCGTTAATCAACACGGTCGCCTTGTTGGCGAATCGAAACGATTCGAATGTCCCGCCGTTGTCGACGACTTGCGTCGCATCCACACCGCCCAGCGTGCCGCCATCTTCAATACTCACATCATCGATGCCCGGCGTCAGCACGACGTCGAACGTCGCGACCGGGGTGTCGCTGTCAACTGGTTCGAGCCCCGAGAAGCTGACGACCAATTCATCGCCGTTGCCGGTGGTGCCGTCCGGATCCAAAGTCCACGTACCGGCGTCTTGGCTGCCGCCGACAACGTACGATTCCCGCGCGACGACAGAACCGGGGTCGCCGGTCAGGACGAGCGAATCGTTGCCCGTGCCTCCGTTGTAATCGATCGGCAACGTCAGTATCCCGCCACCGTTATCAATCGTCAGCGAATCAGCGTCTCCCGCGGCGTTCACGATCACATCTTCGCCCGTGATATCCGCCAAGGCAATCCGAAACGCATTCGGGCCGTCGGCGGTAAACTCAGGGCCGCTCGCCGTTATCCCGTTAGGATCTTCCAACCGCAACTCCGTCCCACTCGCGACGAGCGATAAACGAATGTCGTTCGATCCACCGTCGCCGCTCAACACAAGGTCGTCGTTTCCGTCGAGCATGGCCGCGGTGGTCAGCATCATCCGCGGTTCGAGCGTTTCAAAGAACGCCCGATGCATTCGCGGCGATCTCTTCGGGCGGTGGGGGCGTCGGCGTCGGGTGGCAGCGGAAAATCCATTGCGTTTGGTCATGATGCGTCTCCATGTGAAAAGCAGAAGCTTTTGAAGTCGTGATCCAAGTAGCCGCATTTGAGACGACGTAGATAAACGCGGCGATCAACGTCACTTTAAGCCACATCCATGAAGGATTCAACGCTTTCACAGACGGATTCGCGAGAACATGGCGAAGGAGGAGTTGGGGATGGACCATTTCGAAGTGCGTGTTTGCGTTGCATCCATCGACATTACGATGTGTCGGGTTTGAGTCATCTGTTTTGTCGCCGACTTCGTCAGCGCCTGGATCGGGACGGCACGCGGCAGTTAACGGTGGAGCAAGTGCGTCGCAGCGTGAACGCGTACCTGCAATACCACGATCTTCCGCCGGCGCAGCGCGACGACAAGTTTGAAAAAGAGTTGTCGGACCAACGCTACTATCAATGCCGCAACGCCCAAGCCCTTCAATCCGACGAATAGCTTCGTCTCCTATTTGCGCCGCGAGGTCTTCTTTCTGTGTGAAGTTGAGAACACGCTATTCTTTCCACCGACTTGAAACATCCTCTGTAATGGCGTCGAGCAGATCATCGGTGGCGAATAAGTCGTCGATCGCGGCATTGACGCAGCGGTCTTGATGTGAATGGTTTGAGGAGTTGGTGATTCGTTGAAGATTGTCAAGCATCGCATGATCCCAAGCTCGTTGAGCTAACGGGGCAGCAACGGAAGAGTCCTGTACGTCTTCATTGCGGCTATCGCTGTTCGCCGCGATGTTGGCATCAACGTAGATCGCCTCTCCCTCGGCAGTTTCCGGCGGCGTGGCACCGGGTAAGTCGATAAGGCGAAGTGCTGTAACAATGTTCGTGGCATTGTCGCGGGCGATGGCCATGTCCGTGCCGTCGATGTTGCCGTCGCGGTTGTAGTCGAAGCGGTTTTCGATGCCGGCTCCGTTGGCTGCGTTGTCGCGCGGGCCGGCGAAGTCGAATGCATTGACGAGGGCGTGCGTGGTCGAATCGCCCGATTCGCCCACGGCGTTGCCGAAGTAGAAGACGTCGTCAGCCGCAAGCCCGGTGACGCTGTTGCCCTTCACCGTAACCTGGAGCCACGTATTGCGTATCGCGGCATCCGGCCAAGTCAGAATGATACGATCCGAGCCGCCAGTTCCATCTCTTTGGCGAACTTCAATCGATGCTGGCGCGGGGCCCAACGGCCATGCCCCCGGCGTGTTGTCGTTGCCCACTCGAAACTCGAAATCCGCCACGTTCAACGAGGCTGAATCAGCGAGGTCTTGCACGTCAATGATGATGCCGTTCAGGCCGTGTGAGTAGCCTGTGTAATGCTGAACCGACGCGGTCTGGCCAGCGAACAAGGCCGACTTGTCTGGAGCGATCGCGTCGACATCCGAGCGCCCCATGGATTCGTTGTCGAATGACGAATTGTTGTAAAACACGTGGCGGCCAACAACGGATGCGTCCGGTTGGTCAACCACAAGCAACGTAACGTCGTTCGCGTTATATTGCACTTGCCATTGAAGCCCGGCGGATAATGCCGGCAACGTTTCGCTGTTAAACGTTCCGTTGACGGAAGTGTCCGCGGTGATGATCGTGAACTGATTGCCCAGAACCGGCACGAAGCCGTCGATCAACGAAACGTTTAACGCACCAGACAGCAACGCCGTGTCTTCGACGGTCAAGAAGTCGTATTGCAGGCCGGGAACCATGCCACCGAGTTCGATGGCCAGCGATGAAGCGGGACCGAACGTGACGTTGCCGTCGATGTCGATTAACGCGGGGCTGTCGCCGGGGAAATACGAACCGCTAAACACGATGTTGACCGGGAAGTCGCCACAGCAACTTGCGGCGCCGCTAAACTCGATTTCGTCTCCTGCTGGCAGGCTGTTCTCGTTGACGTGGCCACGGTTGACGAACTCGTTATTGATGATTCCGTGACCTTGCAGTGTCGAGCCAGCTTCCAAGAGCAAGCCGTTCGGAGCGGACAGCGTTCCCGGGCCATTCGTGTTGCCGATTTCCGTCAGCGATCCGAGCTTGGCCAGGTCCGCGTCCCGGACCGTTACCGAGAATTCGTTTGCCTGCAACACTCCGTTGCTGAAGAATCCGTCGGTCGCGGAGGCGTCGCCCAATGCTAAATCGCCGGTCGCTGTGATGGACGCTCCTGTTTCGGCGGCAAGGCGAGCGTCGATCAACCCGGTCGCGTTGACTTGATCGCCCTGGGAACAAATATGGGGACATTCTGGGGAACAAATAAGGGGACATTCTGGGGAACAAATAAGGGGACATTCTGCTTTTTAGCTGCCCAGTTTGCCATAAAGTAGCATGTCCCCTTTGTGTGTCCTTCGTCCTTGAGACGTTTAATGGAATATCAGGCGGCCCGGGCGCCCAGGCACAAAACGGCGACACGTATCAGGTTGGCCCCAGCGAGCCGGCGTCCACATCTGTCGGAAATGATCTGAAACGCAACGTAACGGACAGAAGTGGATCAGATCAACCGAATCAGATTCGACTGACGGGGCGAGGGAAATCATCGAATGAAACGTTACTTGTGACGCTTGAACAGCACGGATACATCAATCAACACGAAGTGATACGAGCACTGACGGCGCTCGACCATCATGGCAAATACACCGTTACGCTCGGTAACCCAAACGCCCCGAATACTCCAGGTGAAGCGATCAAGAGTGGCGTAGGTAACTTGGTTGGTAGTATCTATCAAGGGTTCCGCAGTATTGTTTACGCGGGAGCAGATTACTCCACCCGCAAGATCTCGGGAGAGGAAACGGCGGCGTATCTCCCTGCGTTCGCACTGGGTGCGAAGAGCGAATCGACGTATCTGAAAAGTCCAGGCGATCTTATTCAAGATTGGTACTACGACCAATGGGCTGCTTATACAGAACCTCACGAAGAGTATCTTGCCGCTATCGAGGGACGCGCTGTCTTTCGGCCGTACGCAGTTCTTGAGACGGTTACCAACCGTGAACGGCTTAAAGAACAGGCGAACGCTTTGAATCCTGTCGCAGCGGCGGCTGGTCAACAAAGCGCGCCAGCAATCGACTTCGGTGTAGACGTTGTTCTATCGGTCGTCGATGGATATATTGTCGTCAAGAGCGCGAGCGGTGCAAGCGTTTTGCGACAGGCCAATCGGCTTGACGGTGGCTGGGACTACGGTAGACTCGCCGTCAGGAATTCGAGTGCTAATGCAAAAGACTTTGGTGAGGTGCTCGGTAACTTTGCCAAGTCGAGTGCGAATCCAATACATTGGTCCCCAGACACTGCAGCCAGGATCGACTACGCTTCCGGGTTTGCAGACGACCTTGTCAACTTCAACCCGGGGCATCGGCACTTTGCAGGAACGTTGGACGAAGATCTGGTGCTTGTTCAATACCATCGTGCCGACCGAGCGTTAGGGCAAGGTCGGAGCGCCAAATGGTGGACAACGCCGAGTCAAGCAAATGCACTTGCGACTCTTGGCGAAGTACAAGACGTACTTGCGCTTCCTCCGGGATGGGGGCCACGAAACGCCGTGAGTGTCGCTAGGATTCCAGCGCGAACGAAGATTGAATACTTCCTGGGTACGGCGCGGAAACAGACGGAAAACGGCGTTATTTTTCGAGGAGAGGGAATCCAGTTTCGGTTCAAGGACTTCGACCCGTCGTGGATTCTGGAGACGCGGGTCATTCCCGGAGAGCATTGATGGACGTGAAAGCGAAGAATGAACTGTTGAAGCTGATTGAATCCGCGATATCGGAATGCGTTCGAGTCGGTCAGGACGCTTTGTCTAACGGGCAGCAATGGATGGAAGAAGACGCAAAGACATCGCAATCGCAGTTTGAGAAGATACGTTATCAACTCTTGAACGATACGCTTCCGAGGTCCGACGGTGCCGGCCTGGGGATTACCAGAGCGCTCAGCGAATGGGCACCAAAAAGCCTGTACGATGCGGGTCTAGCAGTAGAAGAGTATTACATACGGACGTGGAATTGAAAAACAAAGGGAAAAACAAAGGTGACAGCCACCAAACTTGACGAGGATGCGTAATTTAGGGATGCGAAAAAGCACCGGCCACAAATGTACGGCAAGGTTGAAGATCTAGGAATCGTACCAGGAGTAGGAACATAGGGACACAGCATTTTTTCAGGGGGTATTGTTATCCCAGTTTCGGTGCAGTCTAATGGGGCGTTGTTGGATTTATCGGCTGCGGAGGGCGTTTTCGTTGAGGAGGTTGCAATGGCGAGGTTGCCGAGGGCGGAAGTGTTTGATCCGCAGGACGTGGCGATTGTCCATGTGATTAATCGCGTGGTGCGACGCTGCTTCTTGCTCGGCGATGACCCGCTGAGCGGGAAGAACTACGATCATCGCAAGGTCTGGATCGAGCAGCGTTTGAAATTGCTCGCCTCGGCGATGGGCATTGATTTGCTCGTGCACAGCATCCTCTCGAACCATTTCCATCTGGTGTTGCGGTCACGGCCTGACGTGGTCGAAACCTGGGACGATACGGAAGTGGCCCGACGTTGGCTGAGCCTCACGTCTCATTCGGCCGCGGATGAAGAGGAGGTCGAACCGACCGAGTGGCAATTGAATTCGATTCGCCATGATTCCGATCGCGTGAAGGAGATTCGAACTCGCCTGAGCGACATTTCGTGGTGGATGCGGCTGTTGTGTCAGAATATTGCCCAGCGTGCAAATCGCGAGGATGAAGAAACCGGCAAGTTTTGGCAGAGTCGCTTTCGTGCTGTGCGGATCGTGGACGAGACGGCATTGCTCGCGTGTGCGGCTTATGTGGACTTGAATCCCATTCGAGCTGCCATGACGGAGACGCTCGAAGGCAGCGACCACACGTCGGTGCAGCATCGTATCGAAGCCATCAAGACGCGGCAGAAAACGGCGCAGGGCAAGGCAGCTCGGAATTCGCCTACTTCACGGCGACCAGACGACTTTCTTTCTCCGCTGTCTCTGGACGAACGATTCGCGCCCGGTCCGCAACCAAGCCAGTTGTCGAGTCGTTGTAGCGACAAGGGCTTCTTGCCCCTTTCCGAAGTGGAGTACATCGAGTTGCTGGACTGGACCGCTCGTCACCTGGCACCTGGCAAGCGAGGCCACACACCGGCCGACGTTCCTCCCGTTTTGCAGCGATTGAACCTCAGCGGCGAATTCTGGTGTGCGCTGACGAAGAACTTTGGCCGGCTCTTTCACGTTATCGCCGGCAGCCCCGACGTCGTCGCAACCAAGCGGACATTGAAGTCAAAGCGCCGCTACCGCCTGACCCCCGCGGCCCGCGAGATCTACACCTCCACATCCGGCTGACGCCCTTCTCGCCCTTCCATCACGATCCTCTTCCCGACATCCAGGCAACCGTGCGCGCACCCTCAGCCGATTCTCCCTACGCTTCTCCGATCTGACTTCAGCGCCGCCCAAACTCCCGCCGATGAAAACAGCATTCTCGAAAGTGGACCGATACTGCTCGAAAAGGCACATTACCCCCCCCTGTTAACATGCTGTGTCCCTAAGGACCGTCCTCAGGGACAACCCGACAATTACCGCAGGAATAATGAATCCCTACGATTACAATCGAGATAACGTTGTTGATGGTGCCGATATTGCAGTAGCCCGTGATGGAGCTACCACGTTTCTTACGACACTTCAACTCATCAACATACCAACCTCACCACCCGATGAATCTGCGAGGCTCGATTGGGTATTCGCGATTGTTGGAGGGCCAACTCGGAAGTTTAGCTTACCAGCCACGGCTAACATTTTATCGAGTTCACACAAACAAGGAACGGAAGAGACAGAGGGTGAGATATTGCGAGGTGTCATGATGCCCCTTCAGTTCCGTGCCGAGTCCAACTTGCCACATTACTACAGAGACGCATCAGGCCTCGATAATATAATTGACAAGATTGCGATCGAAATCGCAGAACTTAAGCCCTTTGAAAAAAGGCTCTTCGGTAAAATCTGTGGGTAGATTTCCCACGTTTTGGGTTGTTTTCAGTGAGCCCTGCGGCGCCCGGAATTATCTAGCCGGCATAGCCGGCAGTAGTTTTGATTAAATTG
>CALBSZ010000117.1 GCA_937967665.1 uncultured Planctomycetaceae bacterium
TGCAGCCTGGGAGCTCACTGTCGTTCGACCCCAGCCACCCTAAGATCATGAAGACCATGCGGTGTCAAGGCACTCGTTGTGCCTCGGCAATTTCCTGTGATCCAAGCAGGCTGGCAGACGGTATCCTGAGGTGGACCGCGTCAACCGCCACGCGCGCAGCCCGATGGGCTTGCGGTGAAACAGGGGATGGAACTGGGACGCAGCGCCGGTCCGCGTGTGTTCAAACGTCAAGCAAATGGGCTATAATGGGAGGCTTGTGGCAATTCCAGCATCCTGAAAGGGGAAGACCTTGAAAATCCTCACTATGGCAACTGTCGTCTTCGGTCTGACTGTCCGTCTCGTCGCCGCCCAGCAACTGCTGGTCGAGGCGGAGAGTTTCGACCACCCCGGCGGTTGGAAACTGGATACGCAGTTTATCGATACGATGGGTTCGCCGTACCTGTTGGCCCATGGACTGGGCCGGCCTGTCGAGGACGCGACGACGAACGTGGAATTCCCCGCAACGGGAACGTATCACGTTTTCGTTCGCACCAAGGACTGGGTGGCACGCTGGAACGCCCCAGGCGCGCCGGGTCGGTTTCAGGTCCTGGTAAACGGCCGGGCTCTGGACAAGACGCTTGGAACGGAAGGTGCCGAGTGGCATTGGCAGGACGCCGGGACGGTCGAGATCACCAACACCAACAGCAAACTAGCGCTGCACGACCTGACCGGTTTCGAGGGCCGCTGCGACGCCATCCTGTTTTCCAGGCAAGACCAAGCGCCCCCGAACTCGTCGGATATCCTGCCCCGCTGGCGTCGCGAGTTGCTGGGGTTGAACGAGTCACCGACGGAGAAATCCGGCTACGACCTGGTCGTGGTAGGCGGCGGCTACGCCGGCATGGGCGCGGCGCTGTCGGCGGCGCGGATGGGCTGTCAGGTCGCTTTGATTCAAAACCGTCCCGTTTTGGGCGGTAATGGATCGAGCGAAGTTCGCGTTTGGGCGATGGGGAACATCCGACGCGGCAAATACCCGCGGATCGGCGAGATCGTCGAAGAGTTCTGTGATCACGCCAAGAAATCTCCCGGCACCTACGAAGAATTTGAAGACGCTAAGAAGGAGGCGATCGTCCGCGCCGAGCCCAACATCGACCTCTTCCTGAACCACCACGCCTACCAGGTGGACGTTCAAGGCAAGCGGATCGCGGCCGTCTATGCTTTTGATACGCGAACCAGCGAGCACAAGCGGTTTACTTCGCGGTTGTTCCTGGACGCCACCGGTCATGGCACGATTGGTTTCCTGGCCGGGGCCGACTGGGACATGACACCGAAAGGCCGCATGGGCATGAGCAACATGTGGGCCTGGGCGGAAGGAGAAAAGCCGGTGGCCTTTCCTCAAACCCCGTGGGCCCTCGACTTGAACATGCAAGACTTTCCCTATCCGCGCGATCATCACGGACAGTGGTTTTGGGAAGGGGGATTCGACAAGGATCCCATTAAGGATGCCGAGGCCATTCGCGACTGGAACCTGCGCGCCGTGTACGGCGCGTTCAACGCCATGAAGAACCGCGACGGCGCGGACAAGCACGCCCCGGCGTACCTCACCTGGATCGCCTACATCGGCGGTCCTCGTGAATCCCGCCGGCTGCTCGGCGACGTCGTGCTGACCCAGGACGACATCGTCAGCAAGCGGGATTTCCCGGATGGTTGCGTCCCCAGCACCTGGTCGATCGACCTGCACTATCCCAAGAAACAGTATGCCGCCAAGTTCCCCGACAACCCGTTCATTTCGATCGCGGTGCATGACCGGCGGATCGATCGCAGTTACGGCTACCCGGTTCCGTATCGCTGCTTTTACTCGCGCAACATCAATAACCTCTTCATGGCCGGACGCTGTATCAGCGTTACTCACGAAGCACTGGGAACGACGCGCGTCATGAAGACGTGCGGCATGATGGGGGAAGTTTGCGGACGGGCCGCCAGCTTGTGCGTCCTGCACGATTGTTCGCCGCGCGACGTCTACGAAAAGCACTTGCCGGAACTGCTCAAGCTGTTCGAACTCCCCGGCAAGGCACGGCGTGAAACGGTGAAGGACGAGTTCGTAATCCCGGACGACGCACTCGACCTGGCCGGCCCGCACGGTGTGGCACCAGGGATTCTGCCGTCGAAACTGGCCGGTGTGGTCGTGGATGATCGCGAAGCCAAGAAGTCGGGCCCTTGGACCGCGGGCACAGGATTGAAGGGATTCATCGGCTGGAGCTACCTCTACGCCGGACAGAATTCCGGCGCTTCCATTGAGTTCGCAGTGAAGGTGCCCGCGGCGGGCACCTACGACCTGCGCGTCGCCTATCTTGCTCATGAGAATCGCGGAGCTACCGTGCCAGTCTCCGTCATCATCGGCGACGCGGTGACCAGCACCCATATCGACATGAGACAAGCACCACCCTTGCCCGACAATTTCATTTCGCTGGGCAAGTTCGCCTTACAGCCAGGCGTGCCAGCTCGCATTGTCCTGTCGGCGAAAGGCGCGGGTGGAAACGTTCATGCGGACGCCGTCCAGGCCATCCAGGTCAAGTAATGGCGTCCGGTAAGTCACCGCGACGCTGGCTGCGGATCGCCGTGCATGGTGGACGCTTGGCGCTGTTCGCCGCGGTGCTTGCGCTCCTTCACTTCCAGCATAAGACTCGGATTACCCAGGCCGGGAAGCAGAACGCGACGCCGCTCGCGCTGAGCGACGTGCTGCCGTTCTATCCGGCGGCGGCCCGTGTCGATGAACAGACGATGGCACACGGCGGCCAGCAGGTCTTCGACGGCCAAGGGCAGCCGCTGGGTTACGTCCTGCAAACGTCGCCGGATTCCGATCACATCATCGGGTTTTCCGGACCGACGAATGCAATGCTTGCCTTCGATCAAGAGGATCGAATCGTGGCAGTGGCAATACTTTCGAGCCGCGACACGAAGGACCACGTGCGGCAGATTCGGGATCAACCTGAATTCCTCGACCAGTACCGCGGCAAGTCCTGGAAATCGCTCAGCAAAGCCACTTCCGTCGATACCGTTTCCGGCGCCACGTTGACCAGCTATGCCATCCACGAAGCCCTCGTCTATCGACTCGCCGGCAAGAAGCCGTCGCTCCGTTTCCCCGACGCTTTGACCGCGTCACACGTGAAACCACTGTTTCCCGCCGCCGACCGGCTGACCGCCCACAACGCCGGCGATGCGTACTTTGACGTCTGGAATCGTCAGCAGGACAATATCGGTTCGGTGTTGCGCACGTCTCCTGCCGCCGACAACATCGTCGGCTATCAGGGACCGACGGAAACGCTGATTGGCTTTGATCGCCAGGGCCGCGTGATCGGACTCTTGTTGCAGCAATCGTACGACAACGAACCGTACGTGACCTACGTGCGCGACGATTCCTATTTCCTGAACTCGTTCAACGAGCTGCTGCTGCCCGAGCTGGCGGCGATCGATCTGCAGGAAGCGCAGGTCGAGGGCGTCTCCGGGGCGACCATGACCAGCATGGCTGTGGCTCGCGGGGTGCTGCAGGCCGCCAACGAATTGAAGAATCGCCAGGAGGAACCTCCTCCGCAGCAAGCAACTTTGTCCTGGTCCTGGCGAGACTGGGGGACCGCGGTGGTGATTGGCTTGGGCACGCTTCTGAGCTTCACGTCGCTGCGTGGAAACAAGCCGCTGCGCATCGCCTTCCAATTCGTACTGATCGGCTACTTGGGACTAATCAACGGGGACATGCTTTCGCAGGCCATGATCGTCGGCTGGGCGCAACATGGCATTCCGTGGCGACTGGCCGGAGGGCTGCTGCTGCTCACCTGCGCCGCCTTCGCGATCCCGCTGACAACGGGCCGCAACACCTACTGCACGCATCTGTGCCCGCACGGAGCGGTGCAGCATCTGGTGATGAAGCGTCTTCCCTGGCGCTGGCAGCCTGGTTCGAAATGGACCCGCTGGCTGCGGGCGATTCCGGTCTTGTTGCTGGCGTGGTGTATCCTGGTCGCCATGCTCGGACTCGGCTTCAGCCTGGTGGATATCGAACCGTTCGACGCCTGGGTATTCTATGTGGCCGGGCTGCCCACGATCCTGGTCGCCATTATCGGAATCGTGGCGTCTCTGTTTGTACCGATGGCCTACTGCCGTTATGGCTGCCCCACCGGAACCGTATTGAATTACCTGCGGTACCATTCGCGCAGCGACCGCTGGACGCGCCGCGACTGGGTTGCCGTGGGGTTGCTGTTGCTGGCCGTGGCATGTTGGGCGGGCGCGCCGTAACACGCGGCAGCGGCGGCTGGACGATGGCCGGACGGAAGACGCAGCGATAGAAAGACGCTGCGATAGAAAGACGCTGCGATAGAAAGACGCTGCGATAGAAAGACGCTGCGATAG
>CALBSZ010000118.1 GCA_937967665.1 uncultured Planctomycetaceae bacterium
GAATTGAACAAGGCGGAAAACGAAGTGCTCGACATGCAGGTCAAGCTGGCACGGCAGCAGAACCAGACGGTGACGTCTCCAATCGACGGCTTCGTGGTTCAGATTACCGCGAATATGGGAACCGGCGTCGTGAAGCAGGGCGACCCCTTGTGCACGATTGTTCCGGAAACGCAGGAGCGCGCCGTGCAATTGTGGCTGGATGGCAATGACGTTCCCCTGGTGACGCCCGGGCGCCACGTCCGCATGCAGTTCGAGGGTTGGCCCGCCGTGCAGTTCGCGGGTTGGCCGTCCATTGCGGTGGGAACCTTTGGCGGAAAAGTCGTTTCGATGGATGCCACGGACAACGGCGCCGGCAAGTTTCGCGTCCTCGTACGCCCCGACCCAGCGGATCGCCCGTGGCCCGAGGACCGCTATCTCAGGCAGGGAGTCCGGACCAATGGCTGGGTCCTGCTCGACCAAGTGCCACTGTGGTTCGAGGTCTGGCGGCGACTCAACGGCTTCCCCCCGGTGGTTTCGAAAGATTCAGCCGGCTACTACAAAGGGACGCCGAAGCCGCCCAAACTGCCAAAGTAAGCGCGGCTCGGTGAAGCGCCGCCGACGTTGGTAATCTGGGAAAAATTTACGCATTCGAACGATTGTGGAGATTTTGAGGGTTGCGCGCCGAAGAATGTAGGGAGGTGAGGGCGCGGATCGCACGTACGGCCAGCGTCCTGGAGGATGCGAAGCAGCGTTTCAGGCTACGAACTCGTTCCACGGCATTGCGATACGAAAATAGCGGCGCAGCACGGCTCCACCCGTGGTTCCTGCGTTGCGATGCCGACAGGACGTACAGTGGCACACGACCGGAAACGTTATCGGTCACAAAACGAAACAGTGAGATTTTGAAACGCTCGATTTCGAGGAACCCTCGGACCTTACTTGATCGCCGTCGACTGCTGGCAGTTCCACCATGAATGTCTTCCTTTGGATATCTGCGCCGCTGGCAATGCTGTCGCTAGCAATCCTGGCCGGCTGCGCTCACCACGCCCGGTCGGCTTCGTTTGCCCTTGCCGCGACGAAAACCTCGCCAGCTTGCGTCAACCCGGACGACAGCGGTGCCATTCGCCTGGCTGCCTACTCGCAGGACGATTCCCCACTGCCGGAGGCTGCGCCGGATCCTGCTGTTGATCGCAATTCGGAGCCTACCTCCGGCGGCGTCGGTGAGGAGAATGAAAACGACAGCCCCGACGTCGAACTGCTTCCCACGGTGCCCCCGAACACGGACGCGGAACCGCTCACGTTGGACGAAGTGATTCGTTCTACGTATCTCCGCTTCCCGCTACTCGAATCGGCATTGGCGTCGCGTGACGTTGCATTCGGAAATCACCTGGCCGCGCATGGGGCATTCGACCTCAAACTGAAAGGGGCGACGGAAAACAGCCCTCTCGGCTTCTACGAAACCTACCGCCAAAGCGTCGGGCTGATTCAGCCACTCTACTCGGGCAGCGAAGTCTGGGGCGGGTATCGGATCGGACGAGGTAGTTTCGAGCCGTGGTATTTGGAACGGCAGACAAACGACGGGGGCGAGTTCAAGGCAGGGGTGACCGTACCATTGCTGCGCAACCGCACGATTGACGAGCGTCGCGCGGAACTCTGGCGGACCCGGCTGGACCAGCAACTGGCGCAGTTCGATATTCAGGCGCAGGTCATCGCGTTCGTTCAAGAAGCCGGTTATGCCTACTGGGACTGGGTGGCTGCGGGGCGCCAGCAGGAGATCGCCAAACGCGTCCTGGACCTGGCTGTGAGCCGAACGGATCGCATCAAGCGGCAGGTCGACTTGGGCCTGATCGACCCTCCGGAACTGACGGAGAACCTGCGACTGGTCGCCGACCGGCAAGCCAAACTCGCCGACGCAACGCGCAAGCTCGAGCAGAAAGCGGCCAAGCTGTCGCTCTATTTCCGTGACGAAACGGGCCGGCCGATCGTACCTCCGAGCACGCGGCTGCCGCGTTTTCCGGAACCGCGGTTGATCGACGCCGCACGCGTTGCGGAAGATATCCAGGTTGCCTTGGAAAGTCGTCCCGACCTGCAACTCATCGATACCCTGCGCCGGCAATTCGAAATCGACCGCCAGCAGGCCTACAATACACTCCAACCGGATTTGAGCGCGGTGATTTGGGGGTCACAAGATGTCGGGACGCCGTCCAGTTCCAAGCGGGACAAGTCGCCTTTCGTGATGGAAGCGGGAATGTATGTGGATGTGCCAGTGCAGCGCCGCAAGGCGCGCGGAAAGATCACCGCGGTCGAGGCCAAATTGAGACAGCTGGCGGCCAAGCGGCGGATGACGCAAGACAAGATCGCAGTCGATGTGCAAACCGCCTACGCGGCATTGACAGCAAGTTTCAAGCAGGTTCAACAGACTCGCGAAGCCGTCCAACTGGCCGAAGAACTCGCCGAACGCGAGCGTCGCAATTTCGAAGCGGGTGCGTCGGACTTGATCGAGGTCACCTTGCGCTAACAGTACGCGGCGGAATCGGCAGTCAAGGAAGCAGACGCGCTGCTTCAGTACCACCAGGCGCAAGCCGACTATCGCGCGGCCATGGCCGCCGATAGTACGCCCCGGATGGACTAGGCCCATGCCAAAGTCATGCTCGAGTCATTGCTGAGCGTGCTTCCGGATAATTCGCCACGAACAAGGACTTCGGCATCACTGGCGAAACCAATTTCTGCTTGCCTTATCCTACCCGGCCGCCAGGAAAAACGGTAGTATCGTCTTCATAAAGCTGACCGTCGTCGCACCAGCCATCCAGGAACCTCCAGTGACGCAAGTCTCGAACTCCCAGCCAAGGCAAGCATCCGTGTTACTTGGTGAACCGCATTCACTGCGCGAGGAAATCGCGTTTTTGGGCGAGATGCTCGGCGATACCGTGCGCGAGTTGGCGGGTGACGAGTCGTACCGCATTGTCGAAGAAGTTCGCCGCCTGGCCTGGAATCGCCGACTCGGTAACGATGACTCCGCAGCGGAACTCATACAACTCATTGCTTCCCTGCGGCTGGATCAGCTACGAGTCGTGGTTCGCGCATTCAGTATCTTTTTGGATCTGGCGAACCTGGCAGAAGACCGGCAGCGCGTGCGCGTCTTGCAGGAACGTTCCCGCAAAGCGTACCCGCAGAACGCCCATGAATCGGTGGCCGCGGGCGTCTTGCGACTACGTCAACAAGGCAGGACCGCACAGGAAGTTCAGCAACTGCTGGATCGATTGCAGATAGAACTTGTCTTTACAGCTCACCCGACCGAGGCGAAACGCCGATCAGTACGCAGCAAGCTGCGCAAGATTCGCCAGTTACTGACTCGATCCGACGCGCGGTCGCTACCCGCGGACGCGGCACGAACAGAGCGATTGATTCGCACGGAGCTGTCCAAGCTCTGGCAAACAGACGTAATCCGGCCCTGGCGGCCATCGGTCTTACAAGAGGTGGAACGCGGACTGTCGATCAAGCCCGTGCTTTGGGAGGTCGTTCCGGAAGTTTTACGCGAGTTGCGCGAGGCGCTGCGGCAATCTTTCCCCAGCGACGCCATCCAGGTCCGTCCGTGCGTGACCTTTGGTTCATGGATTGGCGGCGATCGGGATGGTCATCCTTATGTGACATCCGAGATCACGGAACAAACGTTCGTGTGGCTGCGGCACGCCGCTTTGGATTTTCACCTTGCCACCTGCGCGACGCTCTATGATTCGCTCAGTCTGTCGCAGCGTCAAATGGAACTCGGCGATTCGCTGAGCCGCGAAGTCGAGTCGGCCTGTCGGCGCTGGCCGGAGTTGGATGATCAACTGAGCGCGATTCCTCCCAATGAAATCTGTCGCCGCTGGCTGTGCGTCATCCGCTGGCGGCTGCGGCAATCACGACTCGTATCCCTGGAAACCAGCCGGATCGAAGGCGCGTACGATTCGGCCGCGGAACTGGCACGTGACGCTGCGATCTTGCACGACGCGATCGCAGCGTCGCCCAGTGGTCGGCTGCTGACGGAGGAACTGCAAACCTGGCTCGACCGCATTCGCACCTTTGGCCTGCATCTGGCACGCCTCGATGTCCGCCAGGACGCTCGGCAATACCGCACGATCGTCGACGAGGTATTTCGCCAAACCGGTTTGTGCGAAGCTCCGGAAAAACTCGCCGAACTCGATCGACAACAGCTGCTGCTCGACACTCTGGAAAGCGACGTGAACTTGGAACGCTGCCGGTTTTCCGACGATGCTGCCGAAACGCTGCAATTGTTTCGCTTGCTGCATCGCGTGTCTGCTTCGTTTGGGATGAGTTCGATTGGCGGCCACGTCATCAGCATGACTCACGCTCCGAGCGACGTGTTCGCGGTCCTGTGGCTGTGGAAACAGACAGCGCCCGACGGCCCGCCCAACACGCCCTCCGGCACCGCGAACCTGCCGATCGTGCCGTTGTTTGAAACGATTGAGGACTTGCGGCAGGGTCCGGAGATCCTGTTGGGCATGCTGCAAACGCCAGCCTATCGCGAGCACGTTCGCCGCCTGGAAAGCCGGCAAACCGTCATGCTGGGCTACTCGGACAGCACGAAAGATGGCGGCTACCTGTCGGCCTGCTGGTCGCTGTTCCGCGCGCAACAGCAGCTTCACGGCGTCGCCCAGGAACAAGGCATCGACTTGACATTCTTTCATGGCCGCGGCGGTTCGCTCGGCCGCGGCGGCGGACCAGCCGCGCGGAGTATCCTTTCGCTGCCGACCGGCACGTTTCACGGTTCCCTGCGGTTGACCGAGCAGGGAGAAGTCTTGGCCGACCGCTACGATGATCCCTGTATTGCACATCGCCACTTGGAGCAGCTCGTGTGGTCCTCGCTGGTGGCTTGCGGCGATCCGCCGCCGCCCCCCATGGAGGAATTCAGCCGCGTTCTCGAATCGCTCGCGGCCGCTTCGTTTCAGGCCTACCGCCAGCTGGTCGAGCAACCTCACTTTGTTGAGTTCTTCCGCCTGGCCACACCCATTTCGGAAATCGAACAACTGCCCATCGGCTCGCGGCCATCCCGACGACGCGGCGGCGGCAGCCTGCAGGACTTGCGTGCGATTCCATGGGTCTTTTCGTGGACGCAGTGCCGCTGCCTGATTCCCGCCTGGTATGGTTTCGGAACGGCGGTTGCGGAGCTGCTTCGGCAAACTGCGTCACCATCACAGTTACAGTCCATGTATCAGGAGTGGCCGTTCTTTCGCGCAACGGTGGACAACGCCGAGCTGGCGTTGGCCAAGACCGATATCCGCATTGCGAAGGAATACTTGCGACTCACCGACCATTCCGACGCGCTGATGGCCATCGCGAAAATGGTGACGGACGAGTTTGATCGTGCCCGCGATGCCATACTGGCGATTACGGAGAATGCGGAACTGCTGGACGGCACGCCGTGGCTGAAAGAATCGATCCGTGTTCGCAATCGCTACATCGACCCACTCAATCTGATTCAGGTCGAACTGATGTCACGAGCGCGCGGTCAAACGATTCGCGACGAAGCGGAACAGGACGAGCTGCAACACGTCACCCGGCTCACCATCAAGGGCCTGGCGGCAGGCATGCGAACCACCGGATAATCCAAGGAGTTTGAATTCGTGGAAAGTTCACAGAAACCACTGGTAGGCGTGATCATGGGAAGCAAGTCGGACTGGGAAACCATGCGGCGTGCTGCCGAGATGCTGGAACAGTTCGCAATTCCTTATGAAAAGCGGGTCGTCTCCGCGCATCGTACTCCCGGCGGGATGTTTGATTACGCTCGCCAGGCAGCGGGACGCGGCTTGAAGGTCATCATCGCCGGTGCCGGGGGCGCCGCCCATCTGCCCGGCATGGTGGCGTCGCTGACCACGCTGCCGGTACTCGGCGTGCCCGTGCAAAGCCGCGCCCTTTCGGGCCTGGATTCGCTCCTGTCCATCGTGCAGATGCCGAAAGGCGTTCCCGTGGGCACCTTGGCCATCGGGGATGCCGGTGCCGCGAACGCGGCGCTGCTGGCGATCCGCATGCTCGGTTCGTCCGACGATGCTCTGCAAGTCAAGATCGCCGAATTCATCGCCAGTCAGGAGCAGCAGGTCTTGGAGAATTCGGAATTATGACTCACAGCACCATTCTTCCGGGAGGCACGATTGGCGTTCTCGGCAGCGGGCAATTGGGACGCATGTTTGCGATCGCCGCGCGCCGCATGGGTTACCGCGTCCATGTCCTCTCGCCGGATGACGACACTCCCACGGGACAGGTTGCCGACGTCGAAATCCAGGCCCCCTATAGCGACATGGACGCGGTGACCCGTTTTGCGCGCGGGGTCGACGCGGTGACTTTCGAATTCGAGAATGTGCCGGCTGAAACGACCGAGGCGGTTGGCAGGTACGCGCCGGTACGTCCGGGCGGCCATGTGCTGCACACGACGCAAAACCGCATTCGCGAGAAGTCCTTCCTGCGCGACGCGGGGCTTCCAGTGGCGCCGTTTCACGCCGTCCGTTCGGCGGAACCGTTGGCGCAGGCCCTGCGGGAACTGAATGCCGAGGCAGTGGTCAAGACGGCCGCCTGGGGCTACGACGGAAAAGGACAACAGAAGATCACGCCCTCTTGCGATCCCGAACAACTGTGGTTGCAGATGGGAGAGCAGGAACTGGTCCTGGAACAGTTCGTCGACTTGGACAGCGAACTGTCGATTGTGGCCGCCCGCGGCATGGACGGGAACATCACGTGCTACGC
>CALBSZ010000119.1 GCA_937967665.1 uncultured Planctomycetaceae bacterium
CAACGATGGAGCCAGTCCCCTTTTCGCTACCGTCAACCCTGCGCTGTAGTACTACAAGGCTTTCGGAATCGTGATGACCGGCTTCGCCGGAGCTGGCGCGGGACGCGGTCGCGACGCGGCACCGGGTTTCGCATTGGGACCGTTCGCCCTCGCTTTACCGGCAACATGAACGACCGGCGGTGGCGGCGGGGCGACATAACGGTAGTGATCGGCCATGACGAATCCGAAACCTCGCTGCAATTCCCAGGCAGCGCGCGAGGCCCACGGCGTACCCGCGTGCTGGTCAATGACATCGGCAAACATTTCGCGGCTGCGGTCGACATAGCGCCGCGTCAGCGCGTGCAGCGGAGCCGCTTCGTCCAGGTTCACGTCCCATCCCGACAATTTCCAATGCCCCGGTCGCGACTCGTCAGGCTTGGTCAGTGGAACGGCGCGAGGATGACGCAGGAAATCATCCAGGACCGCAATGTATTCATACGTCCGCGCTGTGTAAGCCAACACCTGGGCGTAGATCAAATCGTAATTGGCTTGCCACCGAGGCGCGGGTTCGTCGGCACGCAACGGCTTGATTTGCTCCAAAGCTTGCGCTGCCTGGTCCAAATAGGTCAGGTATAACTGAGCCTTCGCCTGTTCGGCAGCCGCCTGTTTCGCAAACTCTTCGGGCGTCGCCGCATAGCGCAGACGCACTTCCATCACCTTGGCCACTTCCGGCCGATAGGGATTGAGATCGTTGATGATCTTGACGAGTACCGAACGAAACCGACTCGCCGCCAACTCCTGCATCACCACTTCTCGCGGCTTCCAATCGGGCTGATACCAACTCAGCGCCCGCAGGTCGTACTGCTGGGACTCTTTTCGCCAGAGGTTCGTTTCCGGACTGGGGAGCATGAAGAACACGCCGCCCGTTTCGCGGACCAGACGGCACTGTTCCCACGGACCGAACCCGCTGGGGTAGGCGTCGTCGCGAGCGCGAAAGCCATCGGTCTGCAACTGTTCGACAACGGCCGCTTCCGGGCCCCGATCCACGGGCAGCCAGTACTCGCCCCCTGTTTCCGGATGCACCCATTTCATCTGCGCTTTCGGGCGCCCGAAAACGGCTTCGCGTCCCAGGACGTAAATTCGGCAGTGAGCCTGTTTGGCCAGCGCGATGGTCGCTTCCAGATACGGACGATCCTCCATTTCCCCCGCTTCATCCGTCACCAGAATGACAGCCATGCCGCGATCTTGAGCTCGGGCAAGGGGCTGCGCGTTGCTGATCACGTGCGCCATCGCCTGACACATCATTTCCTGTCCCGAGGGATCGACCGGAATACTGTCAATGGCACCGCGGATCTCGTCGATGCTGTCGGTCGGCTGCGGGGTGTTGAACATCACGCCGGCGCCATAGCTGGCTACGGCCGTCACCAATCGCCCCTGCGCGGCTTGCGATTTCTGTCCTAGTTCGCCATAGACGATTTCCAGCCGTTCGCGAATGTCCTGCTGATCATCTTTCATGCTGGCCGACTGATCGAACAGCCAGATCAACAGCAAATCCCGTTCGTCCAGCATCAAGAGGATTTCCTGCGTCAACCGATCCAGGGCCTCGGGGTAGTCGTCCACCACTTCGTGCGGGTCGCCGAGGGACCCTTTGGTAACGCGACCCAGCAGTTGTTCCAGGTCCGGTGAATGTCGCAGTTCGCCTTCTACAGCGCGCGGGTGATCGTCGTCCAGTCGTTCGACCAGGGCCGAGTCGACCAGCGGCGAAGCGACACTCAGCGTGAGCACTTCCGCACGCTCGCCAACCGTCGGGCTCGTCGCCGCCAGGGCGACCGAATTCAATGAAGTGACATCGATCATGTCCAGACTGGTTTGAATCCCTGGATCATGGACCGGACTCGCTTCGATAACCAGCACCTGGGCATCGTCCTCATCGCGGATCAAGTCGGGTAACGTCCAGAACGCCAGCGCCACCATGGCCAGCAAGTGCAGCGTCAACGCGACTAATACCGAGTTGGACATGCGGAGCAATTCGCGCGTCGTCGCGTAAAGCGAAGGCGATTCTTCGTCATCTGCGGCAACTCGCAGTTCCTCGTCCGCCGCGTCCGCCGCGATGGGCGGCATCGGAGGCGAGGCGATTGTGGCCAGCACGGGAGCGTCGTTACCGCCTTGCGTTTCAAACGAAAAGTCCGTCGACTGCCGAGGCAGGGGGCGAGGGCGCGGATGCGTTGGCCGCGCCGGTTCGCATGCCGCGTCTGAATTGCCGACAGCGATTTCCGCTCCAGGAGACGCCGACGCCGAAGGTGGCGGGGGCGGTGGAGCAATCGGTTGCTCGCCACTCCCTTTCGTTCCGGCGTCGGACATCGAGCCGACAGGCGGCGAAGGCGGCAGTGGGTACTCGCCGTCCGACTGCGGCAATTGGCTTCGATCGTTGCGCTGGCTACCGTCGTTCATGACTCGTCGCGTGAACGCGTTTCAAGATTGAGTTGCCCGAGCGACACCGCGGACCAGCATGACGCACGCCATATCCGCAACCGCATTATAACGGTTCCCTCGAGGACGTCGCCAGTTCTTGCATGCGATTCTCGCCGTACCCAACAAAAAAAGCCGTGATGTGGGAGGTATCCCAACATCACGGCGGCTAGTTTCAGGCAATCAACTGAAAACACATGTCGATTGAAACGGATCGACAAGCGTCTACTTCAGGGATGTGTTTACCGTTTCAAGGACCTTCTTCACGTCCACTTCCTTCGCACTGCCGAAGGCGTGATTGGCGACAACCTGCCCCTTGTTGGCAATGATCACGGTGACTTCCGCCTTGGCGTTCAAGCCGTAATTGCCCGGACCATTTTCCACTTCGTTCGGAATGACAAAAGGAACATTCTTGGCTTTGGCTGCCTTAACGACCTTTTCCGCTTCCGAGGTCGCCGATTCTTTGGTTTCGCCGAGTACGTTGACGAAGGCTCGAAGATCATTGTCCGACTTGTCTGCAATCAGCTTGTCCAGACCGGAAACCAGCGAAGTGACTTTCGCATCCGCGGAACGAGTAAAGACCATGACCTGCGGCTTGTTGCCATTCTTGCAACGATAGCACAGGTTCTTGCCAACTTCCACGCCGTCGTCCTCGGCGCCGGCAAGTTTGGTGACGTAAAACGCGCCGATCTTGTCGCCGGCCTGCAGGCCACTCTTGACTTCTTCCGCGCTGACGGTTGAAGCGGATACGGCGAGGGCAACAACTAACGAGAGGGCTGAAAACCGTTTCATAGAAAACTCCTTTAAGGTTACAAAACAACTCGTGCAGAAACTTCTGCCAGGTGTGTGGCAGCGAAATGCGACAAACATTCCGCCGGTGTGCTCGTGGGAAGATCCGCAGGCGATCATCCTACATGATCAGGGTAAGGCCTGTCATCATATCAAATAGTGAATGGGGCTGAGTAGCCTTTCTTGTTTCAGGAAAATAATTTTTTCGTCGCCCCGCAGTTTTTCATTTTTCGCCGACTTGAGGTGCTTTTCGCAGTCCACAACCATGGGTTCAACCTGATATACTGGAGGCTCGAACAACATCTCCCGCCCCCCGCCCACCTGCGGATTACCCGTGAAACTCAGGAATTCAGGCATGTTACTGTCATCTGGAAGATGGATTTTCCTTATTCGCATCACTACGTGCGGGCTGGCCATCTGGTTCACGAGCGGTGGTCCCATTCTGGCTGAAGTTGAGGAATCACCGCAGATCACGACCAGGTCCCTTGATCGCTCGCCGGTCGACCTGGCTTTGTCGGCAGATGGAACCTGGTTGGTCACCGCAAACGAAACCTCCGATTCGGTCTCACTCGTCGGCACGTCAGACCTGCGTGTTCTGGATGAAGCGGTCTGCGGAACACACCCTGCCGCGATCGCGATCTGCCCTGATCAACAGACCGTGCTTGTTACCGCCTCCTATTCAGGAGAAGTGATAGCATTCAACGTCGCTGCGGGGAAACTCCAACGATTGTGGTCGCTGCGCGTCGGGTTTGAACCGTACGGAATCGCCGTTGCGCCAAACGGAAACAAAGCCTACGTAGGGCTCGTGGCGAGCGGCCGGGTGGCCGAAATCGATTTGACCACGCCCGCCGTCACGCGCACGATCGACGTCGGAGCATGGCCGCGCTACCTGACTCTCTCGCCCGACGGATCCCGCCTGGCCGTCGGCTGCAGCGGCGAAGGCAATATCAAGGTAGTCGATACGGCACGCGGCGAGGTCCTGTACGAAGAGGGTTTGACAGGCGGCATCAACCTCGGCCACATGACGCCCTCGGCGGACGGCAAGTACGCGTATTTTACCTGGATGGTTTATCGAAGCAATCCGATCACCGCCGGTAACATACGGCTGGGCTGGGTCTTGGCGAGTCGGATTGGGCGAGTTCGGCTGGACGGTTCGTCTTACCGCGAGGCCATTTCGCTGGACGTACCGCGCCGCGCCATTGCGGATCCTCACGGATTGGCCATCGGTGCCGATGGCAAACGCCTGGTGGCAGCCGCATCGGGTACTCATGAACTGCTGGTCTATCGACTGGCCGACCTGCCGTTCATCGGCATCGGCGGTCCCGGCGATCTCATCGATCGCAAATTGCTGGCCGATGACGATTTGTTTTACCGGATTGAACTGGGCGGCCGGCCCATGGGACTGCAACTCGCCGCGGACAGCCGCACCGCCTACGTTGCCAACTACCTGAACAACTCGGTGCAAGTCGTCGATATCGAATCGCGGAAAGTGCTCGACGAAGTTTCTCTCGGCATGGCGGACAAGCCCTCGCTTGCCCGTCGAGGCGCTGCCTTGTTCTACGACGGCCAGCGCAGCCTGGATCAGTGGTACAGTTGTCATAGCTGCCATTACAACGGCGGCACGAATGCCAAACCCATGGACACGATGAACGACGGCAGTGCACTGACCATGAAAACTGTCCTGCCGTTGTACGATGTGCACGAGACAAGCCCGTGGACGTGGCACGGTTGGCAAACCGACCTGACCGACGCGATGCACAAGTCATTCACCGTCACGATGCTGGGAAACCCGATTACCGACGACGAATCGCAAGCCGTGCTGGCGTATTTGAAAGAACTGAAGGCGGCTCCCAATCCGTTTCGCAATCCGGACGGTTCCTTCAGTACAGCCGCCGCGCGAGGACGTGAAGTGTTCTTCAGCAAGAAGGCAGCCTGCGCCAACTGTCACAGCGGCCCGCATTTTTCGGACGGGCTGATTCACGACGTCGGACTCGGCTCCGATCAGGACCGCTATGACGGCTACAATACACCCTCGCTGCGGGGCGTGTATCGCAAAGTTCGCTTGCTGCACGACGGTCGCGGGAAATCGCTGGAAGCGATCCTGACGGGCCCCCATTCGCCGGACAAGGTGGCTGGCGAGGGAGAATTGACGTCGCAGGAACTGGAGGATCTGGTCGCCTATCTGCGGTCACTGTAAGGCACAAACGGATTCCGGTGGGCCGCCGCGGACGTCATCACCTGGTCACCGAGCACGCAATACGAACCGGCGCGCTACTGGATAACCTCTTCCCGCCCCGCCGCTCTGGCACCACCTTACATTGCCGCGATCACGGGGTGGCGGCGTAGCACTTCATGGCGTTGGCCGCGGTTGGTTCGAACAGCGACTCGAGCGGTTGGCGTTCGGTGATGTCGGGATCGAGCCAGCGGCGGCGAGCCTCTTCGGTGGCCAGGATTACGGGCATGCGTTCGCGTCCGGTCCGGTTTTCGGCGACGAGCGTATTGGCGGCCGTGGTCAGGATCGTGCACGACGTGATCGCCGTATCCTCTTGCTTCCAGTCGTCCCACAAACCCGCAAAAACGATCGGTTGTTCGTCCTGCAGTTCGAACCAGTTGCCGCCCTTGCCGAACGGTTCGAAGAAACGCGTGGCCGGTACCAGGCAGCGCCGCGACTTGAACGCAGCGCGGTACGTGGGCAATTGGTGCGCCTTTTCACAGGTGGCATTGTATGTCGAATACTTGCGCACGTACGAACTCGGCTTCGACTGCTGCTTGGCCGCGTCGAACCAGAAGGGCACCAACCCCCACTGCATCGACGTCATTTCGCGCTCGTGCTCGGCCGTCGACCGCACCACAACCACCTGGCTGAGCGGATACCGGTCTTTCGCGCCGCTGAACAACTCGTCCGGCAATTCGTGCGCGAAATCGATGTGCAGTTGCCGCATCAAGGCGTCGGGGGCGGACCGCAAGGTAAAGCGATGGCACATGCGGCGCGTCCCGTTATAAGGCGTCTTCGGTTCGCAACAAAACTTCAATCAAACGTTCCATCACGCCCTCCGGCGATTCGTGCGGGAAGTTCATCAGCACGACTTCCTTCGCGTAGAGCTTCCCGATGTAGCGACGATGCTTGGCACCGGTCGAGCGGCTGGCCAGGAAATCGCGATGCGCGGAATTGATTGTGATTTCGTTCGCCTTCAGGTCATATCGCGATCGCCAGGCCTTTCCCGGATCGGCTTCCAAACGATACGACGGCAGGCCTTTCGATGCGTCATTGTCTTCGGTCGGAGCGTTCTCCAGGAAGCGGACCACAACCTGATCGGTCGCGACACAATCCGCCTGCGCCGCCCGCACCTCAACCGTCACCTCGCCCAACCGGTTCGATTCCAGCGAACAGGCGGCGGCATCGGCGTGGACGAGCGTGCCGTCCCCGGCGACGATGCGCCACGCGAAGTCGATGCCATGATGAATCACAATGGCGTTCTCATCACGCGGCTTCGCGCGCAGCAGACACACTTGTCCCGGTCGCCGCCGCGCATGCCGCGGCGTGATGGTCACGGAACTGAGCGCGCCAGGTTCCAGCGGCAGCGTGATCGCCTCTTCTTCGGTCAACTCAGCCGCGCCCGCCAGGATCGCCGGAATCGGCAGCCCGCACGACGAGATGCGCGAAGACCCGTCTGCCCCGTGACCGTTCCGTTTGCCCGCTTTCGCCGACGGCTTGGGAATGTCGAAAAAAAGGTATTCGTTCTCAGGCAACTCGCGAATCGCATCGACAAACGCTTTGTGCAACTGTTTGAGCGTTTGGCGACTGGCCTTTTCGGAATCCGCTCGCTCGCGCACGGCAATGGCCTCGGCAACGACCGGTTCGATTTCAGTCACCGCTTCGACAAATGCCTGCAGCCGGTCGTCGGGAACAATTCCGCTGCGGGTACCCGGAGCCAGGTTGAGCACGGGAAAATCGATAACGCCTACCAACCGGCTGTCTGTCCAGGGTGCATGCTGGAACGCGTCCAGTTCGGCGATGCTTTTGAGCACGCGCGTCCCGTCCTTGCAAACGGCGACGCCCGAATCGGCAATGTTGGCGTTCTGCAAGTAGAGTTCCACCGTGACGTCACCGAACGACGTGGCGATGTTCTTCGCCTCGTCCAGCAGTTCACCCTCGAACTGCCGCGGCTGGACAATCAGATCCTTTCGCGAGATGCGGTCCGTAATCCGGACGCGGACCCCCGAATTACGAATCCGGTCGCGTAGTTCGACAGACAGGTAGCGCTGCAGTTTTTCACCCGTGACGATGCTGCGCGTGCTTTCGATCAGCGGCCCGATAACAATCCGCGTGCCGCCTGTGTCCAGATGCCCACGCAGCGGTCGGACGGTATAGGTGCGGCTGCCGCTGGACATTGTCATTTCATAAAGGCGTCCCTGTTGGTCGGCCGAGGCGATGCGAATCTGTTCTCCCAGACTCCAGAAACTTAACAGCCCGATGCCGAATTCGCCATGAACGCCAACCCGGTGATCGGCATCCAAATGGCGTTTCATCGAATCGCAAATGTGCGTGGCAATCCGCGCGAAATCGGGAACGCCGTCCTCGCCCAGAGGAATCCCCGTGCCGTCGTCGCGGATTTCCAGGAATGCCTGGCCGCGTTTGCGAGATCTCAGAATGTGGACATCTGCGGAACGCGCGTCAATGGCGTTCTCCACGAACTCGCAGACCGCCTTGAGCGGATGCGTTTGCGATCGCGCAATGATGTTGATCGCGTTCCATTGATCTCCGATCCGAAGCTTGCCTGTCGTCTTCACTGGTGCTCTTGTCATGGCCAGAATTATAACGCCGCCAAACGGCGGGATGTAGGCCCATGATTTCAAGAATCGAAGCAACCGACTGCGGCAGCCGTCTTAATCGCGCGAACCGGGAGTTATCTCCAGCGTGACACGATTGCCTTTTCGCTCGACGACAAGCTTTACGGCCTGGCCAATCTTTAACGCTTCGATGGCATAGGTATAATCGTAGATGTTTTCGATTTTCTTGCCGGCGAGTTCCACGATAATGTCACCCGGTTTCACACCCGCCTTTTCCGCCGGTCCCCCTTTGCTTGCGCCAGAGAGCAGAACCCCCTTCACTTCTTCGGCATAATCCGGGATCGTACCCAAGTAGGCTCGCAACGATGCCCGCCGCTGCCCTTCTCCCGGGCCGGCAGACGCCTGGTAATCAGGCGGATCGTTGCGCATGACCAGCGATCGCGTAATCAATCCCATAAAACGCGCGACCTGGGCGGCGCCTTCGTAGTTGAGTGTATCGGGAGTGTCGCGCGGCGTATGGTATTCGCTGTGCGATCCGGTGAAAGCGGACAGGATCGGAATCCCTTTGGTATAAAACACGCTGGCGTCCGTCGGTATGTAACTATCCTCCTGCAGCGTGATGGCCAAGCCGACCGGCGCGTTTCGCTTCTCGATTTCACTCTTCCAAATACTCGACGAGCCCACGCCCTGCAGAATCAGCTTCTTGTCCAGTCGGCCGACCATATCCATATTCACGCAGGCGGCGATGTGGGGATAAAGTGCGTGGACCGCATGCGGGTGCGCGTGTTTCGGCGCCGTCTGGGACTCCGTGGTCCGCCCCGGAGCGGCATGATCTGGATGCGCATGGTGGTGAGGCGGCGCGTAGGTCTTCAGAAAATGACTCGAACCGATCAAGCCGAGTTCTTCGCCCGACCATCCGGCAAAAAGGATGTCGCGCCGTCCGTGGAGCTTCCCGCGCGACTTCTGATCGGACAGGTACTGCGCGATTTCCAAGGTCGCGGCGACTCCGGAGGCGTTATCGTCGGCTCCGTAATGCACCAGGTCCGCCTCTTCCGACCGGGCCAGCGAACCACTCGACGGTCCCTTGCCCAAGTGATCGATATGGGCCCCCACCACCACAACCTGTTCGCTGGGTTGATCACCCACCTGCAAGCGCCCCAAAACGTTTCGACCCTGTTGCTTCACCTGCTGCACGTCGACGACGGCAGAAAGCTGCAGGTCCTTGAGTTCAAACCCCATCATGATATCGCCGGTGTCCAGCCGGTCCTGCAACTCTTGCAGGGATTTCTTGCTCCCCTTCAGCCACGATTCCGCCACGGCGTCGGTAACGCTGATTACAGGAATGCTGGTTCCGGCCAGAGAACCATCGAAGCGGAGCGGAACGAGCTGTTCGTTCACCTTGGAATTCGGCCCGCTGACGACGATTAAACCCCGCGCCCCCTTGTCCCGCGCCAACATCGCCTTGTAGCGGATGTTGGAATAACGAGCCAGATGCTGGCGTCGCTCGGCGGAAATTTCGTTGGGCATGAAACGAAACACCATGACCCATTTGTCCTTGACATCCAGGTGAACGAACGAATCGTATTCCTCCTGGTCCTCGGCTTGCGGCACGACCATGCCGTAACCGGCGCAGACGACCGGCGCCGCGGGGGCTTCTCCGGATTCCGAAAACGAAACCGGTCTCCAGTCTTTATCCAACGGATAGGTCCGCTGTCCGTCGGTCAGCGAGTTGTGTTTGCCGAGCGCCACGCCCGAGGTGAACTCGAACTTCTGGAACCAGGTTCCTTCGTCACCGGCGGGAAGCAGCCCCAGACTGTCGAAGTAGGAAGCCACGTACGCCGTCGCCAACCGCTCGCCCGGCGTACCCGTCATGCGCCCCGCCAGCTCTTCGCGGCAGAGGTAATCCACATGCCGCAAGATATCGGCGGCCGTAAAACCAGGCGACGTCAACTTGACCGATTCGGCGGCGACCTCTTCCACGTCGCTGCTGGCGTCGCTGAGCCCCAGCAGTTCACGCGCTAACTGATGGTTCCAATCCGCAATGAAGATTTGCGACTGCTTGCTCGACGTCCGGTTTGTCGTCCACGCCAATTGCTTCCCATCCGGGGTAAACACGGGCAGGCCGTCGAAACCATGTGTGTAGGTGACGCGCACCGGTTCCGACTGAGCCTGGGCGTCGATGAGGTAGAGTTCAAAGTTCGCGAAACCATGGCGGTTGGTTGTGAAGATCAGGTAATCGCCGGAAGGATGGTAATACGGCGCCCAAGACATGGCGTTCATGCGCGTCAGCTGCCGCGGATCACTGCCGTCGATGTTCATCGTCATGATCTCCGCCATGGCGCCGTTCGGCGAAAAGCGGCGCCAACAAATGCGCTGGCCGTCGGGCGAGAAAAACGGACCGCCGTCGTAGCCGGGCGTGGTCGTCAGCCGTTTTCGGTGCGAGCCGTCGGCGTTCATGATGTAAATGTCCATCATGTACGCTTTGTCGATTTCGAAATTCTTCTTCTCTTCGTCCGTCAAGTCATCGACGTAGGCCCGCGAGTTCGATGCGTAGGCGATAAGATTGCCGTCCGGCGACCAACTACCCTCGGCATCGTAGCCCAGTGCGGAAGTCAGGTTCGTGTACTGTTTCGTTTCGCGATCGTAGGAAAAGATATCGAAGTACTCGTCATAGTCCCAAGAGTAGCGGCGTTCCTTGCCGTATGGACGCAATTCCAGCTCTTCT
>CALBSZ010000120.1 GCA_937967665.1 uncultured Planctomycetaceae bacterium
TTACTCTATCTGGGTTACTCTATCTGGGTTACTCTATCTGGGTTACTCTATCTGGGTTACTCTATCTGGAACTTCCATTTCCGTCAGGCGACGCATGCAGATCCGTCTGGTCGCACATCATGCTGACAAAGCGGCGAGCGGTTCTGCCCAACTCCTTGCCGCGCCGCTGCAGGATACCAATCGGCCGGTACAACGACACACCCTTCAGCGGCCTCGCGACCAAGGTTCCCGCCTGCACTTCTCGCTCCACCGTCGGCTCCGGAAGCAAACTGATTCCAGCGTTGATCTCGATGGCCCGCTTGATCGTTTCGATGTTATCAAACTCGGAGGTTACCTGTACTTCCACTCCCGCCGCCGCCAACTCGCGATCGATCCGGTGACGTACAATCAAATCGCTGTCAAACCCGATCACTTCGCAACCATTCAGGTCACTGAGCGACACTGTCGACCGCGCTGCGAAGGCGTGGTCCGGCGCACATACCAATACCATCAACTCGTCCCGCCACGGCGTGGCCTGCAATGTCCGCGACGCCTTGGGATAACTGACCAGTCCAAAGTCAACCTGGTCTTCCTCAACCAGTTCGTAAACGCGGTCCGGATGATGGTACTCGAGCCGCACATTCGCCTTGGGCGACTTCGCCATGAACTCCTGCACAAAACGATTCATGTGGCTCAATCCAATCGAATAGATCGAAGCCACGCGGACCCGCCCCGAAACTTCCTGGTGCAGTGTCTTGACCTCTTCTTCCAAGGCATAAAAACGCTGCACCAGCTTCTTGCAGCCGTCGTAATAGACTTGGCCTTCCTGAGTCAGCACAAACGGCCGCTTCGAACGGTCAATCAGTTTAACACCTAATCGCTCCTCCAAGTGATGCACCATCTGGCTGGCACCCGATTGCGAAATGCCATTCTCATCCGCCGCCCGCGAAAACGAACGCCTCCCCACAACATCACAAAACACCTTGAGCGACTTCACGTGCATATTGGACGACTGCTTGAATTAGCAGATGAAATACAGCGACTAGGCAACATTACAGACAAGCATGTCAGTGTATTTCCCGGCCGCCACTTCGTCAATCAGTCCGGGACGGTCGCAGCGGCGCCCAGCCAAATTCCACAACCCCTTTACCAGACACAACTTAGAGGCACATCCAACACTCGGGACCCATGGCGGTCCGTTCCTGAATCCCGTTTTGAGCGGCCTTGTGCGGCGTTCAATAAGCGGGTCCGGCACCATCGGTCCAACGCGTTTTCCGGTCAAGAAGATCGCCGCGTGCCGTGGCGTACGCTTCCAGCTCGCGGTTTTGCCGAACAACGTGGTTGGTAGGCAGGATGCCTACGCTACCCTATCTTGGTAGGCAGGATGCCTACGCTACCTTTCTTGGTAGGCAGGATGCCTACCCTACGTGGAAGCCTCGATAAGCCGCTAGCCCTGCACGATGGGATTGGAGAGGGTGCCGATGCCGTCGATTTCGATCTGCACCTGATCACCGGGAAGTAGCGTGAAATCGCTGTCGGGGACGATGCCGGTGCCGGTCAACAAGAAGGCGCCCTGGGGAAACGAGTTATCGCGTCCCAGCCAGCCGATCAGGTCTTCGAACTGGCGTGCCATCTGATTCAACGATGTCTCACCCGCGAACACCGCGGTACCTTCGCGAACAATCTTCAGACGAATCATGGTCTGATCGCGCGGCGGCATGGCGGCAGCCAAGGTGATCCAGGGCCCGAGCCCGCAGCACTGGTTGTAGACTTTGGCCTGCGGCAGGTAGAGCGGATTGTCCCCTTCGATATCGCGGGAACTCATATCATTGGCGCTCGTGAGGCCAACCAGCTGCTGGCCGGAATTGATGACCAGCGTTATTTCCGGTTCGGGAACGTTCCAGGTGGCGTCGGAGCGAATCCGCAACGGCTGCCCAGGCCCGGAAACGCGGTTGGGAGTCGCCTTGAAAAACAGTTCCGGACGCGGCGACTGGTAGACGCGGTCGTAACAGGATGCCGCGGCATCCGACTCTTCCATCCGCGCGGCCTGGCTGCGCTTGTACGTCACGCCCGCGGCCCAAACTTCCTGTTGATCAATCGGCGGCAACAGGCAAATGTCCTTGATGGTCGCCACCGTGGAGAGCGAGTCCATCGCTTCGCGTGCGCGGGCCTCGGGATCCTCGGCATCGAGAATATCGAACAGCGTTTCGCCGTCGGCCAACTTCAGCGGAACGATGCGATCGTGATCCACACAGCCGACATGAATCCGGCCGGCTGCCGAACGGAACTTGGCAAGTTTCATTAACGTGTTTCGAGTTTCAGTTTGTGCCGTTTCAGCTGTTCAATGATACGTTCAAAGCGCTGGGCGTTGGCGGGATTCTTCTGAGCCTGCTGCTGCATCCGTTCGATCATTTTTTCCAAATGCTGGATGTGATTTTGCGGCCGTTGGATATTGGGCGGTTGGATCTGCGGGATTGGCACCGGCACGGCTTGAATGCCGCCACCGATCTGGATCTGCACCTGGATGGCATTCTGCTCCTGGCGATACTTCTTGAAGATTCGGTGCGCTTCCGGATCCTTCTTGGACAGATCGTCGGCGTCCTTGGCTTCGACTTTACGCGTCGTCTCCTTACCGCCTTTCTTTTCGGTAATCTCCATCTTGATGCCGTTATTGGGATCGTCGACGATTTTCACCTTGCCATCCTTGTCGCTCGCTTCAATCTCCGTCACGCCGTTATTGTTCTTGACGGCAATGCGCCGGCCATTGTTCACTTGAATCTGCTGGCGAATGACCTGAATCCGCGGTTGGAAGATCTGCTGTTCCGCCGGTTCCGGCTGAGGATCGATTAGTTCCTTTGCCTGGCGGCCAATGTCGGAATCGCTTTCCGCGACGTGCTGCAGGGCTTTTTCCGCGGCTGCTTTGACTTCATCCGTACCGCGTTGGAAATGCCCGGCCAGGATTTCGAAAGCCCGCGTGGCCACTTCCCGATTGGGATGTTGGGTCGCATCGATCAATTCGGGAAACGCATTGGCACCGCGTGCGGACAACTCGTTCGCCGCCGCCTCGCGAATGCTGAACGTATCGGCGTTCAAGCGTTTGATCAAAGTCCGCGTGCGGACCTGGTCGGTTTCGCCTTCCGCGTAAACCGTGGCCGCGCCGAACACGGCGAGGGCGAACAACGTGAGTCGGAGAGGACGCATGAGACACCTCGTGAGGGAACGACGACTGGGGCAGAGACAACTCTTTGATCATAACGTTTCCACCCGGTCATGAAAACGTGGACCGCAAAGTCGCGGCTCATTATTCTACAAATGCCAGCGCCGGATCTTGGAATGCCAGCGCCGGATCTTGCAATTCCCGCATTTGACGCAAGTTTTTTGGCTGGGCGGCCAGGCACGCGCTGCCGCTCAGCGGGCTCAACCACACAACAAGCAATCGCATCATCCACTCCCGAAAACAGAAGCTGTTCTTTCGCCCACCGTTCATTTCGACGCTCCCGCCCGCCGTCGACCGGGCAACAGCCACTTGTCCGCCAGCCAGTAGACGCCGCAAACCACCGTGAGGCCGAACAGGATCCAACCCAACGGCCCGATGCTCTTAAATTCGTCGGTTCGCAAACCTTGCAGGAACGTGGTGGCGTGGCGTTGGATTGTCTGCCTGAATTCAGCAGGTTCTTGGGTAAAACGTGCGCGCCCGGTCGCCTCGTCGCCGTCGATAAAGGCAATGAATTCAAACTGCGCTTCGTCGGTGCCGAATTCACGATCGTACTTTTCCACCAGGTTGATCGCCGGCATGGTCTGCCGACCCATGATCTTTTCCAGCGGAAACTGGATGGTGGCCGAGTTGCCGCCGTAGGTGCGAAAAACGACTTCCGTACAGACCAACATCGACGTCGTTTCAAAATCGAATTCAAAGTCATACGGGCGACCGGCAAAGCGGAATGCGTTGGCGATGGATTCCTTTCGTTCCTCGTCGCTGACCACCGGCCGCAAGACCGCTACCGAATCGGCCGCGCCGATGGAATGTTCCAACGACGAGAAGACCACGCCTTCACTTACGGCTTCAATAATCACGTGTTCGTGGCCCGCATGATCCGGTCGCGTGAATTCCTCCCAATGCGCCCGCACCGCTTCGTGGTCGGCCAGCCCCAGCCGCTGCAGGTCCGCCGCCGTGCCGACATAAACCGCTCCATGCGGCCAGTATCCTGGCAGGAACGCGTTGGAAAGGTACCAATTACGCCGCTCCAGCAGAATATCGCCGGGTTGCAGCAGGGGTTCCAGCTGTTGCAGTTGCACGGATGTGATCAGCGATTCCCCGTCGCGCGGCTGGCGGATTTTGAAGTCGCCAATCCAGGTCGAAATGGCCGATTGCGACACGTACTGGACGTGTTTGACCAACTTCTTCAGATCGGTGGCGGCGACTTTTACAATCTCCGCGGGGAAACTGCCGTCATGCCGGCGTACCACCTCTTCTCCGCGATCGATCGCAGCGTGCAGCCGCGAATACGGTTCTCTATCACGGATCTGATACCGGGCAAACGCGTCCTGCACGTCGTCTTGATGATAGTACTGTCGAGCAGCGGCGAACATCCGCAGATTCTTGCGGCTGGCCAGATTGCGTCGAATCGTATCGTACAGCCCGGGCGGAATCTCCCAATTCGGTTCCGGTTCGTTGAGTTTAGCGCGCGCGTCCTCGCTCTTCGCGTACTGTTCGACGAATTCCGCCGAGGCCATGTACAGGACGGAGGCCGCCGAAAGATCCACCAGAAAGGCCCGCATCCGCAGGCGTTCGTCCACGACGTCGGCATAACGCTGGTACTTCCAGAGGATGCGCAACAACGCTTCCCGGTAGGTCAGGTAACGTCGCATCAGTTCGCGGACGTCGTCGTTGTCTTGCTGATTGGTAAACGCTCGTGTCCCGGCGGCAAATTCCTGGTGGATGGTTTGCGAATCCTGCTTGAGCCGCTCCATCCCCTGGATCAATTGCACGAGCGTCCGCTCATCCGCCGCCAGCGACGCCTCCAGTCTATCCGCGGAAATGTGCTGCAAGTCCAGCCCCTGCCCCGCGAGCGGCTGATCGAAGAACCAGTATTTCGCCAGCCATCCCAGACTGAACAACAGCAGCAACAGCAGCGCCGCCGAGCCGATCAGACCGACGACCTGTTTTCGCCAACGTCGCGAACGGACTTCTTCCCGCGGATGGATGGCTTCGTACTCCGCAGACAACGCCGATAGTGTCGCCGCCAGCGCGCGGTCCTGCCTGCGAAGTTCCATCAACTGCCGGCGCTGAAAGGTCATCTTGATCTGCTGCCACAGCAATCGCGCCGCTCGCCCCGATCGACGCCAGTAAAGAACCGCAATGATTCCCGCGAACGGCGCCGTCACCATCCAGGCCCACGTAAACCAGACCGTGAAGTAACTGGACATCCACCACGCGACCAGCCCATACCACAGCGCATAGATCGGCAGTCCGACGAGCATCCGATTGGTGGCAATCGTCTTCCGCCCCGGCTGGTCCATGCGCCTCGCGATGCCGCGCACCACAACGAACGGGGCCAGGTGGTGGATCCAGCCCTTTAAGGCCGGCAGGAACAAGACGATCAACCAGAGCATGTCCCAAACCAGCCTGGCGCAGACTTTCAGACCATGCGTTCGCAGCAAGGGCGAATCGATTTCCAGTCCGGCGGCCTGGACGTTCCCGGCGTAGGCCTTGATGTCGTTGGCGACGGCAATCGTGCGTTCCTGGTCCTCCTGGTAGAAGTAATTGATCGCGTCGGCCAACCGCTTGCGCGAACGAAGCGGCGCTGCCGGAATCGTTGCCTCCGGCGGTTCGGCCAGCCATTCCAGGTCGTTCAGCCACGGCTCCCAATCCGGGTTGTCGAGATGCACGACCACTTCTTTCAGTCGCGTTTCGATGGCCTCGGTCAGCAAACGCCGCATCTGGCGTTCGTTGCCCTCCTGCGCGGCGATCCACGAAGCCAATTCCAGCGGTCGGCCGACGTTGATCCACACCTTGGATCGAAACTTGTCTTTGCTCTCATAGGTCAAGCCGACCGGCACGAGCTGTAAGTCCCGCGCGCCCCCTTCGAATGCCTGCATGGCCATGCGGGCAGCGCCACTGCGAATTTGTTCCAGGTGCGCGGCGTCCGTCGACTTGCCCTCGGGAAAAATTCCCATCGCCTGTCCCTCCACCAGCACGTTCGCGCCGACATCCAGGCTTTCCAGATTCTTGCGTACCTGAGTGGAATCGTCGCTACCGCGAAACGCGGGCACCATGCCCAGAGCATGCATCACCGGCCCCAGCACGGGCAAGTCGAACAGCGGGGCCTTGGCCATGAAACGGACGGGACGCCTGGCCGCGATCCCGATCAAGACGGGGTCGATCAGGGAGTTCGCATGGTTGGCGCACAACAACACCGGACCGGTTCGAGGTACACGGTCTTCGCCGCTGATGTCGACGCGCGAGTAATATCGTTTCACAAACCAGCGCACTACCGCACGCGTCACACCTCTCGGCTCATTCGTTTCTCGAGTCATCGCATGCCCTGCTGATAAGAATGGTCCTTAGTGTAACAACTGATGCAGTTGCTGCAGCGAAGCAATGACGCGATTGTAACGGTTTATCTGACTTACTGAATCTACCCGCACACTTTCCGAGACGCGGCGATCGCGAGTTCGCAATAGGGCGTCGAGAAAGTCGGGGACTTGCTGAACCACCAGGTCCAGTTCCACAGCCTTTTGCATCGAAAACACCGAAATGTTCGCCGAACCCAGGATCACGCGCTGCTCATCGAACAACATCAGCTTGGAATGAATCATCTTGTCGGTCAAATAGACAGCAATGTCGCATCGCCGATAAATCGCATGCAGGGCCCGATAGTTGATGTCGTTGCCGATGTTCGCGGTCCGGGAAAACAGCATCGTCACGCGGACGCCCCGTTGCGACGCGGCAATGATCGCCGCAGTGATGTCCGGATCGCCGATGTAGGCCATTTCGACGTACAGCGAATGCCGAGTCGCGTCAATCAAGTCGATCATCACCGGCTTGATTTCGAACTGCTTGCGCCCGGCGCTGACCCTGTTCACAACAAACTCAATCGATCGGTCCAGGTCCAGTTCGACGCGGCCCGCGTTCCGATCCTCAAACCGTTCGATCAGATCGCCGCCGATGATCTCCACCATGTAATCGCGATAGCGGCGGTGCCGGTCTTCGACGTTGATACTGCCCGTCAGCATGACATGCCGATCGAAGATGTAGTACTTGGTATGCGTGTGGTCCACCCATTCCATCGTCACATGGGGATGGTTCATCAGCCGGCGACTCAGTGCGTCGTCACGATCGTCGGCCACGTAGGTATTCGGAAACGTCACGCTGCGAATGCCGTACAGGATTCGCTTGCCGAAAGAAATCGGCACGTTGAAGAACGGCTTGCGGTTCATTTCGATCCGCTCGTACATGAAGGCGTCCGTATCCTTCTTGATCCGCACCTGCACTCCGCGTTCGGCAGCCTCCAGCACGGCCCGCCCCACCTGATTGCCGATCTCGTCATTCCGCCAGACGAACATGTGTATTTCGATCAATTCGCGCGCGGCGGCGAGATTCGCCAGGACGCGGGAAAAGGTGAGCGCCGCGCCGTCGTCGTCGGCCAGGTCGGACAGCAAACGGATCGAGTTGTTGGCTTCCGTCGTGGACATCGCGGGATCTCCGACTACAGCGCGAACTCCACGAACTCCGCTTCGCAGGCGTTGTTGTAGGCAGCCCTCAACTTCCGCTGGCCGGGAAAGAACTGCAGGCAGGCGGTTGTGTGCCAGTAGTCGCTGTGCATGCAAATCGTATCCGCGCTGGGGCGTCCCTCCGGGCCGTGATCCGACATGACTTCATGGATCTGTGCGGAATCGAAACAGTCGACCTTCATGAACTTTTCGACAAATTGACAATCGCGGACGTCGGCCGACTGGTGGATTCGCCGGTCGCGCAGGGCCTGCGGCGCACGACAGGAAAACACCGCCTCCTCGGCCACTTCCACGGGGCGCATCGTCTTCGTGTGAAAGCGATTGGAATGAAAGATGCGATCTTCGCCGGAGCGCGGCCAACGCAACTCTGCTTTCGTGCTCGACAATTCCAGCGACGCGATATTCCCCTCCGCATCCGCCAGCATCAACAAGCCGCCGCCCCAACGCGTTGCCCGCGTGAGCAGTTCCGCCGCTTCGACAACCGTCCGGCACGTCGCCAACGCTTCCGCAATCCACATCGATAGCGTCGGCGCCGGACGCTTCCCGTCTGTCGTATGGGCATAGTTGTAGGTGATGCACAACCCGGCTTCATTGATACCGTCCACAGCGCCACACATCGGCGCTGCCATAAACTCCAACGACCGCAAGCGGCCCTGCGGGCGGCATTCGCGCAGCGTGTACAGCGGGCGCACCATCGGCAGGTAGTCGAAGTTGTGCGCCACAATCGGCTGCCCATCCGCTGACGACGTCTTCGTGACCGCTACGGCCGAACAGGCGGCCGCGACCGGAACCACCGCCACTTGCGTCAAATCGGACATGACGGGTTCCATTGCATTTAACAAGCAGATGCTGCGCGGCGTCAGTCAGCCCCCCTTGGCAACCCCCCGTCGCCGAGCGTTGGCGGTGGGAAGCGTCTCGGTCAGACCACGCGTCAAGATCTTCTTGGCTTTGAACTCCGCCAGTCGGCGAAAAACAGACAACGGCATCCAGCGCGCCTTCGCCAACTGTACCGCTTCCAGCTCGGTAAAAACTTCCAAAGCCTTGCGGATCTTCTTGCCCAGTGCGGTTCCCTGAGCCAAACCCATCTCCCAGGCATCGCCTTGACAGACGACGTCGAGTGTTACCGGGTGGCGGACTTTTTCCGAATGCGTCATGTCGTGCTTCCTTGATCGTTGATCCTGTCCGCAAGCACCGTCAGCCGGAGGAAAACGGCCCTCGCTGCCGGGAGGCAAATACATCCCACCCAGGCATCCCACCCAGGATCGCCCATAACTTCCCCCCTAGCAAGCAGTTGCCTACATGTTACTCGTCGAGCGTCCGATCGCAACGGCAAGCCGTTCCGGTACGTGTCGACACTCAAGGACGCGCACGAGTAGGTCAGACAATGCCCGGGGAACCCAATAGGTTGACATTTGTTCAGCATGTGTTAGAAATCGTCTCAATGGAGTGCTGACCCGGCAAATTGGATGCGTCCCTTGAACTCGTAAATCGCGAGGTACGATCGCATGCCCGCCACGGCACCGCCCGCAACGTCCATTTCCACCTACAACAACGGCCAGCCTTATCGGCAGCCCAACGGCCGCGCGGCTGCCGCTCTGCCCGTTGTCGATCACACGGCGACCCACCACGCAATCATTCGCGGCACGCCCACAGCGGCACGCTTTATTGCGACCGTTGTGGAAGAGATGAGACTGCGCAACTACGCGCGCTCGTCTTGGGAAAACTACCAGACGGCGCTGCGAGGATTCCTCCGCTGGTTTGGAGACCGCCCCCATCGCGTGACCAGAGACGATGTCCGCCGCTACTTGCTGTTTCTCGTCGACGCTGGCCAGAGCAGTAGCTGGGTGTCCGTGAATCTATCGGCGATCCGCACCGCCTTTGACAAACTCTGCAATCGCCAGGTCACGCTCGGCCTGGCAACTCCACGACGTCCCACAACACTCCCGGTGGTGCTCAGCGAAAAGGAAGTCCGGCGTTTGCTGGAAGCAGCGCCGCGTCTTCATGACAAACTCGTACTCGCCCTGATGTACGCGACGGGGCTGCGAGTCAGTGAAGCGTCGCGCATCCGCTGGCGCGATGTCGACTTCGACCGGCAAGTCATCAAGGTCTGGCAGGGAAAAGGGAAAACGGACCGTCAGGTCGTGTTGCCGCAGTCGCTGCGCGGGTTGTTGCAAGACCTGTCGCGCACGGCAGCGCCAGACGACTTCGTCTTTCGAGGCGAGCGCGCGAAACGGCATATCTCTCCGCGCACCGTTCAACGGATCATGCAGCGTGCCGTCGATATCGCCGGCATCGGCAAGCGAGCGACGCCGCACACACTGAGACACACGTTTGCGACCCATGCATTCGAATACGGTTGCGACATTCGCCGGATTCAAAAGCAACTCGGGCACGTGCGTCTCGACACAACGACGATTTACGTCAAAGTCGCCCGCCCGTCTGATCCCGCCGCCATGACCAGCCCATTAGACAAATTAGCCGGTCAACAACGAACGCAAGCAGCGTGCCCGCGAGTCGGTTCCCTGCGGATTCGCCTGGACCCGCAACCTTCGGAAAATGGTCTGCGACGAGCTCTGGCCACGCTGCTGATCCGCGGCGCTCGCGAATCCGTTGAACTTGCCGGCATCGGGGTCCGTGAGATTCGTCCCGGCTGGGTAACCCTTGAAATCCCGCCATTTGAAACCTGGCAAGCAACGCTTTCCCGCCTGACCACCGCCGAGCAACAGCGGATCGCCGAGCCCGCCTTTTTCGAAATACTGCAGCACGAACTGCCCCGCCGCCTTCTCCAGCAACCCCCAGCCCCGACTTAGACGGACCACCGGAACGAATTCAACGATTCCGCCCCCGCCACTCCACCCTTCCCACGCGCCGCCCCGACTCCATCGCGCTCACATTGCCCAAGTGTCCACCAAACCGCAAGAAAAGACTTGCATTTTGGCAGCCTCTTCGTCAGAATTCCTACGAGTACCCGATTTTCATCCGCATCGTGTCTTTCAAAGCCCCGCATAGACGACACGTTGTCGCAAATTCACTACGTTG
>CALBSZ010000121.1 GCA_937967665.1 uncultured Planctomycetaceae bacterium
GGACCCGATCTGGCAGGCTTGCGGAGAGCTGGGTTTGCCGATTTTGATTCACACGGCTGACCCGGCGGCCTTCTTCCTGCCGATCGACGAGACCAATGAACGTTGGGAAGAGTTGTCGCGCCATCCTGACTGGAGTTTCCCCGCGGACCGGTTTCCTTCGCGGGACGAACTGCTTGAGGCACGTAACCGCGTGATCGGCCGGCACCCGAAGACCACGTTTATCGGCGCTCATATGGCTAACAATCCGGAGGACCTGGCAACCGTCGGCAAGTGGCTGCGAGAGTACCCGAACCTGCACGTCGAATTCGCCTCGCGCATCGGAGAACTGGGACGCCAGCCTTATACGGCGAGGAAGTTTTTCTTGGAGCACCAGGATCGCATTCTGTTCGGGACGGATGGTCCCTGGCCCGAAACGCGGTTACGACTCTATTGGCGGTTCCTGGAGACTTTTGATGAGAACTTCCCGTATTCGGAGAAAGAATTCCCGCCACAGGGATTCTGGAACATTTATGGGATCGGATTGCCTGACGAAGTACTCGGCAAAATCTATTCGGAGAACGCCGTCCGCATCGTGCCCGGCGTCCGCGAGCGGCTGGAAGCGTGGACAGATAGGAAGTGAGAAGTGAGAAGTGAGAAGTGAGACACAAATTCGAAATCCGAAATCCAAAACCGTTTGGCTAGGATTCAACACAAACGCGAAAGGCAACCGTCGCTGGGGCTGCGCGTTTTCTTATTGCTGGCATTCGAATTTGTTTCGGTTTTCGATATTCGTGCTTCGGATTTCCATTCCAGACGTCACAGTACTCGCTCGCTTGGAACCTAGCGGTAGCGACGACGCCTTTCGCTTGAAGATAAGGTTGGTGATTCCGGCTGCGTGGCTGATTTCGTGCCCTTCCTTCGGAAAATCGGCGACGACTTCCAAGAATCACGGCCGGGCTGGCGGCCCTTGCCTTCCTTGACGGTGCTGGACCTCAGCGGTAGACTCGTGGGTTTATATTTTGTCGAAAACAGCGGCCTGCCGAACTGGCGACGGCGGCTTTCCTTGCTTAACCAACGCACTATACAGGACCAACAGACATGGCCGACAAAGCAGCCAATGAAAAGATGATTTACTACTTCGGCAAGACGAAGACGGAAGGCACGGGTGTCAGCAAAGCCCTGCTGGGCGGCAAGGGCGCCAACCTGGCCGAAATGACCTCCATCGGCCTGCCGGTGCCTCCCGGGTTCACCATCACCACGGCCTGCTGTGCCGCCTATAACGAAGCCGGCGGCAAGCTGCCCGCGGGATTGATGGACGCCGTGAAGGAGAACATCGCGATTTTGGAAGCCGAGCTGGACAAGAAATTTGGCGACGACAAGAACCCACTGCTTGTCTCCGTGCGTTCAGGCGCCGCCGTTTCGATGCCCGGCATGATGGACACGATCTTGAACCTGGGCCTGACCGACAAAGCCGTCGCCGGGCTGGCGGCCGCGACGGGGAATGAACGATTCGCCTACGACGCCTACCGCCGCTTGATCAACATGTTTGGCGACGTTGTCATGGAGGTCCATCACGAGCACTACGAAGAGGCGTTCGACAAGATCAAGAAGAAGTACGGTGTCACCAGTGACACGGAGGTTTCGGCCGAGGGCTTGAAGGAACTATGCGACGCCTACAAGGCGGTCTACAAGGAACATACTGGCGACGACTTCCCGCAGGATCCGCTCAAGCAGCTGGCCCTGGCGGTGGAAGCGGTCTTCAAGAGCTGGATGGCGCCGCGAGCGGTCCGCTATCGCGAGATCGAAGGGATGCGCGGCTTGCTGGGAACGGCCGTGAACTGCCAGTCGATGGCCTACGGCAACATGGGCGAAGACAGTGGCACGGGCGTGGCCTTCACACGTAATCCATCCAATGGCGAGAACGCGTTCTACGGCGAGTTCCTTGTCAACGCGCAAGGCGAAGACGTCGTAGCGGGAATTCGAACACCCCAGCATGCATCGGAAATGCCCAACTGGAAAACGAAAGAAATGCCGACCATTGGGGCGGATGTTCATAAGCAGTTGTTGGAAATCAAGGACACCTTGGAGAACCACTACAAGGACATGCAGGATATCGAGTTCACGATCGAGAAGGGTCGCCTGTTCATGCTGCAGACTCGAACGGGCAAGCGCACGGGTCCCGCCGCCGTCAAGATTGCCTGCGACATGGTGCGCGAAGGTTTGATCGACGAAAAGACCGGTGTGAAACGGATTCCTCCCAACGACTTGACGCAGTTGCTGCTTCCCAGCTTTGATCCCCAGGCCAAGAAAGGGGGCGAAGTCCTGACGGTCGGCCTGCCCGCTTCCCCCGGAGCTGCCCAAGGAAAGCTGGCGTTTACCGCGGAAGAAGCGGTCGCTCGGACGGCGGCTGGCGAGAAAGTGATCCTGTGCCGGAAGGAAACCAGTCCGGAAGACGTCGACGGCATGCACAGTGCCGCCGGCATCCTGACCAGCACGGGTGGCATGACGAGTCACGCGGCCGTCGTGGCGCGCGGGTGGGGACGCTGCTGCGTGGCCGGCGCCGGCGAAATCCAGATTGACGAACGCGGCCGCAAAATCACGGTCAAGGGAAAGACACTCACGCATGAAGACACCGTTTCCATCGACGGCACGAGCGGTGAAGTGCTGGCCGGCGCCATTGCGACGATGGAGCCCGAATTGTCGGGCGACTTCGCGACCGTCATGGAATGGGCGGACAAGTATCGCACCTTGAAAGTTCGCACCAACGCCGACAGCCCCGCCGACGCTCAGCGCGCCCGCGACTTCGGCGCTCAGGGAATCGGCCTCTGCCGCACCGAACACATGTTCTTCGAAGGCGATCGGATCACCGCCATGCGCGAAATGATCCTGGCCAGTGACGTGGAAGCCCGCAAAGCCGCACTCGCCAAACTCCTTCCCTATCAGCGTGAAGATTTTGTCGGCATCTTCACGGCCATGAACGGATTGCCGGTCACGGTGAGGCTGCTGGACCCGCCGCTGCACGAATTCCTGCCGCACGATCCCGCGGCCCAGGAAGAGATGGCGGAAGTGCTGGGAGTCGAGGCCTCGGCGGTAAAGAATCGCGTCGATCAATTACACGAAGCCAATCCCATGCTGGGACATCGCGGCTGCCGTTTGAGTGTGACCTATCCGGAAATCCTGGAAATGCAGGTGCGTGCCATCGTGGAAGCGGCCATTGAATGCCAGAACAAGGATGTGAAGACGCATCCCGAGATCATGATTCCGCTGGTCGGCACGGCGGCCGAACTGAAGCTGCTTCGCGGCCGGGCGGAACAGACGATCGCCGCGGTCAAGTCCGAAAAGGGTGTCGACGAGCTGGATCTGATGATCGGCACGATGATTGAGATCCCGCGCGCCGCCTTGACGGCCAACGAAGTGGCGGAGTATGCCGAGTTCTTCAGCTTCGGCACCAACGACCTCACACAAATGACGTTCGGCTATAGCCGCGACGACGTGAATACCTTCCTGCCGGACTACCTGCGGTCCGAGATCCTGCCCGTGGATCCTTTCCAATCCCTGGATCAAACTGGCGTTGGACAGTTGGTGGAAATGGGTGTGCAGAAGGGCCGCAGCACGCGGTCGAACCTGAAAGTCGGGATTTGCGGCGAACACGGTGGCGATCCGGCGTCGATCGACTTCTGCCATCGCGCGGGACTCGACTACGTCAGCTGCTCGCCGTTCCGCGTCCCCATCGCCCGTTTGGCAGCTGCCCAGGCCGCCATCAAGAACGGGTAGCACGGGATCGCGACTCAAAGGCTGCGCAGCGTGCGCGGTGGCAAGGTTCAGGAAGATGGCGGCCCCTCCCCGCTCGTTCCTCGAGACCCTCCCAAGGGAGGGTGGCGTAGGCGCGTCGATGCCCGTTCCCAAGGGAGGGTGGCGTAGGCGCATGGATGCCGATTTCTAAGCGGGAGTGACCGGCTGAATTGCGAAGCGAACAGGCGCACTGGATACCTATCCGGCCGGCGCATCAGATCAATTCGCGCTCGCTTGCTTGTATGTCATGACGGGGCAATGGGCGTGGCGGACCACCGCTTCCGCGACACTCCCCAGCAGCAGATGGAGCAAGCCGGAGCGACCGTGGGTTCCCATCACGATCAGGTCGACTTCCTGCTCTTTCGCGAACCCCGCAATGCGGGATCCCGGATCGCCCGTGATGATGTGATATTCATACTCCAGCGCATCGTCATGAGGCTGCAAGGCCTGCATCCGCGCCAGCAGGTCCTCTTCTTCCGGCTCGGGACCACTGTAATAGCCATGACCCGCTCCGTAGGCCAGCGGCTGCTCTTCGACGTGAAGCACGATCAGCTTGGCGCCGGTATCGCGAGCGAGCGCGGTCGCGTAGAGCAGTGCCTCGCCGCCAGATTCGGAAAAGTCCGTTGGAAACAGGATTCGTTGCAACTGCATGGGCCGCCTCCACCTTTACGCAATGTACCCCCATCGGACAGGGCCGGGTTCGTTGTCAGACCAGCGCGAAGCGTAAGTGAATCACCAGCGTCCAAACACGCTTGCTCGCGCTGCGCGCTTGTATTATGGCAGATTTCGGAAAAGTTGGCGCTGCCCGGTTAATCTTTATCGCCGATGTCTTGCTGGTACGCATCCATCAAGATCGAGTTTTCGGCTGATTCATGATGCATCAGGTCGCGGCAGAAATCACGAAAGAGCGATTCGGTCTTGGACCACCACTCGTCGGTGTCGTCGTGATCGGCAGCGTGCTCAATAAGCGTTTTCAGCGTATCACGCAGTTGGGCGTGTTCGTCGCGCAGTTGCTGAGCCTTGTCGGCCAGGCGCGGCGCCTTCTCGGCGACCTGCTCAAAAAATCCGATCTCCTCTTCCTCGTCAAAGTGTTTTTCCACATGACCTTGCAGCGAGGTCAACATTTCGGCAACGCGGGCAACCGTTTCCAGTCGATCGCCCAATGCATGACTGATCGTTCCCAGTAGTTGACGTAATTCATCGTGTTCCTGGCGAATTTCTTCTAACAGTTCACGGTGTTTCGTTTCGTTGCTTGCCATCGGCTCTTCCTTCGTTTCGTGGAATTGGATTGCCTGGCAAAGTGGCAATTCGCGTGCCAACGCAAAGTGGGACGAGGGTCGCGTGCCCTGGCAAGATCAGACGTGCGAAACAGCGCGGCACTGGTCATAATCGCGCGCTTCTTGGAACACAACCGGGGACCACGGGCTCGGTCGTTTCTGGCGAATAACGCTGTCATTCCCAGTGCCGGAGTCGTCCGAGAGAAGCCTGAGCGGCACTTAGTGTTCGACGCTCACACGATTGTCAACGCGGGTCACCTTCGCGACGGAACGGACCAGTGTCTGGGCAACTTGCTTCAGATGAAAAGTGGCCACTTTGCCGCGCAGCGTGAGCACGCCATCGTGAAATTCACAGACTAAGCCGCGTAACGCCCGATATCCGGAATTTCGCAGCCGCAGCTGCGCATCCAGTTCGACGTCCGTCTGCTGGTTTGGAACCGCCGCAGCGGTGCCTGCGTGTTGATGTAAAGAAATCATTCCCACCTCCGAAAATTCGAACGGGTTACGTCATTTTCTTCGTCAGTCCGATCAAACGGTTGCCGCAATTGGTGCGCCGAGGATAAGAAAGGCAGGATGGAGCCTGCGGTCCTCGCGTCTCGCGTTGGACCACTGGCGACAAAACGGCCATAGCAATGACTGCAGCGGGCCGCCTTTCCGAAAAGTGCTAGCGGAACACGCAGTCGGCGACCACATATCGGGCACTCGTCATTGAAGAACGTGTTTTGCATCCTGGTACTCTCAAGCTGCCGCCATTGCCTCGCGCACCAGCCGGTGCGTCAAAACAATGATGCGGTTGGCAATTCGAAACCACGGAAAAACAGAGCTGTGGCCCGTTTTGCCGCGGAATCATGATCCAATTCCGCTTTGCCCGAAATTCGTGACGTGCATAAAAAAAGCCCAGCCGGGTCGAGTGACGCGGCTGAGCTGTCGTAGCCCATGTTGGCTGCCCGCCATGAGCAGCAAGATCTAACATATACGTTTTGGCCGGCGAGTCAAGCGCGCCGCGCGAAATCTTTGATTTTCGATCCCGTCGAGCGGTCTGTATTGAGTGTTCCCTCCAAGCGTCTGAAGATCGACGGCCAACTCGCGAAAACTTTACACAACGCTCACAGCTCTTGGCGTCACGCGGAGCGTGACCTACGGCTTTATGTTTTCGCAAATCCAACGGTCACGCAGGCCGGTTTTGTCACCTCGCCCTGCTCGTCAAACACGGGAGCTTGAAAAATGATGTCATAGGTTTGCCATTTTCCTGGACCGCAACAGGCATTCACGATCGGAGGTTGCTGCTTGTCGATGGCGGCGCATTGACCGTCGAAGTATGTCTTGTTGTCGTAAGAATCGTTTTTCGCTGAGGAACGCGATGATTTACGCGACCGGAGACGCTGGACGTACGTGCAACTTGCACTAGAATCAGGGTTTGCGAATTGGCAACGACGACGTGCTGGCGAGGCCGAGATGTACTTTAGTTTGAAATGCCCGAAGTGTGACAAGACATTGAAGGTCCGCGAGGAGCTGGCGGGCCGTAAAGCCGGCTGCCCGTACTGCCAGGAGGCTTTCGTCGTTCCGCGTCCGAAACCGCGCGAGGAGCCCAAGAAGCAGCCCGCCGCCCCGTCTCCCGCCGGGCAATTGGATATCAAAACCCGGTTGGCGGACACGCGACAAAAAGGAACGGCCTCGGGGGCCGCCGCGAAAGTCGCGCAGTCGACCGCATCCGCGTCCTCATCATCGGCCGCCTACGATAACGGCACCGATGTCAGCATGTTGCGGAGCGGCTTGGTCGCCTTGGGGTTTTCGGTCGCTTTTCTCTTGTTCACCTACGTATTGAAACTGGGCTTGCCCAAGAATCTGCAGAAGTTCAGCGACCTGTTTCTGGATCGCGGCTGGGTCCCCTTCGTCATGGTGGGCATGATGAGTTGGTCGATGGCCATCTTGATGATGAAGTCCCGCAAGTTGACGAAACAGAGATCGTGCCTGCTGTTTGATCTCTTGCCGACCGAGTTATCCGAAACGATTTCGATCGATACGGCCGAGCAGTTCGAAAGACACGTTCGCGGCTTGCCCGCCGGACATGGAAGCAGCTTCTTGATCAATCGAGTGCTCACCGGCCTGGAACATTTTCGGGTGCGCAAGAGCGCCCCGGAAGTGGCTACGATCCTGAGTTCCCAATCGGAGATCGATGCCAATGCCGTCGATTCCAGCTACACGATGCTCAAGGTTTTCATCTGGGCCATCCCGATCCTCGGATTCATCGGCACGGTGATCGGCATCAGCGCCGCGGTCGGCGGTTTCTCCGGAAACCTGGATGCGGCCGGCGACGTTTCGGCGCTGAAAGAATCACTCAACTCCGTCACCGGCGGCCTGTCGACCGCGTTTGATACGACGCTGGTCGCGTTGATCATGAGTATCTTTGTGATGTTCCCCACCAGTTCCATGCAGAAGGCGGAAGAGGACGTATTGAACTGGGTCGACGAATACTGCAACGAGAACCTGCTGAAGCGATTGGACGACGGTCGCGAAGGCGGCGCGACGCGCAGTCAACTCAGCAGTAACGCGGACGTCCAACGTGCCGTGGACTCTGCGATGTCAAAACACCAGGCGGAATTTGCGGTCTGGACTCAGAAACTGGAAGCGGTCGGAGAAACCCTGACCGACAAAGTGTCTCGCGGCTGGTCGAACATCAACGAGCGGCTGTTGGCTCAAGTCAACGAGCACCATCAACACAAGTCCGTAGAACTGGAACAGCTGAACGAAATGTCGCGGCAGTTCCAGGAAACCTTGCAGCAGTTGCAACAGCAGACGGGGCAAATCCACGAGCAGGTGGCTGGTTCGATGAGCCAATCGGCCGACTCGCTGCAATCCTACTTCCAGCAACTGGAACGCGGTTTGACGACGCTGGGCGACACGCTGGAAAAGCTGGGCGAACGAAACGTCGTTGTCCAGGTCGAGCAGAAGCCGAAGAAACGCGGCTGGTTTGGACGGTAGTCCGGATGCGCCGGCCAGCCATGTGTTTCCGGCAGCCGTCATTTGAACTCAGATGAGGAACCCATGGCGCGACGCAAAAGAAGTGACGGCGAAGGAATCTCGCTCTTCCCCTTCCTGAGCATCCTGGCTTGCGTAATCGGCGTCCTGACTCTGATGATCGCAGGTTTGGCGCTCAGCCAGATGGAAAGTGATCCGAACGTGGCCAAACTGGAGGAACTGGAAAAAGCCAAGAACGACGCCCGGCAGGACCAGGAAGAGGCAAAGAGACTTCAGGAGCAGATCGACAAGGCCGAATCGTCCGCCGACGATTCGGCGCGGAAATTGGCCGAGGCCCAGCGGAAACTCCAGGAACTGATGAAGCTGGTCGACGAGGAAATCAAGAAGAACCAGGCGGGCAACCAGCCCGCGCCGTTGATTCCTGAAGTGGATGAAGACGCGCATCAAAAGCGCATGGCCGACCTGGCGAAAGAGATGCAGGAACTGGAGGACGAGATCAAGCGGCTCCAGGAGGAACTCAAGTTGCGGGACCAGCCGCCCGAGGAAGCGGTCGTCTCCATCCGGCCCGGTGGCAGCGGGGTTGACCTGAAGCCGACGTTCGTCGAATGCACGCGGGTGGGCCTGGTGCTGCACACCGGGGATAAGCCGACGCGGGTACGCCGTGCCGACGTGGCCTCCGACAAGACGTGGCTGGAACTACTGGACAAGATCGCGAAATCGAACAAGGGAACGGTCGTCTTCCTGATTCGGGATGACGCCATGGGAACCTACTACGCGGCCCGCAATGTGGCATTGGAAAAGGGCGCTCGCAACGGCAAGCTGCCAGTGATCGGCCACGGGAACCTGGACTTGAGCGTCTTCGAGAACCTGTAGGCCGCCGACAGATCGAAGGCCTGGAAACG
>CALBSZ010000122.1 GCA_937967665.1 uncultured Planctomycetaceae bacterium
GTTAATTGCCTGATGTTTCCATCTTCGGACCGCCTTGCCGTTGATTGATTCGTTTCGGCGCCTGTATGAACATGGATTCTACCAGACGAAAGCAGCATGGCAATGAATTATGCCAATGTAGTTTTCTAGCGGTACAAACCGTCAGCGACATGTATTTGGAAGCGGCGTTTGCAGCGCGACGCCGTATTTGATGTGGCAACAGGTCGGTGGACGCCAGGTCCGATGTGGCGCGAATTGCGTTGGGGATGCCGACGCCAGTTTTCGCGGCGGCAAGTTTTCGGCAACCATCCTCCCAGCGGCCGCAAGCGTTTTGAAAACAACCTTTCCAGGCCAGAAAACGCTCGATACAAATTGATGCATTCTTATTCTGGCCCCATCCCCATCGATGATGCCCCTGCAGCAATTAACAATATTATTATCCCGTACGCTGCGTGGGGTAATTCTGCATACCACGCCGCTTGCGCGGAGTAATCACATTACCCCATGCTAGGCATGGCGTCAAGAAATCAAGAAAAATCGCTGTTTTCGGGACCAAAGGCCCCGGCTAGCGACGGGTAATCCATTTCTCCCACGCGAGCGACGCCCCCAACGCGGGAGAATAAGATTACCCTACGCGAGAGCAACTCCGTCGGGGGGGGTAGTGAAACTATCCTTGCATTGCGCGCTCGATCGGTTCTAATAGTGTACAGATATGCACTATCCTGATCGTGGAGGGCCTGTCATGAGCTACACGAAGTTGAAATCCCTGTTGGATTCGAGCAACTTGTCATCGAATGACCGCGTCTGGTTCGGTCGGTGGGTCGACCGGTACCGTCGCCACTGCTGCGTCCAGCCAAATGATCCCATTCCAATCAGCCGTGAGTCGGTGATTGCGTTCTTGCAGCAACAAAAAGCCCTCGGGCGGCAGGCGTGGCAGCGGCTGCAAATCGTGAAGGCTCTGCAGTTCTATCAAACGTCCGTTCCTCAGTGCGAGGCAACGAACTTGGATGACATTCGCGAAACACTGACCGAGTTCGTCGGACGGCATGCGAGATCCCAGCCACCGGCCGAAGGCGTCATTGACGTCGTCGGCAAGATCAATCCCGACGAACCGGAACCGATTCAGGAACTTCGCCGGCGACTGCGATTGCTGGGCGGCGAGTACAACACCGAAAAAGCATACGTCAAATGGGCTGCCCAGTTCGTGCGTCATTACCATATCGAGTCGATCGAACATTTGAAGTCCTTGGGCGAAGCGGAGGTAACCGAATTCCTGACCGAACTTGCCGTAGACCGAAACGTTGCCGCTGGAACACAAAATCAGGCGTTCAGCGCACTATTGAAATTGTTCAGCCAGGTTGCGCGCAAGGACTTGAGGGGAATTGATGCGGTGCGGGCGAGCAAACCGAGGAAGCTGCCGCTGGTCTTGAGCCGCGACGAAGTCTGGCGGTTACTGGAAGAATTTCAGGGAGTCTGTCAGTTGATCGCAAATCTGCTGTACGGCGCGGGGCTTCGCATGAACGATTGCCTGAGGCTGCGTGTAAAAGACATTGCCTTTGAGCTGGGCCAGATCGTGGTGCGGGATACCAAGGGCGAGCACCAACGCATCACGGTCCTGCCTGACGTTACGGTCGCGGAATTGCGAACGCAAATCGAGTTGGCTCGACGGATTCACGAGCAGGACTTGTCGGAAGGTTATGGTCGGGTGCATTTGCCCTACGCCTTGGCCAAGAAGTATCCGCGAGCGAACCAGCAGTTTGCGTGGCAATACATCTTTCCGGCGAGTAGGCGTTCGCGCGATCCGCGTTCGGGAGAAATCCGCCGCCACCATCTGCATGAAAGCATCTTCGCCAGAGCGTTAACCAAAGCCGTGTCGCGGGCCAAGCTCGGCAAGCCGGTTCGTTCACACACGTTTCGCCATAGTTTCGCAACGCACATGCTGATAGACGGGTATGATATCCGCGTCGTCCAGGAATTGTTGGGGCACAAGGACGTGAGAACGACTCAGATCTATACGCACGTCTTGAACCGGCCAGGGATTTCCGTGAAGAGCCCGTTGGACCGGAGAGGTGCCGCGTAAAGGACACGCGGGTCGTGGCGTCCCGACCAGGAGAATGTCCGGATACCGTGAAATATTGAGCCGCACGGCACAAGCTCCATGCCACCCACTTTTCAGCCAATGCCCTGGTGCCCCCAAAAAGGAAAGACAAGACTCTTATGAGAACACACAAGGAATGATTTGTCGAACACGACGCGCCCGCTGCGACTCAGCCAGCGGCACGTTGAAACACGAGGACACTGTTCTCGCCAACTTAGATTTCTACGGCCTCGAGCGTGGCGGTGCGGCCGCGGCCGCGTTGGTCGGGGTCGTAGTACAGGTAGGCCTCGGCAGCAGGGACTTGTACTTTGATGGGCATCGTGGCTTTCAGCCGATAGCGCAATCGTAGTTCCTCACCAGGTTGCAATTCTAACAGATAGACGGTCGCGCGGCGCGGAGTGATCTCGTAGTTCGCGATGACACTCGATCCTTGCAATTCATCCAATTCGCCAGGTTCGATCGTAAAACCACCGGGGATGGGAAGGTCTAACATGACCATGGACGCGACGGAGTCGGACTGATTCGTCACAACGGCTTCCGCGGTAATGGTTTCATTAACGCCCAGCCGCGTGCGATCGTACTCGATCGTGATCGCCAGTGGTTCGCTCGCCGCCGGTTCCGCATGTTCGCTCGGCAACTCGGGTACATGGTGGCGGAAGACGAGTTGGTAGTTTGTCGCCGTTTCGGACCGATCGCGGATCTGCAACGTGTGCCGGCCATCGGCAAAATAATCCGACAGGTCAACCAATTGCAGGACATCCGCTTGATCCTCGGCGATCTGGACCTCCCGAATCACGTCGCCGTCCAAAACGAACTCGATATCGCGAGTTTGCGGTTTGTCCAAGTTGGCGGAGGTCGCTTGAATCAGTGCCTGCAGTGCGAGCACCGTGGCCTGCGTGCTGTGCCAGGTGCCGCCGGGATCCTTTTGCGCGACCAGCCAGTGGATCGCGAGCCGCGTAACATCGCGAGCCTTTTCAGCGTGCATCAGTGCCTGGCAGGCCAGCGCCGTCGTCTCAATATCACCGCCGCGGCCGGCGCCGTAGAACAGCGTTTGAGTTCCCTCGGGCTGAGACCACCAGATCGACTTGCCGTCCTCACTGACGTGTTTGATTTGCAGCAGTCGATCAAGATACGAATTCAGTTCCGGATCTTGCGGATCGATATGGGAGAGCGCGTTGGCGATGGCGGCGAGCAGGTAGGGGTCGTCGATGTCGGCCGCGGAGTGGGACAGCAGAAAGTCGCGAGTTGGCTGCGCGTCTTTGGGCGCGGCGCCGTGATAGAATACGGCTCGAGCCACATACGCCGTTGAAGCCAGTGCCGCCGATTCACCGCGTTCCACACTGCCGCGCAGCCCGTCATCGATGCCCCGATCCTCGGCGCCCCACGAACCATCCGCGTTTCGCTGGTCGATCAGCCATTGGCGTGTCCGGGCGATGAGTTTCGGATCGACGTCGTGGACCCGCGCCATATCTTCAAATTCCATCAAGCCGTAAGCCGTCAAGACGAGATTCGCCGGTGGTCGGCCGAACCAGTCAAACCCGCCGCCCCGTACTTCGAAGCTGACCAGTTTCTGGTAGCCGATGTGAATGTACTGCCGCGCCTTGGCCTCGACTTCCGGCACTTTCTTTTTGGCCCGCCGGAGATAGTCCAGGGCGAGTACGTTTGGATAGGTGGTGGACGACGTCTGTTCGAAACAACCGCTCGGCATCCGGAAGATGGCGTCCAGTCCTTCGACCAGTTGACTGAACGTCGAAGGGTAGAGTTTCACCGCTGTACTGACGCTGCCGGGAACGGCGTTGGGCGAAACCGCCATTTCGATACTCGCCTCCGGCAACAGGCTGCCGCTGACCACCTGCTCGACCAAACGACCGTCCGGCACCACCTCGATTGATCTTCGTATCGCGTCGCTGGTGTCGTCCGCGATCGCGGTGACTTCCATTTGATACCGACCGACCTGCTTAACGCGAATCGGGAAGTGGACCGACTTGACCTCCCCCGCGGACAGCTCGACCAGGCGCTCGCCCGGAGTCTGCCGGTCGTCTTCGTCCAACGTCAGCCATTCAAACCAGTCTTCTGAGTTCATCGTCAGCCGAACTGTCTGCGGGGCGTCCTGGTAGTTGTAAACGACCACCGGAACCGACACTTCATCCATCCGTGTCAAGGCAACGGGAAGGTCCAGGTCGACGAAGAAGGGCTGGAAGACGCGGAGTGGAAACTGATCGGCACCCAGCTTCCCACGCGCCGAAACGGCGCTGGCGGCGACCCGCCAGGTAGTGATGGAGTCCGCCAGCGGTATTTCCAGCGTCGCCTCGCCGGCATCGTTGGTAATCAATTCGGGCTGCCAGAGGAGCGTTTCCGGGAATCGCTGCCTGACACGGGGCAGCGATACCGATTCCGCCCCGGGATCAAGGTCCAGATTCTCGGCTCCTGCCGTCGGCATCTCGGCCGTGGCACCCCACCGCGCCTCGCCGGCGACCATCGAGTCCACCGCATTGAACGCGTCACGCATGGCCAACGGCGCATGCTTGGAAGACAACAGCAGGTACGATCCGGGCACGATCAACAACAGGAACACCGCCGCGCAACTTCCGCTCAGGATCAGAAACAACCGGGTCTTCACCACGGCAAATGTGCCGATCGCCAGCAAGACCAGGCAAACCACGAACCATGCTTCGGCTTGATAGACGCCTCGCAGTCCTTGCCTGCGGATCCGGTCAACCGTCTTTTCTTTCGCCGGGAAACTCACCGCGGTTAGCGTGTAGTTGTCGATATCGTCCGTTGCCGTTCTGGCAAACAATGCCTGTTCGAACAGCTCGCGCGTATCGCCCGCGAACTCGCCGGACCAGTTGGGCGACCAGTCGTAAATCGCATAAACCGGTTCGAGCAGTTCGTTCTCGAGCAGGAAAAATACTTGCTCCATACTGCTCGCTTGCGAGAGCACCGAAAAAACGGCTTCGTCCACTACAGCCAGCGACAGGGCACCAGGGGTGGCTTCACCAGCGGTATTCGTAACGGCAAACTTTACCTTGGCGGTTTCGCCGGGACGATACTCGGGTTGATCGAGTGTGGCTTGGATCTTGAGTTCGTTCGGCTGCCGGATGAACACCGCGCGCGACTTCCGCACAGCAACGCCTTCGTGATCGAATCGATGCGCGACGACGTGAATCGCGCCGAACACTTCCGGAGGCAACTCCAGTTCCGCTTGCCCTTGACCATCGGCCATTTCGACGATCAGCGTGGTCATGGTCTGATTGTCCTTAACCAGGTCGACGAATACCGGTTCGACTCCGCCGCCCAGGCAGGCAATCGCCAGGGTCTCGCCGCCATCGTAGACCGCCTTATTGGTACGCACGACGAAGGAACGATCGTTCGCTGGATCCAGTTTCATGTGAACTCGGCCAGTGACACCTTCGGAATCCGTCGCCTTGATCGTCAAACCGAGTGAATCGCGTTCTGGGGTGACCTGAAACACGGCGACACCCAACTCGTTCGTCCGCAGCTCGTCGGCGAAACCGTGAACCGTAACTTCCGTTGCCGCCGGGCGGCCGTCAGCATAGCTCGTGTACAAGTAGACGTTGTTCTCGACGTTGGGAACCAGCCGCGGACTCTCCGGAATGACCTCAATCCGAATCGGATTGTTCGTCACGGTCCGCGATACCGACGTCATCTGTTGTTGACCGGCGGCATCGGTGACTCGAGCGAACACCTGCACACGCGCATCGCCGGCATCTTGCGGCCGACCGGCAAACTGATCGGGCAGAGTTACCTGGAATTCGGTCTTGCCGTCCGCGCCGAGCGTCTGGTGCTGCTTGGATATTTCGAAGGGCCCTGCCGCTTCGCCGTACACTTCCAGGTCGACGGATGCTCCGGGAAGGGGCTCGCCAAAAAAGTAATTGGCTGCGACCGCCACGTTCACACTCTGCCCTGGAGCGTAGTAGGTCCGATCCGTCTGGACGTCGACACGAAACTTCGGCAACTGGTAGCGTTGCACTTTGACCGTGCGCTGGCTGGTCGAGCCGGCCATTTCGCAATGCACGGTATAGTCCCCTTCGTTCAAACGCGGGGCGAGCCGGCAGTCGGCGTGCGCGATGCCAAAGCGGCTGGTCTGCGACTGGCTCTTGAAAATCCGGTTCCCTTTCGCATCGGCAACCGAGATCACCACGTCCTCGCCCACCATAGGCTGGAGGTCCGGCTGGCGGAGCGCCAGCGAACGAATGTGAATGACCTGGCCCGGTTGATATACCGGTTTGTCGGTACTCAGCATTAACTTCCATGATCGTTTCAGCCGCACGGTACGCAACAGTGTCTCCTCGCTGCCGGCGGGCATGGCTGAAAAGAGCAGTTCGTAATCGCCGTCGTCCCAGTCGGGCAGTTCGAAACGCGGCGTCTGTTCGCCATTATCCCCCGTGCGAAAGGAGACCAACTGCACGACGTCGTTGGTCTGGCGATTCCTCAATTGCAATGTGCCCGCGATATCTTCCAACGGCTTGCCCGTCCGCTGGTCGAAAACCCCGACTCGCAGGGACGTGGCACTGCCGGCCAGCCATTCTGCTTGTCCCAGGATGCGCAGGTCGTACGGCGTCGGTCGCAACTGCTGGTAGTACACGTGCATGCTGCCGATAATCAGAATCGCCGCGGCCGTCACCGCGCCGACCGTCCGGCGGTAAACCATCCAGTTCCGGCGTTTTCGTTCGATACGATCGGAGACGGCTGCGAGCGTGCTCCGCACCAGGTCTTCGCCCGCTTCCGCCGGTGGCACGGACTGCAATGCCTCCTGCCGCCGGCGTGCTTCGCTTAGTGCCGCGGCGCAAATCGGACAGTCCTGGCAATGTTGTTCCACCAATTTGCCGCTGGCGTCATCAAGCACCTGGTGCAAGTAGTCGTCGACATATTCGATCACGTGGTCGTTGTCGGGCACTTTCATGAGTGGACTCACTATGGTTTTGAGCAAACTGCTTGTAGGTCAGTCGATCGTTCGGGAAATGGGGCAGCGGACGGATCCAGACCGCCTGGAACCACTAACGTTTGCCTGCATCGTTTACAGTCGCCGTTCCAGGTACCGACGTAGACCGTTCAAACCGTGGTGCATGTGGGAACGAATTGTGGCTTCGGATTTGCCCAGCACCTCGGCGATTTCCGCATAGGACAGCCCGTTCCAGATCCGCAGCACAACCACCGTCCGCTGCTGCGGTGGCAGTTCGGTAACGGCCACCGCGACGATTGCCGAATGCTCGGTCGCGATGGCGACATCTTCCGGCGTCTTCGACGCGGCGGCCGAAACGTATTCCAACGGTTCCGGAGTGCTGGCCATCGGCAGCTTGGCACGGCGGAAATCCTGCCGGCAGCGATTCGCGGCGATGGCAAACAGCCAGGATCGAAATCGGTTGGGCAGGCGGTATTGCTTGCGTTTGTTCCAAACGGCGAAGAACACCTCTTGGAAAAGCTCCTCGCTGCGATGCCGATCCCCCGTCATGCGTTCGATGAACGTTAGCAGGGGACTGGCATACCGGCGCACCAGGGGTGTCAGGCATTCGCGTTTGCCCAGGGCCACTTGTCCCATGAGCCATTCATCCGGTTCCGCTGTCTTTTCCATGGTTTCCCTCAGGACGGTCCACGACGATCTCTATGCGCGCTGCCGAGAAAGCGTGGAATAGAATTGGCAAAAAATCCGAACAAATCTTGCGTGGCGCGGTTCTCAACGATCGCGTTTCCGAGTCTGGGCCGCAGCCGCTGGGTCCAACCCGACAATTTTCAAACTTTCGCGGAACTGGCAGCTTGTCCATTTCGTCGACTACCTGTGCGGCCACCGCTGCGCGCAGCTACAATTCAGAGTCATGGTCTGGGTTGACATTTCGTCCGATTCTTTCCCGAAGCATAAGGTGAGATCTCATGTTACGTCTTCGAACACTGTTCTGCGGGTTCCTGGTTTTTACACTTTTTCCGTCCGCCGAGAAGCTGACCGAAGCCGCTGACATCGGATTCATCGAGACATTTGCCTTGGCCCAGGACCGCGCGGCGGCTCTCCAGCAGCTCATTCCAGGCACTGAAGACTACTATTACTTCCACTGCCTCCACTACCAGAATAACGAACAGTTCGACCAGGTTGACGAGCTGCTCAAAGCGTGGATCAAGCGCTACAACTACACGGAACGCGTACAAGAGATCCGTTATCGCCAGGCGTTGCTCACCTACCATCGCAACCCACAGGCCTCGCTGGAATTCGTCCGCAGCGAACTGGGAATTCAGTTCAATCATCAGCGCGAGATCATCGGTCGGAAGCCGAACCTGCCGGCCATCCTGAACCAGCAGCTGATCAGTCGCGAAACGCTCACCAAAGCCGCCCTGGCCCGCTTCCAGAATACGGACGGCTTCGAAGACCGGGCGCTGGACTGGCTGATCAACGAGAACCTCGATCCCGACCGCCGCCGCCATTTCCTGTCGCGACTGCAGCGCCCCGATTACGAATCGCTACCCAAGCTGGTCGTCGACGACTTGAACCACCGCTACAGCGGTGGGTTCGGATCGCTGAACATCCACCGCCAACTGCTGCTGGACCAGCTGGACCTCTGCCTGCAACTCAAACCCGACCTGCTGAACCAGACCCATTTTGTCAACACCTACCTGACAAAGCTCCAGCCCCACGCCGACGTCGACTGGCAGCACGACGCCAACGCGCATCGCGCGTACCTGGATCGCCTGTGGAATTTTGTGAATCGCCTGGCACCCGTCCATAATTCTCTGAAAGCCAATGTCCTCTATCACCGCCTGGTCTTTGATCGTGAGCACGGCATTTACGACAAGGAGCGGTTCAATACGTACATCCGATTGCCGCGGCACGCCAGTTACATGAATTCGGAATACATGAAAGTGGAGCTGAATCGACGCCACGCCTGCGATCTGAACCAGGATTTCCGGCAAGTCACGCTCTTGGACCCGGTCGGCAATGATGAACCGCTGGTGCGCAGCTACTTGCACCATTTCTTCGTGGAAGAAACCACTTACAAACCGTACGAAGCGTTTCTCAACGACCTGTACCTGAAACACAATTTTGCCGAAACCAAGATCGTCAACGGCCTGGGAGAACCGGAACAGTGGTACTCCATGCTGCCTCCCGCCCAGTACCAGCAATTGCGCGACCGCATCGATCTGGACTTTGCGTTTACGAACAAAGCCGTCTTCGCCGCGAACGAGCCGGTACACATCGATCTGTTTGTGAAGAACGTGCCGTCGTTGATCGTCAAGGTCTACGAGATCAATACGCAGAACTATTACCGCGAGAACGGCGATGAAGTGAATACCAATATCAGCCTGGACGGGCTCGTCGCCAATCTTGAGGAGACCTACGATTACGCCGAACCGCCGTTGCGCCGCGTGGCCAGGCACTTTGATTTCGCCCAGTTGAACAAACCCGGCGTCTACGTGATCGACTTCATCGGCAACGGCAAAAGCAGCCGGGTGGTGGTACGCAAAGGGAGTTTACGTTACCTGGTTCGCACCACCGCTACCGGCCACGCCTTCACGATCCTGGACGAAAACAACAATGTCTTGAAAGACGCGACACTCTGGATGTCCGGCCACGAGTACCAGCCGGAAGAAGATGGCCGCATCTTGACGCCGTATTCGACCCATCCCGGCCGCCAGCCCATCATCCTGCAGCATGGCGAATTCGCCGACCTGCGCCACTTCCAGCACGAGGCCGAAAACTATCAGCTGACCGCCGGCATCTACGTGGACCGCGAAGCGCTGATCACCCGTAACACGGCTAAAGTTGTTATTCGACCCGGTTTGTATCTGAATGGCGTTCCCGTGAGCCTGAAGCTGCTGGAAGAGACGCAGCTGATCATCACTTCCACGGACCATGACGGTGTCGTGACGACGAAAGAGATCAGCGACTTCCAGCTGTACGAGGACCGCGAGGCGACCTTCGACTTTCAGGTTCCCAGCCGCTTGTCGAGTATCGCTTTCCACCTGCGCGCCAAAGTCCACAACCTCAGCCAGAACAAACGCGTCGACGTGAGTTCGGGCGATTCGTTTTCGCTGAACGGCATCGACCGGACGGACAAGGTGGAAAGCCTGCATCTGATCAAGTCCGCCGACGGATACGTGATTGAACTGCTGGGGCGGACCGGCGAACCGCTGGTGGACCGCGCGATCCGCCTGTCGCTCAAACATCGCGACTTCAAGCAACCCGTCAATACGACCCTGAAGAGCGACGCTCACGGCCGCGTGTTCCTCGGCGCCCTGCAGGACATCGCTCGCGTTACGGCCACCGGTCCGCAAGACACGTCTCAGAACTGGCAGCTGCTCGGCGATGACACCAGCTACCTGCAAACCGTGCATGGACTGGCTCAGCGCCCGATCGAAATTCCCTTTATGAGCCTGACGGAGAAGCCCAGCCGCAGTGAGCTGTCGCTGTTGGAGTTGCGCGGCAACACGTTTGTCGAAGATCGTTTCGCGGCCTTGTCCGTCGAAAACGGCCTGCTCCGCATCGAAGAACTTCCGCCCGGCGATTATGACTTGCTGGACAAGACCAGCGGTCGGCGATTTCAGTTACGCGTGACAGCGGGTGTCGCCGAAGCGGGCTACGCCTTCGGCGCTCAACGGCTGCTGGAGCTGCGTGGTGAAGATCCACTCCAGGTTCAAAGTATTGAAGCGAGCCCCGAAGAGATTGCCGTCAAGCTGGCGAACGTATCCAAGTTTGCGCGTGTGCACGTTTTCGCCACGCGTCATTACCCGGCGTACTCTGCCTTTGCACGACTCAGCCGCGTTCACGACGTCGAACCGATACGGATGACGTATCCGGTGCGTGAATCCCTGTACGCGGCCGGCAGGCAAATCGGCGACGAATACCAGTACATCATCAACCGGCGGTTGGCCAGGCGATTCCCCGGCAACATGCTGGCCCGCCCCGAACTGCTCCTGAACCCGTGGGCTGTCCGCGGCACCGAAACCAGCACTCAGGTTGCGGCAACCGGCGAAGCATTCGATGCGCAAGCGAATGCCGATGGCGAGATGGCCAACAAGATGCGGAAGCAATACGGTGGCAATGCCGCACAACAGGAATTCGCGAATCTGGACTTCCTGGCCGACGCTTCGGCAGTGCTCTTGAATCTGGTTCCCGACGAGAATGGAGTGGTCTCGATTCCACGCGATGAACTCGCCGGCCATCAACATGTGCACGTCGTCGCGATTGACCCGCGGAGCACCGTTTATCGATCGCTGGCGCTGACGGAACACCCCGGCGACCGCCGCGACCTGCGTCTGGCCGAGGGACTCGACCCTGCCAGCCACTACACCCAGCAAAAGCAGATCACATTCGTCAGTTCAGGCAAGTCCTTCGAAATGCGCGACATCACTAGCTCGAAGTTCGAAGCCTACGATTCGCTCAAACGCGTCTACACCCTGTATGCCACGTTATCGCAAAACGCCCAGTTTATCGAATTCGGCTTCCTGCTGGACTGGCCAAAACTGAAGGACGAAGAAAAACGCGAAAAGTATTCCAAGTACGCCTGCCATGAATTGAACTTCTTTCTGTTCAAGAAAGATCCCGATTTCTTCCGCGCGGTTGTGTTGCCCTACCTGCATAACAAGAAAGACGCCACTTACCTGGACCTCTGGCTCACCGGCGTTGATTTGCAGAACTTCGCTCGACCCTGGAACTACGAACAATTGAATATTGCGGAACGCATCCTGCTGTCGACCCGATTGCAGGGCGAGCAACCGTTGACGGCAGCGCATGTTCGCGATCTGACCGACCTGCTGCCGCCGAATACCGATCGCTTCAATCTGCTGTTTAATACCGCGGTGAAAACGCGAGAACTCGACGCGGACAACGATGACCTCGCCGATTTTAAGAGCGCTCAAGGACGGCTCAATGAATCCGCGCAGTCGATGTTTCGCAATGGATTGGCGTTGGGCGGGGTGGCCAGCGGTAAGGCAGTGGCGGGCGCCGATGAACTTCGGTCGCTCGGGGAACGCCGACGCGAACTCGCGCCCGGCGAGCCGGCGGCGCCGCCCGCGCCGGCAACCACGGCCGCGAAGCCGCAGGCCGAAAAAGAATCCAAGAAACTGGACTCGCTGAAAAGGGATTATGCCGCGCAGGATAAGGACGGCGCGTTTTTCTTCGACGACGGGCGTGATCGCGCGGAATTGCTCCAACGCCAACTCTACCGCCAGCTGGATTCCACCAAGGAATGGGCGGAAAACAACTACTATCATTTGCCAAACGAACCGCAGAATGCGGCCCTGGTAACGGCGAACGGGTTATGGTCCGACTACGCCAGCCACGATCACTCGAAGCCCTTCTATTCCGTACACCTGGCCGAAGCAACGCACAACTTTACCGAGATGATGCTCGCCCTTTCCGTGTTGGATCTTCCCTTCGAAGCCGGCGAACACAAGATGACGTTCGATAAAGCCGCCATGAAAGTGGAAGCGGCGAGTCCCATGATTGTCTTCCACGAAGAAGTGAAACCGGCCGTCGAAGTCGCGGACCAGACTCCGATCCTCGTCAGCCAGAACTTCTTCCGGCACGGCGACCGCTACCTGCACGTCAATAACCAGCGATTGGACAAGTACGTCACGGACGAGTTCCTGGTGCATGCCGTCTACGGCTGCCAGGTGGTGGTGACCAACCCGACCTCCTCGCCGCGCAAGCTGGACCTGCTGCTGCAAGTGCCTCTTGGAGCCATGCCGGTGATGAACGGGCAGTACACGCGCACAGTCAATATGGACCTGCAGCCTTACAACACGCAGAGCGTCGAATACTACTTCTACTTCCCCGCACCCGGCGAGTTTGCGCATTATCCGGTACAGGTAGCCAGTAACGAAGAAGTCCTGGCCCACGCCGAACCGTTCGTGTTCCAGGTCGTCGAGGAATTGAGCAAGGTCGACAAGGAGTCGTGGGACTATATCTCGCAAAACGGCACCGAGGCGCAGGTACTGGCCTACTTGAAAACCAAAAACCTGGCCCGCACCAACCTGGACCGCATTGCCTGGCGGATGCAGGAGAAGCAATTCTTCCAGCAGGTGATCGCCCTGCTGTCCGCGCGTCACGCCTACAACCAGACGCTCTGGTCCTACGGCATCAAACACGACGTCGTGGCCGCGGTAAATGAGTTCCTGCAGCACTCGCCCGCGTATCTCGATCGCTGCGGAATGTATCTGTCGAGCCCGCTGGTCACGATCGATCCCGTCGCGCGGCGGTTGTACCAGCACCTGGAATACAAGCCGCTGGTCAATGCCCGCGCCCACCAACTCGGCCGCACGCGGCAGATCCTGAACGATCGGTTCCACAGCCAGTATCATCAGTTGATGACGCTGCTCAGCTACCGCCGCCAACTCAGCAGCGAAGATCAACTCGCCGTAACGTACTACCTGTTGCTGCAAGATCGCGTGGCGGAAGCGATGGATAGCTATGCCCGCGTGGCGAAAAACGAAATCGGCGAATCGCTGCAGTACGATTACCTCACAGCGTACCTGAGTTTCTATACGGACGACCAGCAGATCGCGCGGGACATTGCCGAGCGCTACGCGGATTATCCTATCGATCGCTGGCGGAACAGCTTTGCGGCGATCCGCAGCCAGTTGGATGAACTGGAAGGCTTGGCGACGGGTGTCGTGGACGAGGACAACCGCGAGCAGAAACAGACGAATCTGGCGGCAACCGAGCCGAGCTTCGAATTTAAAGTGGAGGGCAAACAGGTTCATCTGGAATACCAGAATCTGCCTGCCGTGAAGGTCAACTACTATCTGATGGATATTGAATTGCTGTTCAGCCGCAATCCGTTTGTCCAGCAGTATACGGGCGAGTTTTCGTTCATTCGCCCCAATCACGTGGAAAGCGTGAAATTGCCGGCTGAGCAGGGACGTTTGTCCTTTGATTTGCCGGAGCCACTGTTGAACGAGAACGTTTTGGTCGAAGTGATTGGCGGCGGACAAACCAAAACGCAGGCTTATTACTCCAATTCGCTGGCCCTGCAGACGATCGAGAACTACGGGCAGGTGCGCGTGTTGGACGAAAAGACTCGCGAACCGCTATCGAAGGTGTACGTCAAGGTATATGCCCGAAGAACCGATGGGCGGGTCCAGTTCTACAAAGACGGCTATACCGACCTCCGCGGCCGTTTCGACTACACGTCGCTCAACACCAACGAGCTCGACATCGTCGACAAGTTTTCCATCCTGATCATGAGCGACGCCCACGGCGCCGTCGTTCGCGAAGCCAACCCACCCAAACGTTAAGCGGCGAACTGACGGGGTCGGGAGTCTTTTTTCTTCGCTTCAAGCCAATCATGAAGCGCAT
>CALBSZ010000123.1 GCA_937967665.1 uncultured Planctomycetaceae bacterium
TCCGTCCTTCAAGTCCAGACTGAAAACGGCGTTTTCGACGTCGGACGTATCCAGGATGTTACCGATGGCATGTGGGTGATCGAGTGACTCCAGGGCCAGGATGGGTCGGCACTCAACACGGAAGGGCTGCAAGAAAGTACGCAGCGCTTGCAGTTCGCTGGCGGACTTCAGGCCGGCGTCGATCCAGAGCCGCCGCTGGTAGGGCGCGATGGCCTGCAACGAAGCGAAGTCCGGTGTCTGTCCGGCGAGCGAGTCCAGGTCGGCGATGTACATTTCGTCAAAGCCGGCATCGTGAAAGGCCTGCGCCACGGATGCCGGCGACGGGTCGCTGGCCAGCTGGCTGCGGATCGGTCGGTAGTCGTCGCGCCGGCCACCGACGCCGCGAACGACCACGCCACCCTTCAGGTCCAGTACGGGAATGATTCGCATGCTGAGCTAGTTGGAAGTCGGGTCTTGTTGGTCAAGCAGGTTTGCGTGCGCAAAAAGGGGACTGTCCCCTTTTTGCTCGACGTCTGTTGGATTGGCGGGCGTTTATGGATTATCATAATCGTTCTCACCTCCCATTCTAAGGAAGAACCTTGCGATGAATCGAGCCACGACCGGAGTTTTTTGCCTGTTTGCGCTGGCGCTGCCTCAAATCGGCATTGGAGTCGAAGCCAATTCCGTGGACGACCAGATCGTGGTTCCTGCCGGGGATTGGCCGTGGTGGCGCGGTCCTGGGCGCAATGGCATTGTCCGCGCCGAAAAGCAGCCGCCGGTCGAATGGGACGAGTCGAAGAACGTGGTCTGGAAGAGTCCGATTCCGGGGCGCGGCCACAGTTCGCCGACGCTGGTGGGAAACCAGGTGTTTTTGACGAGTGCCGACGAGCAGGCGGACTTGCAGTGGCTCCTCTCGTATGACCGTGCTACAGGCAAAGAAAACTGGCGTGTCAAGGTCCACGTTGGCGGGATTCACAAAGGCGGAAACAAGAAGGCGTCTCAGGCATCGTCCAGTGTTGCCTGCGACGGCGAACGCCTGTTCGTCAATTTCCTGAATCGTGGTGCCATCTATACAACCGCCTTTTCGCTGACCGGCAAGCAACTCTGGCAAACCAAGATCAGCGACTATGTTGTGCACCAAGGCTACGGTTCGTCACCCTGTGTTTACCAGTCGCTGGTGATCGTCTCGGCGGACAACAAGGGTGGTGGAGCGATCTGCGGGTTGGATCGGAAGAGCGGTCAGGTGGTATGGAAGGTGGACCGTCCCAAGTTTCCCAACTACGCTTCGCCGGTGGTGCTGCATGCCAAGGGGCGCGACCAGTTGGTGTTCACGGGATGTGAACTGGTTTCCAGTTTCGACCCGCTGAGCGGCAAAAAGTTGTGGGAAATCGAAGGTGCCACGACCGAATGCGTGACCAGTACGGTGACCGACGGGGAACGCGTTTTCACCAGCGGCGGTTATCCCAAGAATCACGTGGCGGCGGTGCGGGCGGATGGCTCCGGGGAGATCGATTGGGAGAACAAGATCCGGGTCTACGTTCCTTCGATACTCGTGCGAGACGGGATCATCTATGCCGTGGCTGACGCCGGGGTGGCCTACTGCTGGCGCAGCGACACGGGGGAAGAACTCTGGAAAGCCCGTTTGGGAGGCACCTTTTCCTCGTCGCCCGTGATGGCGGGCGACCAGATCTTCGTCACGAATGAAGATGGCGAAACCTATATTTTCAAAGCTTCGCCCGCCGCTTTTGAACTCGTCGGAACCAACAAGCTTGGTGCGGAAGTTTACGGTTCGCCCGCGATAGCCAACGGTCGAATTTACATGCGCGTCGTAGACCGCTCGGCTGGCCAGCGGCAGGAGATGCTGTACTGCCTGGGGAAGCTGGAATAGGGACCGGTTTTGCGAGGACTTTCCGGGGGCGGTCGGGTTGCCGAAGTCGGCCCGCGGCGTCCGCGATCGCCCCGCGAATTCCAGCTTGCATTGGGCCGAGCGAACAGATACGATCAAATAACGGAAATTTGATCCGTCCCGCCCCGTTTTGTGCTCTCCAAGCGTACTTGCCCATGATGCGGTCCCTTTATCTTGCGCTCGTGATCGCTGCCTTGTTGCGGGTTGAATTGTGCGCAGAACCCGACCTGCCGTCCCAGCCCGAATTTGCGCGGCATGTCCGGCCGCTCTTGCAGGAGTTCTGCCTGCGCTGCCATGGCGACAAGAAGCAGGAAGCGGACTTGCGATTGGACCTGCTTGACCCGGATATGGTGACCGGTGCGGACGCGGAAACATGGCACGACATTCTGAACAAACTGAACCTGGGCGAAATGCCGCCGAAGGAAGAGCCGCAGTTTGCAGACCGGCAGCGCGAGACGGTTGTCGACTGGCTGACTGGCGAATTGCAGCGGGCGGCTCAGGCGCGAAGGAGTACCGGCAGTCACGTCGTTCTGCGTCGACTGACTCGCTATGAATACAACCATACGCTGCGGGACCTGCTGGGATTGGACCGCAACTTCGCCGGGGAACTTCCACCCGAATCCACTTCGGCCGACGGTTTTCAGAACAACGGCGCGACGCTTCGCATGGCGCCGTTGCAGATGGAGTACTATGTGCAAGCCGCGCGGGCGGCGATGAGCAAGGCGATTGTCACCGGCCCGCCGCCCGAGGTGTTCGAATTTCACGCGGAGGAATCGGCGAAAGTGCGACGGGTGAAAGGCAAAGTTTCCAACCGTTTGGACGGCAAGAACAAGTACCTGGCCCGTTTGGAAAAGTTTCCGCGAGAAGGGAATGTGATCGTGCGGGTTCACGCCGGAGCCGTGATTGCCGAGGGGAGTGATTATCCGCGGATGCGTGTGACGATGGGCGTCCGGTCCGACACGCAGGCTCCCGAAGCCGTGCTGGCCGAGGCGGACGTGGCGGCGAGCGAGGAAGATCCGCAGACGTTCGAGTTTCGCGGCCGCATCGAGGACTTTCCATTGCCGGGGCATAATCCCAAATATCCGGGACTGCAGATCAGTATCTACAACGTCTCGGCCGGCCAGCCGGACCAGAAGAGAAACAGCAAGAAGGACAAGGACGCGTCCCCGCAGTCTGTCATCGTGATCAAAGCAGTCGATTTTATCGGCCCCGTTTTCCAGAGTTGGCCTCCCGAACATCACACGCGGATCCTGTTTGAACGGGATGACGACGTGGCCGAGCCGGACTACGTTCGCGAAGTGATCCGGCGGTTCATGGAGCGGGCATACCGTCGACCGGTTCAGGATGAAGAGGTGGCTGGCGTACAAGCGTTGTACGACAAGCTTCGACCGCAAGTGGGTTCACTTGAAGAGGCGATGCGCGACACGCTTGCCATGGTCTTGATTTCCCCCGACTTCCTGTACCTGCTGGAACCGAATGCCGGTTCGACGCCGCAACGCTTGACCGAATTTGAACTGGCTTCGCGACTGTCGTACTTCCTGTGGAGCAGCATGCCCGACGACGAGTTGTTTCGTCTTGCCGGGGCGGGAGAGTTAAGTAGGCCGGCGATTTTGGAACAGCAGGTGCAGCGAATGCTGGCGGACCCGAAGTCCCAGCTGTTCGTCGATCAGTTTAGCAGCCAGTGGCTCGACTTGTTTGGACTCGACCGCGTGGCCATTAACCCCGAGTTCTATCCGAAATTTGACGATCAATTGAAGAACGACATGCGAGCCGAAACGCAAGCCTTCTTCGGCGAGATCCTGTTCAACGACTTGAGCGCCCTGAATCTGCTCGATTCCGACTTCGCCATGTTGAATGCTCCGCTTGCCAGGCACTACGGCATTGCTGGTCCGCGAGGCACGGCTTTCGAGCGAGTGCCGTTGACGCCGTCGGACCATCGCGGCGGTCTGCTCACTCAGGCAAGCATGCTGCTGCGGAATTCGAACGGCGAAGATTCGCATCCGATCAAACGCGCGGTGTGGCTGCTGGAGCGAATTCTGGACGACCCGCCGGCACCCCCGCCACCGGACGTTCCCGAATTGGATCCCAACGAACCGGACTTCGCGAAGTTGTCCCTCAAGCAGCAATTGGAAGCGCATCGCGAGAAAGCAGCATGCAACAGCTGCCACCGTCGCATCGATCCATGGGGCATCGCGTTAGAGAATTTTGATGCCACCGGTCGCTGGCGGACCGAGGTGGAAAAGAAGAAAGGGGGCCGAGTGCCCGTGGAGGTCGAGGCGACGTTGCCCGGCGGCCACGAGGTTCGCGGTATCGAGGATCTGAAGGCGTACCTGCTGCAGCACGAAAAGCAGCGGTTCGCGCGGGCGCTCAGTACGAAGATGTTGACTTATGGTTTGGGTCGCTCCCTGGGATTTGACGATACACAGACAGTGGATCGTCTGGCCGAGGAATTTGCTGGGAGCGACTATCGATTGAGCAGGTTAGTGACGGCCATCGTGCAAAGTAAACCATTTCAAACAAAGTAACGTCGTCCCACGGCGTTGGCGTAGCACGCTACCGCGACCGGCGGTAGTCCCGAAAGGAAACGAGGAACAAGCATGAAATCCTGGCATCTTCATCGTCGGACCTTTTTGCGAGGCACAGGCGTCACTCTGGCGCTGCCATTGTTAGAGAGTATGGCACCTGCTGCAACCGCTGCCCAAGCGTTGCCGAAACGGATGTGCTGTGTCTATTTTCCTTTTGGCGTGAGCCTGCCGCCGGCGGACCACGACGAGGCCAATTGGAACTGGTTCCCTCGAGGCGAAGGGCGGGACTTCGGATTCACGAGCACCTTGGAGTCCTTGGAACCGCTGCGCGAACACGTCACCGTTCTCAGCGGCTTGTCGCATCCCCACGGGCACAAAATGGGTGGGCACGACACGGGCGATATTTTCCTGACGGCAGCTCCGTTTAAGGGCAGCCGGTTCGGAAACTCGATTTCAATCGACCAGGTCGCGGCGGCAACGATGGGGCATGCCACGCGCTTGCCGTCCCTGACGCTTTCCAGCGACGGCGGCGTCGGCGAACCGACTCGATCCACCACGCTGTCGTTTTCCGACCGCGGACGACCCATTCCCGCGCTTGCCAATCCGGCACAAATATTCAGCCGCCTGTTTGGCGACGATGACGACGCCTTGGAGATGCGGCGCCGGCGGCTGTCCAGTTCGGCCAGCATGCTGGATCTGGTCCTGGATCATTCACGTTCGCTCCAGCGGAAGCTGGGCAAGCAGGACCAGGAGAAGTTGGACGAGTACCTTTCGTCGGTTCGCGCGGTGGAACAGCGCGTGGAGCGATCGCAGCGCTGGCTGGAGATCCCGAAGCCCGAGGTCGATCCGGGTGCCGTCAATCTGGACGCGTCCCCGAAGGGACCGGAAGAGTATATCCGCGCCATGTACGACTTGATCTTCCTGGCTTTCCAGACCGATACGACGCGTCTGGCCACCTACATGCTGGGGCAAGTTGCCGGCGCGACGACGGTGGCCAATTCGTTTCCCGCCTGCATCGGCCTGAGCGGCAACTGGCACGGGCTCGCGCACGGCGCCGGTAAGAAGGGAGGCTACGCCAAGCTGGGACGATTCGATCAGTTCCTGGCGCAACAACTCAGCTACTTCCTGAATCGCCTCGCGGAAACGCCTGAAGGGGACGGTTCCATGCTGGATCGAACACTGGTGCTCTACGGCAGCAGCAACAGTCGTACCCATAACAATCACAACTACCCGCTGCTGCTGGCCGGCGGCAAGCAACTTGGCTTCCAGCACAATCAGCACCTCCGCTTCACCGAAAAGACGCCGCTCTCCAATCTCTTCGTCACCATGCTCAACGCCATCGACGTTCCCACCGCCGGGTTCGTTGATAGCACCGGAGAAATGACGGAGGTCATGTCGTAGCGGGCTTCGTGTGTTGGATGCCGGAGTACGATGGACGTTTAATTTCGAGTCCGTCGCCCAGCTGGACAGCGCCAGATTCGGTCGTCACAGCAACCGGAAACGCAGGCGAGTGACTCGCCTGCCTCCGAACACACTGGCTCGCGCTGCGTGCTTGTGTTTTCGCGGCCTGCCGCAAAGGTATTGCTGGCCAGTTCGTTGTGGTGCGTGACCGACAGGACGTCCGTACCAAGTGTCACGAGCTCGCTGCTCTACAGGCCAAGAAGGCTTTCAGAGAATCGGGAATAATTCCTTGACGGTTGCCCGAAATACTTATCATGAAGCAGAGGCGTCTCCCTAACCTTTGAAATTGCAGAAAGTTAGGGAGGATAGGCGAGCGTTGCCGCCGCGACTCGTTGGTGTGGGTGGGTGACGTGTATCAGCAGGAAAGAGGGAGGAAAGGCCGGGAATTATGGTCGAATGCGGACGACTTCCCGTTGATCTTCCTTGCGTCCCTGACGATATTGGGTAATTTATAAGGTGGCGGCGTTACGCAAGTCTCCACCTCCTTTCGTTTTATATCGTTCGAGGCCTGTTCCTCGGCGCCTGGCATTAACGGTAAACACTTAGAGTACGGTAAACACTTATAGTTAAGCTAAACACCTTTAGTTAAGCACGGAGCAATCGATGGCAACTGATCAAGCTCATGAAGATGGCCACGAAGAAGAGCAACTGGAAGAAGGCGGTGCGAATAGCTTTCTGGTATTCAACGCCACTCCGAGCGTTCTCGTCAGTTTGGTCGTCCATATGGTCGGCTTCTTGATCCTGGGTCTGCTCACGTTTGGTCCGCCTCCGGACCAATGGAAGAACGTTCTGGAAATCGGTCAGAACGAAGATATCGAGGAGATCGAGGAACTGGAAGAGGAAATCATGGAGCCGGTGGACGTCGAAACAGAAGTCACGATGGACTTGCCGGAGTCAATGGTCACCCAGGAGGAGGTGGTAGAAGTCGTCGAAGAGATGTCTGTTTCCACCGACATTGATTCCGCGGCGATCGCCATTGAGCTAAGTGACTTTGGTGAAACGACAGCTCCTAAGAACGATCTGATGCGCGAGATCGGAAGCGTTTCGGGTTCGGGTCTGGAAGGTCGCGGCGCGGCGGCGCGCGGGAAACTGGTTGCCAAGAACGGCGGTAGCGAAGGGAGTGAAGCGGCAGTCGCTTTGGCCCTGAAGTGGCTGGCGGCGCACCAGATGCCGGATGGTGGTTGGAACTTTGACCATCGCCCCGGTCAGTGCGGCGGACGTTGTAACCATCACGGTAGTCTCGGCGATAAAGCTCGCAGCGGTGCGACGGCCATGGCGCTGTTGCCATTCCTGGGCGCGGGCCAGACACACAAGGAAGGCAAATATAAGGAAGTCGTTGGTCGCGGCCTGTATTTCATGGTCAGCCAAATGAAACAGAACGGTGGGCTCAATGACGCGGGCGGCCGCATGTATTCACACGGCCTGTGTGCCATTACGCTTACCGAGGCCTATGCCATGACCCATGACAAGGGATTGATGGGCCCGGCTCAGATGTCCGTCAACTTCATTTCTTACGCGCAAGATCCGGTGGGGGGCGGTTGGCGTTATACGCCGAAGCAGGCGGGTGACACCTCGGTGGTCGGTTGGCAGTTGATGGCCCTGAAGAGCGCTCATATGGCTTACCTGCAAGTCGATCCGAACACGATTCGCGGTGCCACGAAGTTCCTGGATTCGGTGCAGGCCGACAGTGGAGCCTCCTACGGTTACACGACACCGGGCGCGGGCAGCGCGACGACCGCTGTCGGATTATTGTGCCGCATGTACCTGGGCTGGAAGAAAGACGAACCCGCCCTGGAACGGGGCGTGCAGAAGTTGAGCGCTTCCGGACCGTCCAAAGGCAACATGTACTACAATTACTATGCGACGCAGGTGATGCGGCAGTTCGGCGGTGACTACTGGAAAAAATGGAATAGCGAGATGCGCGACTATCTGGTCAACAGCCAGGCGAAGAACGGCCACATGACCGGCAGCTGGTTCTTCGAAGGTGGCGGGCACGGTGCCGAGGCGGGTGGTCGAATTTACGCTACGTCGTTGGCGACCATGATTCTGGAAGTCTATTACCGGCACATGCCCATTTACGGCAAGCAAGCGGCGGAGGAAGATTTCCCGCTGTAATTCCTTCGTTCAGATACTGCGTCATCGATATCACAACCGGCCTCTGAGGGGCCGGTTTTTTTTGTGGCCGATGGCCCGGGTCAAGGTATATTTTCGCGCGGCATTGGACGTGCAAAACGAAAGCCTTGACGTGTCTACCGAGTACATTCCTCACAATCCCTTTAACGCGTACGACGATGTCCCTGTGGGAGTTGCCGAGGCCGAGCGTCCGCCCGTACGGGTCGAACCGGTCGTTGAAGCGGCGCTGCCGACCACGACCGGACCAAGTCGCGGCGGGACGTGGTGGGACGCGTTCTGGACCGACCGGAACTGCCGCCGGACGAACAGCCTGTTAATCAGCTTGATCGTCCACGCCTGCGGCTTGATTGCGCTGGCCATGGCGATGCATTTCGTGACGCAACGCCAGCCGCCTCCCGAAGTCATCGTTTATCAATTCGACCGCGCTCCAACGCTGCAGGAACTTTCCGAGGTTGACGTTCCCGAGGTCGAGTTCGACGGGGCCGCGACCGCGTTGACTTTTGACAGCCCGCGGATGCTCCATGTACCGGAAGCACTCGATATTCCTTCGCCGGTTGCGGGTCAGAATGCCAGCGCGCCGCAATTGGAACTGTTGCCACAGGCGCCAAACGCGATTCCCCTGCAGGACTTGTTCCTGACCAATCGACTCGTCGTGGGTGGCGGCTTCGAAGGGCGAGAAAGTGAGGCCCGCGCCCGATTGCTCGCCGAACGCGGTGGCACGCCGGAAAGTGAAGACGCCGTCGCACGGGCGCTTGCCTGGCTGGCGGCCCATCAGCGAGCCGACGGGAGTTGGCGGTTTGACATTCACGATGGTCCCTGCGACGGTCGCTGCCAGAATCCAGGCACGATCGGCTCGACCACCGGAGCCACCGGCCTGGCCCTGCTGCCGTTCCTGGGTGCCGGCCACACGCACAGCAGCGGCGCGTACCAGGACGTGGTGGCCCGCGGCGTCTACTATCTGTCCAGCCGCATGCTCAAAACCCCGCACGGCGGCGACTTGCAGGAAGGCACCATGTACGCGCAAGGCATTGCGACGCTGGCATTGTGCGAGGTCTATGCGATGACCCGCGATCCCGCGCTGCGCGAACCCGCGCAGCAGGCCGTCGATTTCATCTGTTACGCACAGCACAAGAAAGGGGGCTGGCGATACTTTCCCGGACAACCGGGTGACACGACCGTGTTCGGCTGGCAGCTTATGGCGCTCAAGAGCGCTCGTCTGGCGGGATTGTTCGTGCCGTCGCCGGTGATCGAATTGGCCAAGGAGTATCTGGATTCGGTTCAAGTTGAAGCAGGCGCCTATTACGGCTATCAACTACCACGGAAAGAAGCGACGCCGACCGCCGTCGGCGTGCTGTCGCGCATGTACCTGGGTTGGCCGCGCAATCACGATCCGCTGATCACCGGGGTCCATTATCTGTCTGACGCGGGGCCCTCGCGCAGAGACATGTACTTCAACTACTACGCAACGCAGGTGCTGGCCCACTACGGTGGCCCGCGCTGGGAGTCGTGGAATGAGCAGCTTCGCGAAACGCTCATCAAGACCCAATCCACGCGTGGCCACGAAAGCGGTAGCTGGTACTTTCACGACCGGCACGCGATCGCCGGCGGGCGCCTCTACACCACCGCCGTGTGCGCGATGATCCTGGAAGTGTATTATCGCCACATGCCTCTCTACGGGCTTACCGTGGTCGACGAGGGTTTCTGACGCAATTTGCTTTCGCTGGGCAGCACCGACATTGCGGCAAACCGCAAGCATACAAGCACGCAGCGCAAGCAAGTGTGTCTGGTCGTGAGTGACCCACTCGCGCTTCGACCTTGTATGACGAGGGAACCTGACGTTGGCGGACTAGAACCGGTCCGTGATCAGTTCGCCGTCCGCGCGATGACAGAGCTGTTGGAGGAGGTTCGGGGCGATCTCCTCCGAAAGCGCGCGGACACTGCCGTCGCCGAAGGCAAAGTTCGTCACGCTGCGATGGACGCTCGCGAAGCCCCCGACTTCGCCCGAATCCAGGGGCTGAAACGTTGCGTCGATGTCGGCGGCGTCTTCGGAAACGGGCATGCCGGACCAGTCGATCTTGCCAGCCGGTACAATCCCCGTACTCGCATTACGCAGGGTGGCTCGGGTCCCCGACATCCAGCCGAGATCGGCTTCGTCGGCCAGCTTTTCGCCGATGAAGATCGTTTTCGACGAACCGTCCTTGACGTCATCGTAACGAATGTGACTGTTCAAGAAGAACACGCCATGGTTGTCCTCGTCAATCGGTGCTTCACCATCGTGATGCACGCCCGCATAGTTGCTGTAGAGCGAAAACGACGCGATCGACGGGCAGGAAAGGGTCGGAATCGCGACACTTCGCACGGGAGCGTTAGCCGGATCATAAACGCCGACCTTGAAATCGACGTGATGGTACGCATTCTGTTCCTCGAAATAGGGCAACAGTTGCGTGATCCAATTGTGATGGTAGCCTGCCGCTTCGTTCTTGATCGGGCCTGTGTCGTTCACTGTCCCCGGGGGGTACGCATTGTGTGCCGAGTGATAACTATGGACGGCGACGATCAACTGCAGCAGATTGTTCGAGCAATGACTGCGCCGCGCCGCCTCGCGCGCGGCCTGAACGGCGGGCAGCAGTAACGCGACCAGAATCCCGATGATCGCGATGACCACAAGTAGTTCTACGAGCGTAAAAGCGCTTCTTGTTCCTGATTTCATGACGTTACTCGCTATCGGATTGGGGGACTTGGATTTCACGCTGCAGCGTTCTCCCGGATGACGTGGGTGGGTAGTGGATCACCATGGTTAATTGAGCTGTCTGTGAGTCAGGGTTTCGTGTGATTTGGATGTCGACTTTCGCGGATGGATCCAGGACTTCGGGCAATTGCCAGACTTCGCCGGCGTAGTCGGGTTCGGTGGCCGCGCGTGCCGCAGCCCGGTCGCTGGCGGCGGCCGCCAACCATTGGCGCTGGATCAAAGTATGATGGTTCTGCACCAGCCTGGTGCGCGTGAGTGCGGCACGCACCATCCAGCCTGCCGTCGCCGTTACGATGACCAGACAAACCATGGCGGCGATCAGAATCGCTCCCGTCGTACGACGCCGTTTCTTCATCATGGTGATGCTCCCGGAGTTGTGATCTGTTTCTCGCGGCCGATGTGCACCTGAATTCGACGCACGAGCTGGTCTTGGCGGTCACGGATGACCAGCATCGCCAAGGGCAGACTGTCTTCTGGCAAGACCTGGTAGGTGACGGTCGTGCCGGGTGCCAGTAGAAACGTATCCGCATGCCACGCGTTCGGGTTCGTTGCTGAAGTGACTCGACGTTCCATCCGTTCGCCATCCGACGTGTATTGAACTTCGTCCGAACCCCGCACGACGCGCAGCGTATTGTCAGCGGCCTCGACCTTTGAAGCGGCGTGCAGGTCGTCCCGGAACACTGTCGATATCTGGTGGAATCGCATGTCGCGTTCCAGTGACTGGCGCAGTTTCGCTTCCGCCAGCCATGTCGTCCGCAGGGTCACGGCGACGGAAGTGAGCACGACCGACATCAGGACCAGGACGACTGAAGTTTCGATCAGCGACGTGCCGCGGTCGTTGCGCAAGCGACTCATGGCGAACCTCCTTCGCCATAACGCCACGCGGTCAAGTGAACGGCTTGGGACCCGTTTCCCTCCTGCCATGAAACGGTTACCTGAACCTGCTTGCCCCGGGGCGAAGCCAGGTCGGTCACTTTGAATTCAAGCCGGGCGTGTTGGAGCGATCGTGTTGTTTCCTCGTGCAGCGTGAAAGAATTCAGTTTTTCGCTGGTGAGATCTTGCCAGGGCAGCGCCGAGACGCGTTCTAGCTGGTTGGCAGCCTCGTCGACAGCCAGTTGGCGGTGCGCGGCGACCTGGTCTTGAGCGAGGACGAAACCATGCATCTGGCCAACAATGATAAACGCAGCGGACAACAGGACCAGCGCGACCATGGCCTCCAGCAGCATACTGCCGCGACGGGTAGGGAATTGTGACAGCGACGAAATCATTGTGGAAGTCCTTGAATCAGGTGGACGATCGGCAGAAAGAGGCTGACCACGACGATCATCACGGCGAATCCCAGCGGCAGGACCAGCAGCGGCAAAAGTGTCTGTAGCGCAAGTTGCGTCTTGTAAGCGTGATGTCGAACGTTGCTTTCCGCCATTTCTTCGAGTGCCCATTGCAGGTTACCGACTTTCGTGGCCGACTTCAGGACGGCGGCGTCGGCAGCCCGCAGCAAACGCGACCGGGCGAGGCCATCCCAAATATTGCCGCCGTTTTCCAGTTCACTCCTTACCGACCGCAGGCGGTGCCGAACCCAACGCTTGGGATAGCGATTCTCCAGGAAACTCAGCATGTCCGCGATGGAATGCTTGCAAGTCACGGCCTGTGCCAGGCTGCGCAGCAAACGCCCGCTGTCCAATCGGCGCGCGCAGCGACTCAACAGCGGCAGGTCCCACCGCAGCCAGCCGAATAGAGACAGGACGCTGGCGATGATGGGAATCGTCAGGAGAAAAAACAGCGGCACGAACAGGTACCAATAGTTCACGAACAGACGCGAACAGTCAATCAGCATCCTCGTGCTGTCGGGAAGCGGCAAGGCGAAGTCCTCGAACAGCCGCTGGAAAACCGGGACGATCTTGACCATGACGAACATCAGGATTCCGAACACTGTCATGGAGACTAAAAGGAGATAGAGTAAACGTTCGGTGAGCTGGTTTGCGATGGCCTGCACATCATCACCCTGCAAGAGGATCGAGTTGCGGATGGACGTTCCGAGCTCGCCGGTACGATGGCCCACCTCCACAGCGATCCGCGCGTCCATGGACACGGCGAGGTGAGATGCGTCGATGGCCATGGGCAGCTGCATGCCGCCTTCCAGGTACTCGGCCAAATACCATGCCTGCCGGCCGACGACCCCGGCGTGTTCTCGGCTGAACGCCGCCGCGGCTTGTTCCAGGGGAATTCCCTTTTCGGCAGCAACGCCGAGCGTCCACAGCAACGCCAGCCGCTCGTGTTGCCAATACTTGAGCAGCCCGCCGACGATCACTACGACCGCGAAAAAGACGAACAGGATTAACAGGATGGTCAACAACATACCGGCGAACCTGATGGTTTCATGAAAGTCCCTGAATCAAGTCCAGCATCGGCGCGTACAAGCCGATGACGAGCAGCAGCAAGGCGCAACCGACCGCAACGATAACCAGGCCAGGCACGATGCTGCGAAAGATTGCGGCGCGAAAGCGTATTTTGGCGTCAAGAATATCGGCGCACTGCCGCAACGCGTCCGGCAACTCGCCTGTCTTCTCGCCCCATTCGACAAATGTCACCAGTGATTGCGGGGTTCTGGTCCGGCTGAGCGCATTCGAGAAAGCATGCCCGTCGGCCACGTCCGCCGCGACAGACCGCGACGTTTCCGCGATATGGGCATCAGCCGACGCATCCGCGGCCAGACGCAACGCCGTCGGCAGCGTCACATTGCTCTTCAGCAACACGCTCAACAGTCGCGAAAATGTCGCCACGCCTGACCAATGGATGGCGGAACCGAGCAGCGGGAACCTGTACAGCAGGCGCCGCCAGCCAACTCGCCCCCAAAGCACCGGGCCGATGGGGAAGAGGACTGCAGCGAGGATCAGCGTCGCCAGCGCATACCAGACGCCCCGCTGACTGCACCACAGCAGGAACCGCGTGACCGCAGGCAGCATGATGTCGAAATCTTCATATATCTCACGAAAGTGAGGGACCAGAATCAGCAGGCTGGCAAGAATGATCAGGCCACCCATGACTGCGAGCAACAGTGGGTAGGCGATCGAACCGCGGATCGTCTGCCAGAGTTCTTGCTGCGCCTGTTGGTCCTCCAGCAGGGTGGTGAGGGCGGAATCGAGTTGCGCCGTTTGCTGTGCCGCCCCAATCATGCCGCGCAGGTAAGTGGGGAGTTGATCGCCCAGGCCATCGAGGGCCACGTTCAGCGCGATGCCGCGTTCGACATCGCCCGCCAACGCCAGCAGCGTCGCGGACAATCGAGCGCTTTCGGCTTCCGCCGCTGCCGCCCGCAGGCCCTCGGCCAATGGGAGCCCCGCGCGACTGAGCCGAGATACTTGCGCAACGAGTTCGCAGGCATCTTCCGTGCGAAGCGGCGAGCGGTTTCGAAGTGTGGTTGCGTTCTCGGACATGGTCATGAAGGGATAACGGGTCAGTCTCGCTTGCTGGAATGGCGGTGCACGCCCTCTAGTATTGCGCCGCAACTTGGTTTTCGGGTAGCCACACTCGCCAAAGCGTGGATTGTCCGCAGGATTGCTCCGTTCCGTAGCGTAGGCATCCTGCCTGCGATCTTGCGGAAAAACGTTGTTTGGCCGGCAGGATGCCAGCCCTACGTTGTTTGGCCGGCAGGATGCCAG
>CALBSZ010000124.1 GCA_937967665.1 uncultured Planctomycetaceae bacterium
CGCCCAGGTCTTCGTAGACCGGCAGCGTCTCGCCGATGCTGCCATTCGGTTCGAGCGTCGTCTTCCACAGTCCATTTCGCGGTTGTGCCGTGCCATCGTCGGCCAGGAAGAAGACGGTGTGGGACCCGTCGGCCATTGCCATTGGATAGAAGGCATTCGGGGCCGAGCCACAAGCATCCATTCCGGTTCCGCAATTTGCAGACGGGTTGATTTCATCAATCGGAACCGTACCTGTAAATGTCCCGTCGCTTCGCCACAGCTCCCGTCCATTTGATCCATCATCGGCGGAGAAATAAACGAACGAGCCAACAGCCGTGAGGTTCATTGGAAACGCGTCGGCACCACGCGGTTTGATGTCGCGTGCATTGGATGCGATCGCGTCATTCGCTGTGGTATCGGCCACGAACCACAGTTCATTGCCGATACTACTTCCACCTTTCGCCGTAAAAAACAGGCGGCCGCTAGCGTCTGTCAAGTTATCGGTGTCGGTGATGGTAATGCCCGTTTGATCCACTCCGACTTGTTCGGTGATCGCCGGCGGAGTCGAAGAGTTATCCAAGAGACTTCGCATTGCCGGATCGTAGGCCCGCCACAGATCGTCGTCCTCGACGAAGAACATGGCCCCGCCAGACGCAGTCAGCCTGGACACTGTGTTCGCTGGCTGGAACATCGGGCGGTAGTTGAGATCATCCGCAGCAAACAGATCATTCCCTACCTTCAAGAATACGACTTCTTGCTCTGGCACTGCTGTGATTCGTTCAGGGTCAGCAATATTCTGCGACCGCACTTTCTCGGCAGTATCGGGCAAGGCTGATACTTCGAACGTCCACAGTCGATACGTGCTTGGATCTCCCTCGTCCAAAGCACGGAAGAAGACTCGATCATTTTCATCGATCGTAATAACGGTCAATTCGGACGGATTGGTGATCGGGACGCTTCCTGTGCGTGCCGAAATCAAATCGATCATATCCGATGCCGCATTCAGCCGGTACAGATTGTCGTCATGCGTAAAGAAGAGATACTCGTTGATACTTGCCGTATCGCTGTGGAACGACTCTCGCCGGATGACGCCTTGTGGAATGTCACCCCAGTAAAGCTGTTGGTTCAAAGGATCGAGAAACGCGTCGGACACCTTACCGATGTTTTCGACGACGTATTCCGGTACAGCATTGGCATCCGACAAGTCAAGCTTTCCTATGCGACCAGTTCCTTCGACTTGAAAATCTTCAGTCCAGTAAACTATTCGTTGTTCGTGATCGAGAAAGACCTTCCACGCCGACCCAGGGTTGTTGGAATCGCCGTTGATATCAAGTGATACAACAAGTTCCGCCACACCCGAACCGTCAAGATTCGCTCGCATCACGCGATCGTTAGGCGAATTCTCCTCAGTCCAATAAAGGGTTGGGGGCGATCCATGGTCGATCGCCAAGCCCGGCACATACGGCCCGCTCCCAAACGGATATACAACTCGGTTTCCACCATTCAGGTCGGCGGACTCGATAACTCTGCGGTTCACGTCGGACCAGAACATTCTCCCATTTACTACGTCCAACTCAACGTCGATCGGGCGGGGGGCGTCGGTCGTTATGAGTGTTGTTGGATTGGATCCATCCAACTCAGCTTTGCTGATGCTTCCACCATTTCCTAGTTCGGTCCAGAATATCATCTTTGGATTGGAAGTGAGATCCAGATCGATTCCTGATGGTTGCGTCAAACCGGTCATGACGACGCTAGCGTTCCCTGATCCGTCAAGATTAGCTCGCATAATGGCCCCTGCGGGACCGTCCACCCAATAGACAACGCCCGCTTCCAGATCGACTTCCAGGTTGCCTGGTGTAATTCCTGTTGCGACGTTGCTTTGCAAGCCAAATCCAGAAGAGACCGTGGAGGCGATTGTGGAGCCTTGATCCACTCTCATTAACCGATCGCCACTGAATAGATAAAGAGCACTGCCGACGGTCGTCAAGCGCCGCGGTTCTTCGAGATCGTCGCCCAGACTGTCCTTCACGCGAACGGTGCCGGCCACCGTGCCGTTGGTTTTCCAAAGGAACTGATCGGTGCCTTGTTGCGGTTCGGTTGGATCAACCAGACCTTCGGCTCGGAAGTACAGTGTATCACCAACGACGACCGCTTCTTTACCGTTGCTGTCCTCGCCGTCATCGAAGCCGGTGAAGTTCACGGGGAAGTCGATGGCGGTTGTGTCATCGCGTCGGAACACGGTCAGTGCATGATCGATATCGTGGCTGACGGTATAGACGTGACGGTCATCCGGCGAGACGGCAATCCGGATGGCTCGTGTCAGCGTCTCCATGGATTGGCCTGTCGAGTCGTTGCCGTTCTCCGATATGGTGTTCGTCCATTGCAACCGGCCTGAGGCCGGATCCCGTTGAAACTCGACGACGCTGTTGCTGCGGCGACCAACGACGTAGATTGACCGTCCGTCGTCCGATACGTCGATGCCCCAGGCGCCGTCGAGGCCGTTCGCTTGCCGTGCATCGATTGACGGAGTCGACGAGTGAACCCAATCTTCGACAAACGTCAGCAATCCTGTGTGGGCATCGCGTTCCAAGACCGTAACGGCATTGTCGTCGAAACTGGTCACGTACAGATGGCGTCCATCCGGCGAGCTGACGGCATCTTTGGCTTGGAAGAGGTTCGGCAAGCTTTCGCCCTGCAGAATCTGCACTGGCTCTATCAGGCCCGTCACCATGTCACGGGCGAACGTCGTAATGGAGCCGTTACCGGACACGACATAGAGGAAACGGCCGTCCGGGCTTGATGTCACACTAACGGAACCGATGATGGACGTGTCTTCTTGGACAACCGCCAGCTCCCCCGTTATTTGATCTCGTTTCAAGACAATGAGTCGATCGTCATTACCCGACGCAAAGCTCGTCGCATAAACATGACGTCCGTCCGGAGAGACAATGCCCGTCCCGGATTCCCCCGGCAGATCGACATTGTCCACGAACTCCAAACCGCCGTCGTCGTCTCGGCGATATGCGTATATGTCGTCATCATTCGTCTGAGTTACATAAACATGTCGGTTATCGCCGCTGACAAATACATGTATGGGGTCCGACACGGTGTCCTCGGATTCGAAGAATGTCAACTTTCCGGACAGCGGCGAGCGATGAAATACTGCCACCGCGTCTTTGCCTTCCGTCGCGACGTAGACGTACTGTCCGTCGGCGGAGACGGCGACGTTCCTCGCACCTTCCAAGGGGAGGCCTGTCGCGTCGACGTGATCTTCCACGTAAACCAGTGTCGTCGCCGGAGTTGAAGCGAGCGTAAACCGCGCTTCATCAAATTGTTCGCCACGATCGGGCAAGAGCCGAGAAAGATCGAATTCGAGTAGCGATTCCTGTTCATCGCGGTCCCCAATCGTAGTCAAGTTCTGGTCGGTACTTGTAAACATGCCGTCAGCCAATTGGCCGGATGCATGGGGTTGAATGTCATACGGTTGTCCAGCGTGAGGCCCGACCTGCAGATAGTTGCCCGGATTCCCGTCGCCGAGCGTTTCGAACCGGAACCAGGCGTAGTTTTTATCTGACGCGCTCGTGACTGAGAACTCGTGTGGCTGGCCGGTGGCTGTATTGACCAGAAATTCGCCGCTGCCGGTGACGGTGCGATTGGTTAGTGGAATGTCGTTCCCACTCAAGTCCAGCGGCGTGGCGGCACCAAACGCTGCGTAAATCCTGCCAGCGTCTACGTTTTGCCCATCGGTGAACGTATCGACATCGGGCGCGCCGAGTAAAAGATCGGCAAAGCCGTCGCTGTTCAGATCCAGGTTGGGACTGGTCGAAATTGTTTGCAGAATGCCGAACTCGTCACCGCTGTCGATGATCTGATCCGCTGTCGATAGATTAAGCTCGGGGGACAAATTCGCGGCGTCAAAGAACACATACACCTTGCCGCTCAGCGGCGTATCGTCGGCCAGCAGGCGAGTTGTCTCCAGAATGGCCAGATCACCACGCCCATCGCCGTTGAAGTCGCCGCTTGTTGGTGTGAGTGTGATGTCCAGTCCGTCTGTCGGTCCGATGCGAGTAATGGTCGTGGCGAGTTACGGGCAGTTGTCGAGACCGGGCAGTGGCAAGCCGGGGCCGCCGCGGTAGATTTGAACCGACGGCGACGAGCCGTCGGCGTTTCCAATCGCGGCGAAGTCGTCGTAACCGTCCATGTCCAGATCACCCAACGCCTGCAACGCCACGCCGGTGAACGACGCAAGCGTTGATAGGTTGACGTCGGATAGCGGTGATGCATCCGCGGCGGACGCTCCGAACAGGATGTAAGCCGCGTCACCTTCCCGGATGAATGCAACATCGTCCCGTCCGTCGCCGTTGATATCGCGCAAGACGTTCGCGTCTGGCACCGCCGATGTCCCTGACGTGACGGCAAACGAGTTGGTGTTATCGAACGACGGTGTATTGCAAGCGTCACTCGGATCGTTGACACACCCTTCGATTACGGCGCCGGAATACCAACGGGCGATTGTCGTAGCAGCGTCATTCTCAGTGACGATCAATATGTCGGAGATGCCGTCGCCGTTGGACTCGAGCGAGTACGCATGGACAGCGTGGCCTGCCCATAAAGCATCGACGAATGTGAAACTGCTTTCCGTCGGCACGTTGCTCGCCGAGAGGTTGCGGGGAAGCAGCGTCGTGTGATCGGTCGGAATGATACTGACCTGAAACTCACTGCTCGACGATTCGCGAACGAAGAGCAGATCGTGGTTACCGTCTTCATCCGCGTTGAAGTTGCCGGAACGTTCGGCAGGCCGACCCAGGTCGGCACTTGCGACGATGTCTGCCAACTGGGATATATCCGCAAGTTGGAAGCTTCCGCCACGATCAAGCGGCCCGTAAATGATGTAGCTTTCGCCTTCCCCGCGAAAGATAAAATCTTCCAGCCGGTCGCCGTTGATGTCGCCCAGGCTGACGGCTGTGCTGAGCATTTCATCCTGTTGGCTGCCATCCAATCCAACGGCATCTTGAATATGCTGTTGGGATAGCGACTCGTCGTTGTTCAAAACCACGCCGCTTTTCGTATCGCGCGCGTTAATG
>CALBSZ010000125.1 GCA_937967665.1 uncultured Planctomycetaceae bacterium
GGAACGCGTGTGTCCTCAAGAAGACATTCCTACCGCCCATCCATCGACCCGGCTCCCGTTCGCCATAGACGATGGCGTCAAAGGTGCCGCCGCCCGTCGTTTGGACGGAGATCGCGCCGCCGCCACGCTGTTCAAGATTGCCCAGTTGCACCCACGCTTCGAGTGTTTTTTCGGCGAGTTGCACGGGGAGCCGTGGAGTTTCGACGTAGGCCGCGCGGCCGTCCAGCACCAGAAAGCCGTTCTCAACGGTTGCTCCGCCTAAAGCCTGGCCATGCAGGCTGCCGATGCGGTCTTGCAAGTCGCCGTCGAATTCCCAGCAGGCATAGGCTCGAGGCGGTTCCGGACCGGTTGCCTTTCCTTCCTGCCTCTCTCGCAAAACATCTTCCCGCACCGTATCGTCGATTTCCTGAACCGACTCTTTTGCCATGGAGAGTTCCGTTTCCAACTGCTCAATGCGGACAAGTTGTTCAGGCGAAGGAGTGTTCTTTACATCGCGCTCACCGTGTTGGACGCCGGCCAGCGCGGCCGCCAGCTGGTAGTATTCACGCTGCGAAATGGGATCGAACTTGTGATCGTGGCAGCGAGCGCAATTGGCCGTGAGTCCCAGAAACGTCTGGCTGACGACACCGACCAGATCTTCCAATTCGTCCTGCTGCATGGCCATTCGCATCTTCGTACTGGCCGGCAGCGTCGTATTGTGCGGCCCGGCAACCAGAAAGCCCGTTGCCGCGGCAGCACTGCTCTGCTCAGGATAAAGGACATCACCCGCCAGTTGTTGCCGCACGAACTCGTCATAGGGCATGTCTTGATTCAGCGCGTCGATCACCCAGTTGCGGTAGTGCCAGGAATGGTCCCGCGGCTGATCGTACTCGAAACCGTTGCTCTCTCCGTATCGGACAACGTCCAACCAGTGCCGCGCCCAACGTTCGCCGTAGTGCGGCGAATCAAGCATTCGGTCGACCAGGTTCTCGTATGCCCGCGGAGAATCGTCCTGCAGGAACGTCGCGACTTGCTGGGGCGTGGGAGGCAGTCCCAGCAGGTCGAAGGACAACCTGCGAACGAGCGTGCGACGATCGGCTTCTGCCGATGGTTGCAATTCCGCTCGGGCCAGTGCCGCGTGGATGAACGTATCGATCGGCCGGCGCCAAGCCGCGTCCGGGACACTCGGTGGTTCGCTGTCTTGTAGAGGACGAAACGACCACCAGTCGTAACCCGCACGCTGGCTGGTGGTGACGCGAAACGGATCGATGACGTCCGTACCCCACCGCGCGCCGTCTTGAATCCATTTTCGCAATACCTCTTTCTCTTCCGCCGCCAGTGGGTGTTTGGGCGGCATCTGATCGGTGCTGACGTACTCCCACAGCAGGCTGTTTTCCAGGCTGCCCGGCTGGAGGACGGCGCCGGATTCGCCACCCGCAAGGGCGGCACCTCGACGCGACAAATCCAGCTTTCCTTTCGGTTCGTGACCGCTGTGGCAGCTAAGGCAACGCGCCGCGATCAGGGGTGCCACATTCTCGTCAAAGTCAACCTCCGCGGCAGGGATCTCGACAGACGCGAACAGGGAAGCGAGCAGTAAGCAACGGGACGCAGTGGCGGTCGGTGTCATGGCAGCCTGACTGGGGACGTGGTTCGAGTTGCGGCTTCCATTCTAACCGACTTCGTCACGTTTCACATTCCCGACGTCCGCTTTGCAGTGAGAATCTGCGACCGGCTCGTGAAACTTCAACGAAATCGACCGGCCGGGGCGCTGTTTCCTTGACGCCCATTTTGCTCTGTCTTACCCTACATTGACGACTCCCTGAATGGAATATCAGTGGATGGAAAGAGGCGCCCTGGTCCCTGCGTTCCTCAAGCGGGCGTGCCAACGGGGGGTATGGCTGCGCAGGTGTTTCGATCGGGTAAGGAATGGCAGGAATGGGGCTGGGAACCGGACGTCGCTTCGCTTTGCGCAGCCCGCGATACTCGCGGCGACCGAATCTGGAGTCGCTGGAAGCGCGGCGCATGCTGGCAGGCGACTACCTGGCCGGCGCAATCAGCGGCTGGGTAACACAGCTTGACGAGCCCCATGACGCGCGATATCTGGACAGCCTGCTCGGGCATGGCCGCTTCGACGTCTCCCAGACTCCGCTCGTCAAGAACGCATACATCATTCGTCTTCCAAACCAGCCAGTCCACGTTGATGAAGCGGAACACATTGCAGTTTCGCTATCCCGTGCTCACGCGGTCGCCGATCGTTATCCGCTGGTCGCGCGTCAGCAAGCGACTCGTTTGATTCCCAACGACCCGCTGTTCGCAAGGCAGTGGCACTTGAACAATACGGGACAAACCGGCGGCACGGCCGGCGAGGACGTCAACGTCACTTCGGTTTGGGATAGCTTCACAGGCGCGGGGGTGGTCATTGGGGTTGTCGACGATGGCTTGCAATACACGCATCCGGACCTGGCCCCGAACTACCTGCCGAACGCCAGTTTCGATTTCAACGACGATGACAACGATCCGGCGCCGGACGTCGACGTCGATTTTCACGGCACGGCCGTCGCCGGCATTGCCGCCGCCGCGTTCAACAACAACGTGGGCGTGGTCGGCGCGGCGCCCGAGGCCAGTCTGGCGGGGCTGCGATTGATCGCGGCGCCCACGGACGACGCCGACGAGGCCGCGGCCTTCGCCCACCAGACACAGGCCATTGACATCTACAGTAATAGCTGGGGGCCGCCCGATGACGGCTTGCATTTGGAAAAGCCAGGTCCGCTGACCCTGGCGGCACTGCAAGACGCTGTCGAAACGGGGCGCGGAGGATTGGGCAGTATCCTCGTGTTCGCAGCCGGGAACGGAAAACAAGAAGACGACAACGTCAACTACGACGGCTACGCCAATTCTCGCTTCACCATCGCCGTCTCGGCGCTTGAACACAACGGGCGCCAGGCCTTCTACTCCGAACCGAGAGCTCCCGTTCTTATTGCGGCGCCTGCCGCACCGGCCGGTATCGAAGGCACGACGACCACGGATCTGGTCGGGGACGACGGCTACAGCGACGGCGTGTTCGACCTGCCGTGTTTCGCGGCCGAGCCCGACGCGGACTACACGCGTTGCTTCCAGGGAACTTCCGCGGCCGCTCCAATGGCAGCCGGGCTTATCGCCTTGCTGCTCGAAGCCAATCCCACGCTCACGTGGCGGGATGTCCAGCATGTGCTCGTTCATTCGGCGCGACAGAACGATCCGCTCGATGCCGAATGGACCGTGAACGCCGCCGGGCACCCGGTGAGCCACAAGTACGGTTTTGGCGCCATCGATGCCGAATCGCTGATCGCCACCGGGTTGGAGTGGCAAAACGTGGTTCCCGAAGTGCTGGCAACCACCGGGCTCAATCATGTCTCGGCGGCGATCCCCGACAACGACGCAAGCGGGATCCGTTCTACCGTGAGACTCGACGATGTCGTGCAGGTCGAGTCAGTAGAAGTCGTCTTCAATGCCATGCATCCTCGTCGAGGTGATTTGGAAGTGGTGCTCACATCGCCCGGTGGAACCGATTCCGTTCTGACGGAAGTCCATGGCGACGAGGCCGCCAACTATTCAAGTTGGGCGCTGACATCCATGAGGCATTGGGATGAACTCGCCAGCGGTGATTGGACGCTGACGGTTCGGGATCTGGCGGCTGGCGAGACTGGCACGTTCGACGACTGGACCCTGAATGTTTACGGGACCACGGTCAGGGCTGGTATCGTCCAGCTGGATCAGGACGACTACCTGGTCGGTGAACAAGTCACGGTCATGGTTGCCGATTCCGACATCGCGGGGACCGGCACGTTGAATATCGAACTTGCGACGACCGGCGGTGATACGGAGAACCTGCTACTTACTGAAACATCGAACGGCATCTTTCACGGGTCCGTCACGTCGTCGCTGGGAATTCCCGCGCCGAACGGCAACTTGGAAGTCGATGATGGCGATGTCCTGACCGTCACCTACCACGATACGGATGACGGCACGGGGTCCCCTGCCGCCGCCACGGACATGGCAACGTTTACCCGCATCAGCCGCGGGACGGTCGGATTCGATCGCGGTGGCTATGACCCGGAGGACCTTGCGACGATGTCAGTTACCGATACCGACTTGATCGGCAGCGGGTTCGTGAATGTCGTATTGACTTCGCCCTCCGGAGATACCGAAACGGTCGTGCTGACGGAACAATCTGCGGCGATCTTCACGGGGACCGTGGAACTGGTCACAGGTGAGGCATCGGCGGACGGGATCTTGCAGGTCGATCCGGGTACGACGATTTCTGTCCGCTATGACGACGCCGATGATGGAACCGGTAATCCAGCAACGGCGGTGGACACGGCATTTATTCACAACACGGCCTGCAGCAGCGTTGAAGCTTTCGATGGCGTTATCGCACCCAGCCTGCCAGCGGGATGGACGACCAGCTCGACATCGGGCAACGTGTGGGTGACGGTCGACACCGGCAGCGATACGAGTCCGAATCACGCCTTTGTCCGGGACGCCGACGGCATCAGTGACGACATTCTGTTGTCCCCCGTCGTCCACGTCGACGTGACTTCCAACCAGCTGCGGTTTCGCCATCAGTACGACACGGAAACGACCTGGGACGGAGGCGTCCTGGAGATCTCGTTAAATGGCGAGCCGTTTCAAGATATCCTTGACGCGGGAGGCCGCTTTGAAGCGGGCGGCTACGATTCGGAATTGCAGACCATTGCCGATAACCCGCTCGGCGGCCGTCAGGCTTGGAATGGGTTGTCGGAGGGCTACATCGAGACGCTTGTCACGCTGCCTGCCACGCTGCTGGATCAAGACGTGCAGTTCCGCTGGCGGATGGGATCCGACGCCGCTGTCGGCGCGCCGGGTTGGCAGGTCGATTCGATTCAACTCTGCGGTGCCGCTGTGGCAGCTTTTGATTTCGGCGACGCTCCGGATCCAACGTTTCCGACGGTGGCGGCGAATCAGGGCGCGCGTCATCTGCTGAGTGAATATTTCCTGGGCGACCGTATCGATGTGGAACCGGATGGCCAGCCCTCGGCGCAGGCCGATGGCGACGATCAGATGGCCACGGACGACGAGGACGGTGTCGTCTTCACGTCGCTGCTGACCATCGGCGATGTTGCGACGGTCGATGTCGTGGCGTCGCGCGACGGTTTCCTCAACGCGTGGCTGGACGCCAACGGCGATGGCACCTGGGATTCGCTTGAGGAGCATATCCTGGTGGATGCCGCGCTGGTCTCAGGAACGAACCGTCTTTCCTTCAGCGTGCCGACGCCGGGAACGGCCATCGCGCAAACATTCGCGCGTTTCCGCTTTTCCTCGGAACCAGGTGTGGGTATCAATGGATTGGCGTTGGACGGGGAAGTCGAAGACTATCCGGTTTCCATTGCGGCGGGGGTAGGTGAAACGGAGACGTTGTCCGGCTTTCAACCGCTGCTCCCGCTGGGCAGCCTGATTTACAGCGCGACCGGGACCGGGACGGTCGACTTTTCCGGAGAGGTGGATACCTGGAGCGTCATCGTCGACGCTCCTCAGACCCTGAGCGTGGTCGTGAGGTCGGCGGCAGCGCTGGCCGCCAGCGTTGAGGTGCGCGATCCGGGATCGCAGCTGGTGGGCAGTGCCGTCGCCGCCGGTCCCGGCGAGGACATTCTGATCTCCGCGATTCCCGTCAACACCGCGGGCCGCTTTGATATCACGGTCGCTGGCAGCGACGATTCGGTCGGCGATTACACGGTCGAGGTATATCTGAACGCCGGAATCGAAGCCGAATCGCTCGGCGGTAGCGCAAATGATACGGCAACATCGGCGGCCGATATCGATGGGGCGTTCATCAGCGTGGCCGGCGGTATGGCGTCGCGCGGTGCTGTGGTCGGCTCGCTCGACGGCGCATCCAGCGAGGACTGGTATCGCTTCAGCGTCGCGCCGGGCGAACCCGTATCCGTGGCGTTGGATTCCCAAGCGACGGGTTCGGCGACACTGGAAATATTTGACGACTCCGAAACGCTTCTCGCGCGCGGTGTGGCGGCGGACAATGTGGCGCAAGTCATCAACTGGATCCTTTTTCAAGCTCCCACGCCCGTTCCCTACTATGCCCGCGTAGTCGGTGCGGATGCCGATTACCGACTGGTCGTCACACGCGGCAGCGACTTCGATACCGAAGCGAATGACGCCTTGGCGGACGCACCATTGCTGGCGGGCGACGCGGTCGTTCTGGGACACGTTGCGCACAACAACGACGATTGGTTTGGCTTGGCGGCGGTTCCCGGCGATGACCTGACCGTCAGAACCTTGACACGAGCCGACGGCGTGGGCGAATTTGCCAACCTGCTCGACCCGGCACTGGAATTGTACGACCCGAGCGGCCAGCTGGTGGCGACGGATTTGAATTCTGCCGGCGACGGCCGCAATGCCCTCATTGCGCACTCGGCTGCCATGATGGGGCAGTATCGCATTCGCATCTTCGCTGAAAACGATGGCGGTGAGTATACCGTATCCGCGACAGGCGCCACGGGCGACGACGTGCCGCCAGGGGTCAGCGTGACTTCGCCGAGTGCTGGCGAAGTCACGGGTTCCTTCCCGTCGACCTATACGGTCCAGTTTTCCGAACCGCTGCTGCTGTCGACCTTGGACGCCTCGGATTTGCTGGTGAATGGCATTCCGGCGACGGGCTTCACGATCGTCGACGGCCGCACGTTTGCTTTCGCGGTCGACCCGGCCAGTCATACAGGAGACCAGGAATACCAGGTAAGCATGTCAGGTGCGGCTGTTGCCGACTTGCAGGGCACGGCGACCCTCGCCTTTTTGTCCACGTTTGTCTTGGATACCGCGGGACCGATCATCACCGCAACGCAGTTCAACGGCGCATCCCTGCCCGCTGACCGTACGCTCGACGCCGGCGCGCTCGCCTTCGTCGCGTCCTTGAACGAGAAGTTGAATGCGAACGCCATTTCCCTGGAAGACGTCACGCTCCTGAACACGACGACGAATGATGCGCATGTGGCGGCCTCGGTTGTGTACGAGCCCGCGGCGGACACGTTGACGGCAGATTTCGATTCCTTGCCCGAGGGGCTGTTCGCGTTGTCCTTGATCTCGGGAAACGACGCGCTGGAAGATCAGGTGGGTAACGACCTCGACGGTGAACCGCTGGGAGCCGGTGCGGACGGCACACCCAGCGGAGACGGAACTGCCGGCGGCGATTTCACGGTTGCTTTCGGATTGGACGCCGTGGGACCACGGGCAACCACCGACTTCGTTCGTCTGGAGCCACTGGGCAGCCTGATGGCCCGCAGCGATACCCGCGGCGCGATCAACTTCCCGGGCGACGTCGATGAATTCACGGTGGCCGTCAACGCGGGGCAGGTTCTTTCCGGTGCGATTCTGCCGGATAGCGCGATCGCCAGCGTTACGATCCAAGTGGACGGCCTTAGCGACGTGATCACTTCGCCGAGTCCCGGCCAACCGGCTGCCTTGCCGCCAACCTTCATCACGACAGATGCCGTCTTGACAATTCGCGTCACCGGCAGCGAAGCCACGTCGCACACCTTGCGATTGGGAAAGAATCTGGTGGAGGAATTCCATGATGCGGCCGATGGAAGCGAGTTGCCGGTTGACGATTCCTTTCTGGCGGTGGGACGCTACGCGTTGGTTGGGCACTTGGATAGCGTGACGGATATCGACGAGTTCACCGTGGATCTGACTCCCCACGCGGGCCAGCAAGTCGATATCGTCCTTGCCGGGCTGGACGCCAGTTTCGCCGCGGCGGCGCTGGAGTTGCTGGATCTGGACGGCAATTCGGTTTTGGCGACGGCCAGTAGCATGCCACTGGGCGCGGCCGCGCCCAATTATGATTTGGGGATCCTGGAGTTTGCTGTTCCCGCAGCCGGGGTCTACACGCTGCGAGTCTCCTCGCAGGAACCGCAGGGGGAATACGGCATCGTCGTCACGACGAATTCGCGTTTTGATACCGAGATCAATGACGACACGTTACAGACGCTGCGCTCTCTATCGCCCGGCAGCGCGGCTCTTGGCTACTTGGACCCCTCGACTTCAGCAGCCGTCACGATGGCTTCCGACGGCGGCTCAACGCACACGGATCATCGCGCCGCGATCCCGCCGCAACGTCAGCTGTTCACTCGCGGCGGTTATCTGTCGGGGCCGAGTTCCGCAGGGGCACGCGATATCGCGTTGAGTTACCTTCGCGAGCAAAGTGAGCTGCTGGGCCTGCAGCCTGACGATATCGAGAACGCCATCGTCACGGGAGAGTACGTCAGCGAGTCGAACGGTGTTACGCACCTCTACTTGCAGCAGACATTTCGCGGCTTGCCGATCGTCAACGCCAATATCAACGTCAATATCATGCCCGACGGTCGGGTGCTGAATGCAGGCAGCAGTTTCGTGGCCAGCGCGGCTACCCGCGCGTTGGCGCGAAGTGTATCTGCCCCGCTCTCGGCCGCCGCCGCCTTGGAATCGCTCGCCGCGTATTTCCAGTTGCCAGGCGATGGGCACGTGACCACGTCGGCCATGAAGCAGCATCACTCGCGAGCTCAATTCCTGCAAGCTCCGGTCATCGCCCACAGTGCCATTCCCGCCGAACTGCAATATGTGTACACCAGTGACGGGCAATTCGAGCTGGCATGGCGATTAATCGTGGAAACGCCAGACCGACAACACTGGTACGACGCCAATGTCAGCGCGACGACCGGCGAGGTGCTCGACTACGCGGACTGGGTCGATCATGCTTTTTACAACGTCTACGCGTTGCCGCTGGACAGTCCGCTGGAAGGAACGCGAAGTGTTGTCGTTGATCCCGAGGACACGGCGGCGTCTCCGTTCGGTTGGCATGATACGAATGGAATCGCGGGGGCCGAGTTTACCGCAACACGCGGCAACAACGTGTTCGCCCAGGAAGATCGGGACGCGAACAACAGCGGAGGCTTTCGGCCTGACGGCACGCCCTCGCTGGCCTTCGATTTCCCCATCGACTTCGCGCAACCGCCCGAGAACAACGAAGCGGCGGCAATCACCAACTTATTTTATTGGAACAATATCCTTCACGACATTCTGTTCCAGTACGGTTTTGACGAAGCGGCCGGTAATTTCCAGCAGATCAACTATTCTGGACAGGGCTTGGGCGGGGATCCCGTGCAAGCGGATGCGCAAGACGGTGCGGGGACCAACAATGCCAACTTCAGCACGCCACCGGACGGATTCAATCCGCGGATGCAGATGTTTGTCTGGACTTCGACCACGCCGCGGCGGGACGGCGACTTCGATAACGGGATCATGATCCACGAATACGGCCACGGCCTCTCGAATCGACTCACGGGCGGGCCAGGCAATTCCGGCGCCCTGAATGCCGTGCAAAGTGGAGGCATGGGCGAGGGTTGGAGCGACTGGCTGACGCTCATGCTGACGCAACAGCCCGATGACGGACCAGACGATCACATTCCGATCGGCACCTACGCGCTGAACCAGCCGCCCGATGGACCCGGCATTCGCGAGTTTCCGTACACGTTTGATATGGCTGTCAATCCGCTCACTTATGACGACTTCAACTTGAATTCGCAAGTGCACGCGGCCGGAACCATCTGGGCTTCGGCCTTGTGGGACTTGAACTGGCTGCTGATCCACGGAGACGGCGACGAGCTCCCGGCACTCGGCTTCAACCCGGATTGGTATGCCGGTTATTCCGGTCCTGGCAGTGCGGGCAACCAACTGCTAATGCAATTGGTTCTTGACGCCATGAAGCTGCAACCCGCCAATCCGTCCTTCCTGGCCGGTCGCGACGCGATCCTGGCAGCGGACGTGGCTTTGACGGGCGGAGAGAACCAATTGGCAATCTGGACCGCGTTCGCGCGGCGCGGCATGGGCTTCAGCGCGGACGACGGTGGCAGCGGCAACGCGCTGTCGGTATCGGCCGCCTTCGACTTGCCGGCGACACGAACCGGAACGGTGACACTGGATCAGGACGAATACATTACCGGCGATACGATTACGATCCAGTTGCGCGACATGGACCTGATCGGCAGCGGTTCCGTTGAAGTGATTGCGACCACTACCGACGGAGACACGGAAACCGTGGAATTGGCGGAACTGGGTGCTGGCGTTTTCACCGGGTCCATCGGCACGGCATTCGCCAGTTCGCCAAACGACGGCACCTTGACCGCGACAATCAGCCGTCGTGTGGAGGTTCAGTATGAGGACGCCGACGACGGCACCGGAAATCCGGCCACGGCGCGCGACTGGGCGGCTTTCCTCGAACGCACCCTCGTCTTGGATGCCGACTTCAGCGATCCCGCGGGTGATCCGTTTCTCGAAGCCTTTGAGATTGACAACAGCGGTGGCGGCCAGTGGCACTTGTCCACCGGACGCGGCGCCGACCCGGGGCACTCTGCCGATGATGCGGTCTATTTTGGCAGTGGCGAGGACGCCGCGGGTGGCGGCAAGTATGACAACGACGTCGGCGGGTCCCTGTTTTCGCCCGTAATTGACCTGTCCGGAATTCGGCGGCCTGTGTTGAAAGTCAACCACTTCCTCGAGGTCGAAGACCATTTTGACAATGCCACGATAAACATCCTGCGCACTGGAGTGCCCGACGTCCTGCTGGCCGCGAATAATTTCTCCGGCGGCCTGCCGGACCGCACTTCCGGATTCGAAGCCGTGTCTCTACCACTGAATGAGTTCGCTGGCCAGCAGATCCAGACTGAATTTCAGTTTGACTCGGATGCGTCCGTGAACTTCGAAGGGTGGTACGTGGACGACGTCGCGGTCGAAGGGGGCCGCGCGGACCCTAACTTCGTCGGACCGACAGTCGCCAGTATCACGCCGCCCGCGGGACAGCTCGAGCAATACGAAATTTCGTCGCTGGTCATTGCCTTCAGTGAAGAGATCAGCGCCGCTTCCGCCGGGGACGCCGATAATTACCAACTCCTGGAAGCGGGACCGAATGGCAAATTCGAAAACGGCGCGGGGGACGATCGTACGATCGCATTGGCGCCGGCATTCGACGGCGCAGCAAGCGTGACGCTCGATCTCGATTCCAGCGACAAGCCGCTCGGCGTGGGCGTCTACCAGCTGACCATCAACGGCCGCGGGTCGATTGTCGACCTGGACGGGAATCCGCTGAACACGATCAGCGGCGTCGGCGGAGGTTCGGATCACGTCCATCGTTTTGACGTCGTTTACGATCTCGCGCCGCAAGGCGATCTCTACCACGTGCCGCTCTTGGCGGGAGACGTGGTCGAATTCGTCACGGCCACGCCTTTCGATGCGACGTCATCGACACCGCTCAATGCATTGGATCCGCAGCTCGTAGTCCTGGCTCCGAACGGCAACCCCGTCGCGACCGACGCGGATTCCCGAGACGGCAAAAACGCCTCCGTCACAGTAACGGCTCGCATGACCGGGAACTACACGGTGCAAGTGTTGAGCGAAGCGGGCGCTGGAGAATACTTTTTGGAAGTTGTCTCCCGCACACCGGCCGTTTTGCAACGACAAGTGTTTTATAACAACTCGGCCTACGACGACCCGGGGCAGGGTTTGGACGACGACGATGCGATTGACGAGACAAAAACGCCGCTCTTTCACGGCCAGGCAGCGACGTTCGCCAACTACACCAGTTACACCAAAGGACTGAATGGCATCCTGATCGACGTTCACGGACTCGTGGATCCGAGTGCCCTTTCCGCGGACGACTTCGTTTTCACGGCGGGCAATGACGATGTCGTTGATGATTGGGCTATCGCGCCGAGCCCGTCGATCGCTGTGCGGACTCGTGCTGGCCTCGGCGGCAGTGACCGCATCGTGCTGACGTGGGATGATGGCGCATTGACGGGAACCTGGCTGGGCGTCCGCTTGAAGGCGGGCAGCACCGGCTTGCCGGTAGACGACATCTTCTTTTTTGGCAACGCGGTCGGCGACACGGGCGACGTATCGACCAATGCCCTGGTGAACGGATTCGACTTCGCTGCCGTGCGTGCCAATTCAAATCCCAGCGTCGACACGACAGATCGCTGGGACTTCAACCGCGACGCTCGAATCGATGGCGGGGATCTTGTTGTTGCCCGCGATCACGCGACCAATTTCGCGACAGCGCTGCGGCTGATCTCCGTCCCCGTATTCGCACCGCTCGCCTTGCCCGCAGCTGAATGGGACGACGTTCTTAACAAACTCGCAGCCGACGCGGGCCGCCAGGACCGGTAAGGCGCATCACGGCGGTGCCGCATCCTGGATGCTGCGCCATGAGACACTCCCCCCGGCGTGACTTCATCATGGTGTGAAGGGGGTCAGATTGCGTCCGCGAGTTTTTCGGCGATGATCGCGCCAATATTCAACGCGGATGTGGCCGCGGGTGAGGGGGCATTGTTCACGTTGATGACGCGGCGGGATTGATCGATCAAGAAGTCGTCGACCATCCCGCCCGCGGGGCTGATGGCCTGAGCGCGAACGCCGGCGCGACCGCGAACCAGATGTTCGCTGCGAATCTCAGGCATCAGACGCTGCAAGGCTTTCACGAAAGCGGCCTTGCTGAACGACCGCCACATTTCGCCGGCCCCGACGCGCCAGTACTTCGCGCCCAACTTCAGGAATCCGGGATAAGTGAGCGAATCGGCCAGGTCGCAGAGATTCACGTCGCGTTTGCGGTAACCTTCACGAGCAAACGCGAACACGGCGTTCGGGCCGCATTCGACGCCGCCATCGATCATTCGCGTGAAGTGGACGCCCAGGAAGGGAAACGCGGGATTCGGTACGGGATAGATCAAGTTGCGGCACAAGTGCTCCGCCTCCCGTTTCAGCTCGTAGTATTCGCCCCGAAACGGCACGATCTTCGCGCCAGGCCGGCCGCCGCTCATTTTGGTCACGCGGTCACAATACAAACCGGCGCAATTGACTACGTACTTGGCCGAGTAGATTCCTTGGGTGGACGTGACGACAACAGAATCGGAATCGGGAACGACGCCCCGTACGCGAGCGCCGGTGACCACGCACCCATCTCGCTGCTGTACCAGTTCGGCCAGCTTCAAGGTAACTTTGCGAAAGTTGACGATGCCCGCTTCGGGCACGTAGATGGCTTCGATACCCGCCGCGTGCGGTTCGAGTTCCCGTAGCCGCGCGGCGTCGATCCTTTCGCATTTCACACCATTCTGCTGCCCGCGTTCATAGATGCTTTTCAGGCCAGCAATTTCGCTGCGATCGACGGCGACGATGACTTTACCACAGATTTCGTAAGGGACACTGTGTTCGGCGCAGAAGCGTTCCATGGCCTGCTTGCCGGCGCGGCAGTTCTGGGCTTTCAGCGAACCGGGCTTATAGTAGATCCCCGAATGCAGCACGCCCGAGTTCCGGCCGGTCTGGTGGCAGCCAAGCTCCCGCTCCTTTTCCAACACGGTGAGCCGCGCGTGTGGTTTTTCCTGAGTCAGGCGGTAGGCCGTCGCCAACCCCACCACGCCACCGCCAATGATGAGCACGTCCGTTTCAATCATCGCTTCCTGCACTTTCCAAAAGCCAAGTCGATTCCGCAGGAATCTTAGCCGAAAGGGCGAGCATTCGAAAGTTGATCTTGAATCATCCCTGAGAGATATTGACGAAATTCGGCATTCTGGCCAGACTGACGAAAGCACGTTTCAAACATGGAGGGCCGAAGAGTGCATTCGAACATCACCGCAGCAATCGCGATCGTTGTCTTGTCCGGCGCTCTTTTGGGTTGCAACTCAGAGTCTCCGGAGCGGCCCGCACCGTCGGCAAAGCCGGCCGTGACGCGGACGTCGAACCAGACGATCAGCAAACAGTTCTCGCCGGAGACATTGCAGCCGTCGCCGCGCGCGACCGCCAGTGTGGAAGGGGAACCGGAGCCTGGCGTGGATCCTCTTCCCGGCTTGGATCCCGCGCTGCCGCCGATCGACTATGCGGAGCCACATCCGTCTTTCGATTTCGACATGCTTCCGTACCGGCCGCAAGTCGTCTTGTCGGACGAGCACGCGGCCACCTGCCTGGTGGGCGTGGGCGACACCATGCCGGACATCGCGTTCCATGTTCAAGACGAAGTTCGTCACTTGCACGACTGCTTGGGTCGCCTGACGCTGGTCGTCTTTTGGAACCGTGATCGCTATTACGCCGTGGAACAGTTTTCGCGGTTGGGCCGGGAGGTCCGCGACCGGTATGGAGATCTGGGGCTTTCGATCGTCGCGGTGAACGTGGTCGATCCTGCCCAGGCCGCCCCGCCGGAATCGGAACCCGCGGCGCGGCCGTTCGTCAGTGGCTGGGATGACGGCAGCGCGTTCTCGCAAGTGGCGACAGCCCGCATCCCGCGGACCTACCTTTTGGATTCCACCGGTACGATCGTCTGGTTCGATTTGGAATACTCGCGGAGCACGCGCCGTGAGATGCACAATGCGATTCGCTACTATCTAAAGAATCCGCAGTAGCGTCACAGTTCGCTCTTCCCACGCTGCCCGTTCCGCCCGTCCGACGCGTACGACAGGAATCCTGGACCTTGTCACCAAAACACAAGCTAACCTTGGGTAGCACTAGTGTTTTTCTCAACTGCGGGTTTGTCGACGGGGCAGACGCGGACCTGCAGCGACCCGCGATTCGACCGCCATGCCTCAACCTGCCCCTTCCCAGACACCGTTCAACAAGCCGCCGCTCACGCGCGGACTGGGCGGCGCCCCGCTGGAGAGCGAGTCACCGCGCCGGAAGGGTTTTGCGGCGGACGGCGGGCGCGGTTCGGACGCCGGTTCCCCGGCCAAAACGCGTGGCGCGACGACTCCGTTGACGCGGCAAGCGCCGCTGAAAAAGCGTCCCAAGGGGCGTATCTTCGTGGGCTTTTTTGTGCTGTCGATTTTCGGCACGGTGGGCTTCCTGATCTGGAATTCGTTCCTCCGCTACAACGCCTACGGCGTGGTCACCGGGCGAGTGATCGCTGTGCCCGCACAGCAGTCGGGAATCGTGCGCTCGCTGTACGTCCGTGAAGGTGACTTTGTCCAGCAAGGGCAACTCCTGGCCCGGCTCGAAAACCTGGATGTCCACCAGCGGATTGAACGCCTGGGAGACGAACTCAAGATCGCACAGGCCGACCTGGATGCGGAATTGTCGCAGTATCGCTGGCAACTGCAAATCAGCGGAGACCAGAACCAAAAGGCCCTGGCCGAATACTACGAACTGTGGGGAAAACTGCTTCAGGAACGCGCTCGACTGGCGGAATACACGTTAAAACTGCAGCGGACGTCCGCGTTGCAAGAACGGGGCGCCCAGTCCGACGAACAACTGGAAACGGCTCGATTCAACGAGGTCGGCCAGCGCGCGCACGTCGAGAAACTGGCCGCGGCGGTCGCGGAAATGAAGAAGCGTGTCGATTTGACCGAGCGGATTGCGTCCCAGGATCGACTCCGGCCGCAGCTCATTCGCATTGAAACATTGCAGGCCGAGATATCTCGCCTGCGCGACATCACGCTCGCCGGCGCGGAGGTTCGCGCGCCGGTTCCCGGACGGGTCGTAAAATGGCATCGCTTCACAGGCGAGTTCGCGGCGGTCGCGGACGTCGTGGCAGAGATCCTGGAAGAAGGGTCTTTGGAGGCGGTTGTCTACGTGCCACAGCATGAAGCGCAGTCCCTGCAGTCCGGCGACGAAGTGGTTGTGGTGGTGGCGCCCAATCGCCAACCCGTACGTTGCCAGGTGGTACGACTGGGTGATCAATATGAAGAAGCGCCGGACAACTTGCGGCGCTACTATCGCCATCATGAGAAGATGCTGCCGGTGTACCTGCGCCCTGGATACGGGGAAACGGCGTTTGCGCGGATCGGTTGCGAGGTCAAGCTGCCTGCCAACTGGTCCGGGATTTCAGAATTCCTTGAGCGCGATACGGACGCCGCGCCGGCAAAGGGTCCGTTCGAATTGAAAGTGAGTCCCCAACTTTCAGAATTTGACGAACCAGTGGAACAATGCAGGCCTCGCGAGGCCCGCGGTAAGACACCGCAAACACGAACGTAAAAGGCACCGACCCATGCGATTGCTTTACTTGGAGACTGACGACGTTGTGTCTGCGCAACAGTTACACGCGGAGATGCGCCGCGAGGCAGGCCACGACGTCGCAATGGAAGTCGTCGACAACCTGGAGGACGCGTTGACGGGGTTGCGAGCGGAATCGTTTCAGTGCATCCTGCTGGGTGTGAACAGCGCCGACGCGCAATTGCTGAAGCTGACGGACGCGCTGATGGCAAATGCCGACGGCCTGCCGCTTATCGCCCTGGTGGGAAGTCATCACGACGCCGTCGAACTGGAAGCCATGGAATTGGGGGTTCAGGATTGCCTTTTGAAAGGCGAGCTACACGCCGGTACGTTGTTGCGCCGACTGCGATTCGCGGTCGAACGCCGACGCTACGGCGCCGCCCATCCGCGGCAAGTCGCGGCGTCACGGCCGCATCATGCCGTCGCGACAGCCGCCGCGCCGTTGCAGAACGCGGGGACGCTGCCAGCAATGCCGTCGACAGACCAAGATCACGGCGACAACCAAACGCCGCAGCGGCCGGTGCGCGTCTTGCAGGTGGAAGACGACGCCATGTATGCCCGCCTGGTCGAAAAGCGACTCTGCGGGAACGGCCCGGACGCCTTCGAAGTCGACCGCGTGGGGGACCTTGCCGAAGCGCTGAAACGCCTGGTGGAAGATGCCTACGACGCAATTCTGCTCGACCTGTCCCTGCCCGACTGCGAGGGGCTGGATACCATGGCCACCATCCGGCAGTACGCGGACGACGCGCCCATCCTGGTCGTCACGGGGCACGACGATGAAGAGCTGGCCGTGGAAGGCATCCAGAAAGGGGCCGACGACTTCCTGTTCAAGACGCATTTGGATACGCGACAGCTGGCGCAGTCCATTCGCATGGCCGTGGCACGCAAGCGGAAGGCCAACAGCGTATTTGATCGCGAAAAGTCCAGGCAGAGCGTGGCGGCGGCGGAGGGCAGCAACCGGCGGAAACATCAGCGGTTCCTGCTCACCCGACCCATCTTCGCTGTTCCGCTCTTACCGGGAGCCCAGCCGGACGGCACGCACCACGCGGAGGGATTCACCATTGACGTCAGTGCCGGCGGAATGGGTTTCGAAATCCATGGCTTGGACCGCCTGCCCAGCAACCAGTTGCTCGTCGGCCTGGAAGCGGATGACGGAGTCTACTACTTTGCGACGGTCGAAGTTCGCTTCAAGGAAGTGGTTGAGTCAGGAATTCGTATCGGCGCCCGCTTCGCTGCCGCCGGCCGCGACGTACTGCGCCGCGAAAACCTGCTACCGACGCTGAACGCCAAAACGTACCGCTTCGAAACGGGATTGCCGACAGAAACGCTCAACAAGTGGTGCGAGTTCGGCATCTTTCGCCCGATCCTGATGGATCGCGTCTTGGTCTGCCCAGAATGCAAAGGAGCTCCGACGTTCCGTGACGGCTGCCGTTCGTGCGGGTCGGTTCGCGTGGCTACCAGCCAGCTGATCCACCATTTTGCCTGTGCCCATGTCGGCTTCGTTTCGGATTTCGAGTCGGGCGACGAAATGGTTTGTCCCAAGTGTCGCAGTCGCGGCCTGATCGTAGGGGCCGATTTTGAGCACCTGGACGGTCCGTACCGGTGCCTGGACTGCGACTGGTCGGATACCGAATTGGAGATCGTCGCTCAATGCCTGGGCTGCCAATTGCGTTTTCCTGTTCATGAAGCGGTGGAAGAGGAACTCATCGGATACCATGTTAATCGACTGGACCCATTGGCTCTCGTCCCTGACGCCTGACCAGGTCTTCTGGCTCCTGGCGCCGCTTGTGGTCATGGACATCACGCGTTACGTCGCAGGATCGATCTACCTGTTCGCCTGTGACATGGCGAGCGAGATCGGACGCGCGCTGGGGATCTGTCGTCCCGAAGCGGACTTTGACTACTGCCCCAGCGTGTGTGTCGTTGTCGCTGGACTGAACGAAGCCGCGACGATCGAAGCCACGCTGCATTCGCTCTGGGACACCTACCCCGCGATGCAGATTGTCATTGTCGACGACGGTTCCAGCGACGGCATGTACGACGTGGCGCACGCCTTTGCCGAGCAGCATGACAACGTCCTCGTGCTGCGCAAACCGCAACGCGGCGGCAAGTCGTCCGCGCTGAATTTCGCCCTGCCCTTCGTGGATGCCGAAATCGTGGTCTGCGTCGATGGTGACTCCCACGTCGGTGAAAACGGCATCTGGGAGATCGTCCAGCCGTTCCAAGACCCGCAAGTCGGAGCCGTCTCCGCCGCCGTACTGGCACGCAATCCGCACGACAAACTGATCACCTGGATGCAGGCCTACGAGTACCTGCGGTGCATCTTCGTTGGTCGCATGATCGCTTCGAAGCTGGATATCCTGGGCATTATCTCGGGGGCATTCGGGGCCTACCGCGCGGATGCGATCAAGCGGATGAAAGGTTGGGACGTCGGACCCGGCGAAGATGGTGACCTCTCCCTGCGACTCCGCAAATGCGGTTACAAGATCGCTTTCGCGCCCTACGCGCAGTGCTTTACCAACCTGCCGACGAAATGGTGGACGCTGGTCAAGCAGCGGCGCCGCTGGGAATGGGCGGTCATCACGTTCGAATGCCGCAAGCACGTGGACATGGGAAACATCTTCAGCCCGAATTTTCGCTGGAGCAATCTCGGGCTGCTGCTGGAACGCTGGACGTACAGTGTGTTCATGACGTACCTGACATGGATCTTTCTGGCGCTGTACGGCATCTACTGGTGGCATGAGAACAGCATCTTCCTGATCGTGACCTACTATCTGTGCTACCTGCTCATGGAACTCGTATTGCTCGCGCTGGCCCTCTACTATTCCAACTCGCGATGGCGCGATCTGAAGATTGGGTTCGTGGCACCGCTGTCGCCGCTGTACAACCTGTTCATGCGGGCCATCACCTGCTGGGCGATCACCGAAGAGCTCCTGACGCGCCGCTCGTTTCGTGACAACTTCGTTCCCGAACATGTCCGCGACGTCACCTGGCATTGGTAGCAGGCAACCAGGCACGCTGCCGGCAGGCGAGCCCGCGAACAGCGTTACATACCGCGTCGCGTCCAGACGAACGAGGGATCCGCGACGAGTTCCCACGCTACCTGCATCGGGAGAGAACGCTGAACCTGCTGACGAATACGGTGTCGGTAGCTTTCCCACCGCCGCGTTTCTTCAACGCTGGGCTGGAAGCGATAATCCGTCGGGACGCGTTGTCCGATTAGCATCGACAGATAGCCGTTGAATCCAAAGATGGTCTTGGGCGGAATCAAGGCATCGCACATCGTGGATGGCCCGGCCGCGCGATACAGTTCGACCAGCGATTCCGCTTCGTGAAGCGCCGTGGCCTGGCGACAATGCTGCCAGAATGGAGTCTCCAGGCGACGATTGAACTTGTAGTGTACCGCCAGGAAGTTACGCGTGTCGTCCCAGAGTTCCGCGTAGCGTTGATTCAGGATGCGCTGCAGTGCCGAGTTGATCTGGCGATCGCCGTCCGCAAGGCCCAGCCGCAGCAAACGGATTTGCTCGATCATGAGATGCAGCGCGGTGGCTTCGAGCGGCTCGACGAAACCGGCCGAGTTCCCAACCGCCGCGACGTTCTTGACCCAGAAGCGGTTTCGCCGGCCCGTCGGAAACCGGATCAACCGCAGGTCGTTACCGAGTCGCGGGTTTTTCGCTTTCATTTCACTCATGGCTTGCTCGGTCGAACAGAAGGCCGACGAGAACACGTAGCCGCGGGTGATGTGCTGGGGGAACTCGATCCGCCAGCACCAGCCATGATCCATCGTCTCGGCCGTCGTGTAGGGAAGTAACGGCTCGTCAGTGGAACGGGACCAGGAACCGACGACCGCGGCATCCGCGAAGAGCGCATCGTCGTAGCTCAGCCAGGGCTCTTCTAATGTTTGGCCCAACAACAGCGAACGGAATCCCGTGCAATCCACAAACAAGTCGCCGTCAAGCTGCCGGCCGTCCTCGCACAGCAGCGACGCCACCGATCCGTCCTCGGCCAGCTTTACATCGACGACATCCCCCGAAACGATGGGCACACCCGACTGCCGAACTTTTTCCTCCAGATAGGCGACGAAGGCCTTGTTCTCGATGTGATAACCGGCGCCCTCATCGACCAGCACCATGCCATCGTCGCGACGGATAACGGGAGCCAGGCCCCTGTCCATGAGGGCGCCGTAGTGGCTGCCGTCCCGGAAGTCGAGCAGGCAATGGTAGGCGTTCAGTTTCCCGAGTGGTGCCAGTTGAACTTCCATACAGGGATCGAAGGTGTAGTTGAAGTGCGAGTCACGCGGGTCCCCCCACTCAAACCGAATTCCCAACTTCCAACTCGGCCGCACCTCGCGAAAAAACTCGCCGCGATCCAGCCCCAGCATGTCGTGCAGGAATCGCGGCACCGCGGTCGTGGTTGATTCCCCCACCCCGATGACGGGAATTTTCGCCGACCTCACCACGCTCACACGAAGCTCCGGCATCGTCAAACGCAGCGACAACGCTGCCAAAAAACCGGCACTCCCACCACCAACGACCGTGACGCGTTCAATGGGTCGATTCACGCGGAACACCTCAATTCGCGGCAACGATCACGCTCGCTGACGCAGCCGTACGATCGCCAGACGCCACAAAACGATCTGTGCAACTGATTTTTCCGAATTCTACGCCAAAATCGTGTACAGAGGAATGATTGTTAATTATATTCGAAATGGATCTATCAATCTGGGCAACTTCGACACAACGGGGGAACTCATGGCCATTCGACGGCAGGGGAAACGGCGGCGACAGAAAGAGGACCAAACGGTTCAACGACGGCGCCTTGGCGCGTCGCTTGAACAGTTGGAACCGCGCCGGCTGCTGGCGGGCATGACGAATGAAGATACGCCGATCGTGCTGAGCAGCGGTGAACTGGACGGCCTACCCTCTGCTCCGGTGGCCGATTACCGCGACGACTTTCAAGGGCCGACACCGGCAGCCGGCTGGTCGTATCTCTGGAACAACGGGCGCATTGGCGATGCGGCGAATTACACCAGCTTGCTCTGGGAAGGTTCTCGCTACGACGGCAACGGGTCGGCAGGATTACCGGATGCGAATCCGATTGCCTGGGGGAACCTCGGAAGTACAAGTGGACATCCGGGTGCTGGACGCGATCAGGCGGGCGCTGCGGGACTGGATCGCTACGTGATTGCCGGTTATCAGGTCGCGACGGACGGGCTTTATGGCATCAGCAACAGTCTTGTCCAGCATGCCAGCTGCGGCAGTAACGGCGCGGAAGTTCGCGTCTACGTTAACGATACTTTAATTCGCGATCGCTTCTATGCGAACAACGGGTCTGCGTCCGTGGATGGCGCGGTGGGTACGCTCGCTGCCGGAGACCAGATCTATGTGGCCGTCGGTCCCAACTTTACCGATGGTTGCGACGGCTTTGCCTTCGATTTCACCGTGGAACGCTACGCGGACGTGACCGGAGTCACCTCGCCGTCAGCCCAGGGCGCGCAGCTCACCGTGAATGGCGATGGGACGGTGAGCTATGATCCGCGTAACGCGGCGGCATTGCAATCCTTGAATACAGGCGGCAGCGCGAACGATTCGTTCCAGTACACTTACAATTTGTCTGGCACACCGGGAACCACGACGGCGACCGTGACCGTCACGGGCCTGGACGAATTTCCGGTTGCCAGTCCCGATTCGGCCGTAACGAATTCAGCGACTGAGATTGGCATCCCTGTCGCCGCGAACGACAACGTTTCCGTGCCCCTGGCTGATTTTCGCGACGACTTTCAGGGCAGCACGCCCGCGGCCGGCTGGCAGTATCTCTGGAATGAATTCGGGCCCATCGGGAACTCGGCCAACTACAATCCGCTGATTTGGGATGGGGGCAACAATTACGACCGCGATGGTTTCGCGGGGCTCAACGACGGCACTCCGTTCTCGTGGGGACATGTCAACGCCAACGGCGGGCACGCGGGTGCCGGTTCGGGACAAGGCAATTCTGACGGCATCGATCGCTATGCGATCGCGGCGTACACCGTGCCTTTCGACGGCGATTTCCAGCTCAACGATACGCTGTTCCAGAATACGAATCCGTGCAGTGCCGGCATCGACCTGCGCGTCTACGTCAATGACAGTTTCGTCGGCAGTCGGAGCGTGGCAAGCGGCGGCTCGACGACCTTCGACATGCCCTTGGGTACGTTGACCGCCGGCGACGTGATCTACGTAGGAACGGGCCCGCAAGGTTCGGATGGCTGTGATAGTTTCGCGCTCGATTTCACCGTGGAAACGACCACGCTGCTGACGGAAGAGGTCGCCGGATATCAACGTGATTTCGCGGGGCCGCCGGCGGCGGGCTGGAGCTACTTGTGGAACGAGAACGGTGAAATCGGCACGGCCGCGAACTATTCCAGCTACACCTACAACGGCAGTTACTACGACTTTGATGGAGTCAATAACGGCCTGCCCGATGCCGAACCCTCAGGTTACGGCAACCTGGGCGCGGGGGGCGGGCACGCGGGACGCGGATCCGGCCAGGCGCAGTCCGGCGGCATCGACCGCTATGTGATCGCCGGCTATACGATTTCCGAGGCGGGTGTGTACGAAGTCACGGACAGCTACGCGACAAATACGAACAGCGGCTGCGGCAATGGCATTGCGGTGCGCTTGTATGTGAATGACACGCTGTTGACCAATGTCGATTCAGGCAACGGATCGACGGCCAACTTCGACATGCGGCTCGGCGCGCTGAACGCAGGTGATACGATCTACGCCGCACTCGGTCCGGAAAGCCAGGATGGGTGTGATAGCTTTGCGTGGGATTTCAATATTCAGCGAACGACGATCCCGCAAATCTCGGTCAACAGTTCTACCAGCGCGCTCGGTGCCGCATTGACCGTGAATCCGGACGGGTCGGTGCACTACGATCCGACCGCTTCCACAACGTTGCAGCCTCTTCCTCGCTGGCAGAATTCGGTCGATACATTCTCGTACACCATTACCGACGCGGGCGGGCGCACCGCCACCGCAACAGCGACGGTTACGGTCGCCGGCGTCCTGGACCCGCTGGCGGCCGTGGCGGACGTCGCGGCAACGAATGAGAATACCGCGTTCGCTGTGAATGTTCTTTCCAACGACGCGGCAGGCAGCTATGTGATTGCGGACTACGGAGATGACTTCCAGGGTGGTACCCCGGCCACGGGCTGGCAGTATCTTTGGAACAGTGGAGGCCCTTTGGGTGCCACGGACAACTATCGCAACCTGCTGTGGGACGGTTCGAACGCTTACGACCGCGATGGGATTGCCGGGTTGAACGACGGTACACCCTTTTCCTGGGGATCGTTGAATGCCGGTGGAGGCCATACAGGACGCGGTTCGAACGACGGCAATTCGGGCGGCGTTGCCCGCGCCGCGATTGCCGCCTACACGATACCAGTAGACGGCTTATACGATCTGACCAACTCGGTGATAACCAACACCAACGCCGGCGGCGGGGACGGAGTGGACGTGCAGGTGTTGCGAAACAACACGGTGGTTGGTGGGACGAGCGTGGGTAACGGCGGGACAGACGATTTCGATATGCGGCTCGGCGAGTTGTCGGCGGGTGATACAATCTATGTCGCCGTGGGCCCCAAGACAACTGATGGCGCAGACAGTTTCGCGCTCGACTTTTCCCTGGAGTACGTTCCGCTTCCCACGTCGATTGCGGTGGCCGACTACCGCGATGACTTCCAAGGACCACCGGCCGCGGGCTGGAGCTACTTGTGGAACGAAAACGGCGAAATCGGTACGGCCGCGAACTATTCCAGTTACACCTACAACGGCAGTTACTACGACTTCGACGGTATCAATAATGGCCTGCCCGATGCCGAACCCTCAGGTTTTGGAAACCTGGGCGCGGGGGGCGGGCACGCGGGGCGCGGATCCGGTCAGGCGCAGTCCGGCGGCATCGACCGCTATGTGATCGCCGGCTATACGATTTCCG
>CALBSZ010000126.1 GCA_937967665.1 uncultured Planctomycetaceae bacterium
AGCGACCCCACAGAACCTTGAATTCCGGGGGCTCGCTTCACTCGACCCCGGCCACGCATGACAACAACGCGCGATTTAAAACAAAGCCTAGTCTGATCCACAACCCGCACGGCAAGCAGCGGGCTGTTTCAGCCTGGGGATGCCGCTTCGCCTAACGCCAGGAGCGTTTCGAACGTGTAGATCCCCGTATCGTGCCCGTCGCTGAAAGCAATGCTGTAGGCGTAATTGCCGACGGGCTTCATGCCGTTGATCTTGAGCGGCTGGGCCTCTGCCGCACTGAGTACCGGCAGCAGCGGCGCGGCTTTGACCTCGCGCCGTTGTTCACGGCACGTGGCACAGGGACAATGGTCTCGCAGTTCGCGAAACGAATACAGCCGCTGGCTGTCGTCGCTCCACGTTATCAGCAACTTTTCTTCCGGGGTGATTTTCAAGGCGGTTGGATAGAGACTCACGCAATTTTCCTCAACGCTTCCAATAGACGGTTCACTTCTTCCGCTGTGTTGTAATGCAGAAGACCGATTCGAACCATGCCCTCCGGCTCCAAACCCAGGCTTTCCGTCAGCTGCAGGGCGTAGTAATTGCCGTGCCACACAAAGATTCCCCGGCGCCCCAGCTCGGCGGCAACGTCCGCCGGCGATTTCGACTCGTGGGTAATCGAAATGGTCGGCAGCCGTTCCGCGTTTCGCGTCACATCGGAAATCCCGCGCAGCCGAAACGCTGGAATCGCCGCGATCCCCCGAATCAGCAGCGTCACCAGTTCCGCTTCGTACTCGCCGATCGCCTGGTACGCCGAGCGCAGCGCGTCACGGCGCGACAGGCCGGCATTCCCTGACACCAGACGCCCCAGGTCGGCCAGGTAGTCGACGGCGGCCAAGGTCCCCGCGATGCCTTCATGATTCTGAGTGCCCGTCATCCACTTGCCGGGCAGTTCGTTCGGCGCCGGGCGGACTTTGTAGGCTTCCAAGCCCTCCAGCAACGCGCGCCGCCCCCACAAGACACCGACATGGGGACCGAAAAACTTATAGGCCGAACACGACAGGAAATCGCAGCCGAAGTCCTCCACGTCAATTCTGGCATGCGGCGCGTAGTGCACGGCATCCAGAAACACCCGCGCGCCGACGTCGTGCGACCGCGCACACAGTTCCTTGACCGGATTGATGGAGCCAACTGAATTCGACGCGCAGCCGACCGCGACCAGCCGCGTGCGCTCGTTCAACTTGGACTGGAAGTCATCTAGATCCAGCATGCAGTCTGCGTGGCGGAACTCGATGTACCGGACCTTCGCCCCTGCATCCTGGGCAGCGCGTACCCAAGGCGTCACGTTGGCGTCGTGGTCCAGTCGCGTCACCAGGACCTCATCGCCGGGCTGCCAGGTCCGGGACAGCGAACGCGACAACGCAAACGTCAGCGTCGTCATGTTGGCTCCAAACACGATGCAATCGGGATCGCCGGAACCGACAAAATCCGCCAGCGCCCGATGCGCTTCATCCAACAACCGGTCACTTTCCTGACTCGTCGCAAACACACCGCCGTGATTGGCATTGCACTCCGACAAGTACCGCGCGACCGCGTCGATCACGCGTTGCGGCACCTGCGAACCTGCCGGGCCATCGAAATAGACCGCCGGCTGCCCGTCGCCCTGTTTGGCCAGCGCCGGGAACTGTTGGCGCAGCTGCGTGACACATTCCTTGAGTTTCATGGTCGTTGATCCACAAACCGCCGCCCCTTCGCCTCGAAACGGGGCAGCGAACCGGGGGGCACGCAAGTCACTTGAATTTTCAAACCCAGACGCAGTTGCAGCTCGTCGGCCACGCGCGGCGCGTTGTCCGCCGCATCTTCGATTTCCACCGACAGTGCGTCCATTTCACCGTCTTTGTGAGCGGTCAAACGGTATTCCCGAATTTCATCGAAGCCGCGCAGGATTTGTTCGACCGAACTCGGAAACACATTCACTCCGCGAATGATCATCATGTCGTCGACACGTCCCAGGACGCCTCCCGGCAAGAACACAAAGTGATTCGCGCTTTCAGGTCGCCACGCAGGCCTCACCAGGTCCCCCGTGCGATAGCGAATCACCGGGCAACCGCTCCGCCCTAACGTTGTGATCACCAGTTCCGCCAGTTCGCCGGAGTTGGCCGGGGCACCGGAATCGAGGGCGACGAATTCGGGATAGAATTCGCTCTCATTGACATACAAGCCCGTGCCGGCGCGATCGGCGTAGCCCCACGGCCCCACTTCCGTGGCGCCGCTGTGGTCCACGACGGCGGCTCCCCATGCGGCTTCGATGCGTTCGCGGGTCGACGGAATCGATCCTCCCGGTTCCCCGGCGACGATGAGCGAACGGACGCGGTTCTGGTCGAGTTGGATCCCGTGTTCGCGAGCCGTTTCGGCCATGTGCAAGGCGTACGTCGGCGTACAACAAACGGACGTGGCGCGACTGCTTTCGATCAGTTCCAGCCTCGCCAGCGTGCTCATTCCGCCTCCTGGAATGGCCGTGGCGCCGCGCGCGCAGACGGCATCGTGGGCACTCCAGAAACCGATAAATGGACCGAACGAAAACGCCATGAAGACGCGGTCCGCGGGCTCGATTTCCGCGACGTCCAGGACGAACTGCCAGGCGTCGATCCACCACTTCCAGTCCGCGGCCGTATCCATCACCACCATCGGCCGCCCGCGTGTCCCCGAAGTGCGATGGAAGCGGACGTACTGGTCCAGCGGATACGTATGGTTGGCCGCGGCAAAGTCGGTGACGAGCTCGTCTTTTTGGGTCGGGGCGACAGCACCCAGCTGGTCCAGGCTCGCCAACGGCAAGGCAAGACTACTCAGCTTTTCGGCATAAAACGTGTTTTGCGGCAAAGTCGCCGCAAGCAGTTCATTCAGCTTTCGCAACTGCCGGGCTCGCAGTTCCGCGAGCGGCATCGATTCCAACTGTCGCCGTTGTTCGTACGTAGAGGAAAGCATGCCAGCATAATACGTCGTGGCAGCCGCCCCCGAAACCAGACCGCCGCCGGGCGGTTCGAATGGCCGGGACGCCTGGAGCGGAACAAGTCCCCATTTTACCGCGCCGGAGGCCCGGTGGTGGCATCCACGAGCCGCCTTGGCCTGTTGAACTTCCGCCGGAACGCCCGTACATTAGTGGGTTTGAATTTGAAAAAAAATTAGATGTCGAGCGAACCGGGAACTTCCCGCTTGCGTAACAAGAAGCCTGCCGTGCTAAACTCACTCCATTTGGCGGACCTGAAATTGTCAAGCTGGCCCGGATTGCCATGCTTCATTTCATTCTAGAACACGCTGTTTCACCGAGTATTCCATGACAGAGAAAAAAGACGGCCTGCCGATGATCGAGGCGGCAGGTTTATCGAAGTTTTATGGTATCTTCGCCGCGACGCGAAACGTCTCGTTTCGCATTGCACCAGGCGAAGTGGTGGCGTTCCTCGGTCCGAACGGCGCCGGCAAGAGCACGACGATGAAACTGCTGACGGGCTACGTGTCTCCATCCGAAGGCGTGGCGCGGATCGCGGGACACGACATGTCGACCGACCGCATTGCCGGTTCCGAGCGGCTGGGTTACCTGCCGGAAAACGGGCCCCTGTATCCCGACATGACACCCGAAGCGGTGTTGAACTTTTTCGCCGACGCGCGGGGCATGTCGAAAGCAGCCAAAAAGAACCGTATCGAAGCGGTCACCGAGTTATGCCTGCTGGAATCCGTCTTCTTCAAGCCGGTCAGCAAGTTATCCAAGGGTTTCCGGCAACGTGTCGGCATGGCCCAGGCGCTATTACACGAACCGGACGTCTTGATCCTGGACGAACCGACCGCGGGACTTGACCCCAACCAGATCCGGGAAGTCCGCCAGACCATGCGGCGGCTGGGCGAACAGAAGACCATCCTGCTTTCCACGCATATCCTGCAGGAAGTCGAAGCGATGGCCAACCGGGTGATCCTGATCAATGAAGGCCAGCTGGTTTTCGATGGCGGTGTGGACGAACTGAAATCGCAAGAAGGCGGCATGGAAGGGGCTTTCAAGAGATTGACAGCGGTCGACGCGGCCAGGCCCGATCATGCCCAGGCGTCATGAATCTAAAAAACCTAGCAAGAATCCGTTAGAGGATATCTCGAAATGTTTCTGCAGATACTCTTATTCATCTTGATCGAATTGGCCTTTGTGGCGGTCTTGGCCATCGGCGTGATGCTTTTAGGCAGTGCCAAGAAAGCCGCCTTCGCGGTGATGAAACGCAATTTCGCCAGTTACTTCAGCACGCCCACGGGTTACGTTTTCCTCTGCCTGTTCGTGATCCTGTCTTCGGGCTTCGCGTTTTGCTCGCACAACTTCTTCACGGCAAACCTGGCAAACCTGGATCAGCTGAACGAATGGCTGCCCTACATTATGCTGATTTTCATTCCGGCGATTACGATGAGTATCTGGTCGGAAGAACGTCGCCAAGGCACGGATGAATTACTGCTGACCCTGCCGGCCGACGATTTCGATATCGTCATCGGCAAGTACCTGTCCGCGGCGGCAATTTTTACCGTGTCGCTGGTCTTCTCTCAGACCTGGAATTTCTCGGTACTTTGTTCGCTATCGTTGGGCGACCTGGACATGGGCTTGTTCGTCACCACCAGTTTCGGCTACTGGCTGATGGGCATGGCCATGATCGCCTTGGGGATGGTGGCATCGTTCCTGACCAGCAACCTCACGGTCGGTTTCATTTTGGGCGTGGTGGTCAACGCACCGCTGGTACTGGCGGCTTTGGCGGACGTGCTGCCCTGGAATCAGATGGCCCGCGGGGTGTCGCGCTGGAGTATCGGTTCGCAGTTCGATGATTTCGGCCGCGGCGTGATCAGCTTGTCTTCGACGATCTATTTCCTGATGCTGGTCGTCATCGGACTCTACCTGTGTATGGTGCTGATCGGCCGCCGGCACTGGCTGGGGGGCAAAGATGGCGAATCGCTGCTATGGCACTTCCTGGTCCGTGTTGTTGCTCTGGTGCTGGTGCTGTTCGGAACCAACTATTTCTTCTCGAATCGCGATTTCATTCGTATCGACGCCACTCGCGGGCAAATCAGTTCGCTATCGCCCGACACAAAGTCCTTGATCAAGGGTTTGGAAGCCGAGCACGACATCCACATTGATGCCTTCATCAGCAAGGAAGTACCCGAACTCTACATGAAGACCAAACTCGACCTGGTCTCGATGCTCAAGGAATTCCAGGCGATGTCGGGCGGCGATACGAATGTAGTGGTTCGCATTCACGATAACCTGGAACCGTCCGACGACGTAGCGGCCCTGGCGGAAGACCGCTACGGCATTGCCGCCCAGCCGGTCCGCACGCGCACCCGCGGCGCCATTAAAGACGAAGAGATCATTCTCGGCGCCGCGTTCACCTCGGGACTCGAGAAAGTCGTCGTGCCGTTCTTCGACTATGGCGTGTCCGTGGAATATGAACTCGTGCGTTCCATCGCCACCGTCGCCGAAAGTAAGCGGAAGAAAGTGGGCGTGCTGAGCACCGACGCGCAGCTCATGGGAGGCTTCTCGTTCGCCGGCGGGATGCCGCAACAGGTTCCCAAGCAGGCGATTATCGAAGAGCTGGAGAAACAGTACGAAGTCGAGGAAGTCGATGCATCCAGCCCGATTAAGGAAGGCTTCTACGATGTGCTGCTCGCCGTCCAGCCTTCGTCGCTCAGCCCCGAAGCGTTCGACAATTTTGTAAATGCCGTGCGTCGCGGGCAACCGACGGCGATTTTCGAAGATCCGCGCCCCGTCTTCATGGCCCAGGCGCCCGGAACCGGGGATCCCAAACGAGCGCCCGGCGGCGGCATGATGGGGGTGGGCCGCCAGAAACAACCCAAAGGCGACATCCAGAAACTGTGGGATTTGCTGGACATCAAAGTGCCCGGCAAGGCTGGTTTGGACGGTAACTTCCAGCCCGACCTGGCCTGGCAGCAATACCTGCCGTATCAAAAACTGCAGATCGAAGGCATTCCCGACCAGTGGGTTTTCTGCAGCAATAACGCACCGGAAGGCGAGGACTCGATCAATTGGGAAAGCCGCATCACCCACGGACTCAACGAGGTCTTCTTTCCCGTTCCCGGAGTCATTAACCCGTCCCCCGATGCCAAGCTGAAGTTCACCAAGCTGATCACAACGGGTGCTCAGGCCGGTACGATTTCCTCGCAAGACTTCCAGCAAACCCAGTCGTCGCCGATGCTCCTGAAAGCCAAACAGGGACGGACCGCCGGCCGGCAGACCATCGCCGCCCGCATCTACGGCGAACCCGCGGCGGAACCGTCCATGGCCGATGAAGCAGACAGCGCCGGCGACGGCGCGACCGCGGCGGATGGCGAGGCCGACAAATCGAAAAAGGAGAAGAAGCCGATCGACGTCGTGTACGTCGCCGATATCGACCTGATGATTTCGACCTTCTTGCGGATTCGCGCGCGGCCCGAAGACGATCCGGAAATCAACTGGCAGTTTGAAAACGTGAATTTCCTGCTCAACGTCATCGACGTCCTGGCGGATCAGGACAAGTTCGTGGGAATTCGTAATCGCAAACCCTATCACGCCACCCTGCGGCTGGTCGAAGAACGTACTTCGGCGGCGAGGGAAGTTGAATTCGAAGAGCGTCTGAAGTATCAGGCTGAGTTCGACGCCGAGATCAAAAAGATCGAAGACAGCAACGAAGAAGCGGTCGAGAAGTTTCAGAAGAAAGTAGACGACCTGCGGAAACGACAAGCCGAAGGAAGTGATTTCGACATTGCCGAACTTCAAGCGGCCGCCCAGGCACTGGCCGTGAAACAGCAGCACCTGCAACAGCAACTGGAAAAGACGCGGAAGTCGCTCGAATCCAAATTAAATCGCAACGTCAGGAAGATTCGCCGTGAAACGGACAACGCCATCGGCAAAATCCAGCTTCGGTACAAAGCCATGGCCGTGGGCATTCCCTGGCTGCCGCCGTTCATCGTGGGACTGGTGGTGTTCATGCTTCGCGCCCTCCGCGAACGCGAAGGAATCTCGAAACAACGACTGCGAAACAGCTAAGTTCGACACATTCAGGTTCGCCCCTACCTCCGACGCGCCGGCAAGACAGCTGCCGGCCCCAGGTGGTCCTGGACCTGGACAGACATTCAAGAACCATCGTGAACAATAAAGCGATACGGAACTAATGCCATGACCGAAATGATGAAGACTCTCATTTATGTGGCCGTCGCCGGGGTTACGCTGCTGGTGGCCTTCGTGACGCGGCCTCGGCAGGAAGCATTTGACGTTCAAGAACAGGTAGATAAAGTGCTGTTCGCGGACTTCAACGACCCCCTGACCGTGACGAATCTGGAAATCGTCACTTACGACGAAGAAGTCGGTGAGCCGCACACGTTTCGTGTCGCTCAGGACAGCAAGGGCCGCTGGAGCATCCCCTCGCATGCCGGCTACCCGGCCGACGCGGACGATCAGATGCGCAACGCCGCGACAGCCCTGGTGGGCCTGCGGGTACTGGGCATTGCCACCGAAGTGGAAAGTGAACACAGCCTGTTTGGCGTGGTCGAGCCGAGTGACGAATTGGACGCCAGCGCGGAAGGCATCGGCAAGATGGTTTCCGTCGAACACGAAAAGGGAAAGGCCGCGCTGATTATCGGGAACGAAGTACCGCAAGCCGAAGGCCAGCACTTCGTCCGGATTCCGGGCCAGCCCGTGGTCTACGACGTCAAGATCGACCCGGCGATGTTTTCCACGGATTTCGGCGAGTGGATCAACAAGGACCTGCTGGACCTGAACGGCTGGGATATCAAGACCGTCAACTTGAAAGATTATTCCGTCGTTCGCACGCTCAATAACTTCCAAGTCGGCTTCAGTCTGGACCGCCGCAGCGACACCACGGTCTCCTTCGCGGACAACGAGTGGAAAGTCGATGAAATGTTGACGTACGTCAAAGGCGAGGCCCAGCCCACCGAACTGCTCGACTACGAAGAACTCGACGCGACAAAACTGAATGATCTTAAGAATGCGCTGGGCGACCTGGAGATTGTGGACGTGCAAGCCAAGCCCGTCGGCTTGGGCGCCGACCTGAAACTTTCCGAAGACGCCGCCCAAACGCTGGCTCAGTCCGAAGACGCCGACAGCCTTGTTTCGCGCGGTTTCTATCCGGTCCGCCTGCCAGGCAAGTCCGTCCCGGAGATCCTCTCCGCCAACGGCGAAGTGCACGTCTGGGAAGACGATGCGGTCGAATACATCCTGCGATTCGGCAGTATTGCCACCGGGACCGAAGGTGCCGATAAAGGGGCGCTGAACCGTTACTTGTTCATCACCACCCGCGTCGACAAGTCGCGGATCCCGATGCCCGATCTGGAAGAGGTTCCCCAGCTGCCGCCGCAGCCGCAAGGCCCCTCCGCTGCCCCTGCCGGTGGTGAAGCGGCGCCGCCCGCCGCTACTGAGGCTGCTCCGGCAACCGAGGATGACGCCGCCGGTGACGCGGGCCAGGTTGACGACGAACTGGAAAGCGAGGCCGACCCCGACGAGGCCGGGGAACCCGCGGACGCACCCGCGGCGCCGGACGATGCGGCACCACCGGCTGCGGACACGGATACTGACCAGGACACGGACATCGACCAGGACACGGACACCGAACAGGAGACGGATACCGACACGGCCCCAGATACCGATGAGGACGCGGAAGCGAACCAGGATGCGGCTGTTGAGGCAGCCGAAAAAGAGGCGTCCGAACCCCAGGTAGACGCGGAAGAAAAACGTGCGGAACTGGAAGCGGAAATCGAGCGCATCACGAAAGAAAACCAGCGCAAGATCGACGAACGCGACGAGAAGATCAAGAAGGCCCAGGAGAAGGTCAACAAGCTGAATTCGCGATTTGCCGATTGGTACTACGTGATTTCCGAGGACGTTTACAAGAAGATTCATTTGAGTCGAGGTGACATCATCAAGGAAGACGAAGACGCCAAGAAGGAAGGAAGCAACGTCGACGCTTTCCGCTCGCTGCAAGACGCGGGACTCGAGACGGAAAACGAGTGAAAACGAGTAAACGGCCGGACTTCTACGCTGAGGATGAGTTTGATGATTACCCAAGCCACGCTCGACAAACTGACTCGTTACGACACACCGACCATCTGCAACGTCATCGAACTTTTTGACGTCCGCCCCAGAAACACGGGCTACATGGACCATCGGGTGCAAAGTAACTTCCCTGAAATGCCGCCGGTTGTCGGCTATGCCACGACGGCTTCGTTTCGCTCGGATGCGCCCCCCATCGGTGGCGATGCCTACGGCAGCCTGGAGGCGCAGTTGGAGCAGTTCGAAAAACTGCCCGGCCAGGCGGTCGTGGTTTTTCAGGATCTGGACGATCCTCAGAAATCGGCCGTGTTCGGCGAGGTCATGTGCAGTACCTACCAGGCCTACGGCGCTCAGGCGCTGATCACCAACGGCGCCGGTCGCGATCTGGAACAAGTCAAGGCGATCGGCTTCCCCGTCTTCACCGGTTCCACCATCTGCTCGCACGGCTACTGCCACATCCTGCATATCGGCCTGCCGGTCCGCGTGGGCGGCTTGATGGTCAATCAGGGCCAGTTGCTGCATGCCGACGCCAACGGCGTGACCGACATTCCCATTGATATCGCGACGGAAGTGGCGGATATCGCGGACGAGTTCATTGCGGCGGAGAACATCATGATGAACTACGTCAAATCGGATGCGGACAAGACCGTGGCACGGTTCACCGAATTGCGAAAAGAGTTTCAGGCCGTGGTCAAGCAATTGCAGCAGCGCGTTTCGCGAGCGTCATCGGCCTGATTCGCCAATGCGTTCGCGCTGTCAACGCCGGAGGTGGTCGCCAACGTTTAATTCTTGTTGGCGACAGCATCCTCGCCGCAGCGCCAGCGGAGGTAGGCGTCCAGGAATTCCTGGATGTTGCCGTCCAGAACGCTATGGAAACTGCCCACCAGGTGATTGGTGCGGGCGTCTTTGACGCGTTGGTCGGGGTGCAGGAAGTAGTTCCGGATCTGGGAACCGAATCCAACCCGCGCCTTGCTCTTGTACCTGGCGGCTTCCTCGGCTTCCCGCTTTTCCTCTTCGATCTGCGTCAATTTCGCTCGCAGCATCTTCCACGCCGTCGCCCGATTCTTATGCTGACTCCGCTCGTTCTGGCACTGCACGACCACACCCGAAGGAATGTGCGTCAGCCGGATGGCACTATCCGTCTTGTTGACGTGCTGGCCTCCCGCGCCGCTGGCGCGAAACTTATCTTCGCGGACGTCCCCTTCGTCTATCTCGATATCAATGCTGTCGGAGATTTCGGGCGAGACATCCACGGCAGCGAAACTGGTTTGACGCTTCCCTTCCGAATTGAACGGGCTGATGCGAACCAGCCGGTGCATGCCGGTCTCGCCTTTCAGGTACCCGTAGGCCATCGGGCCGCGGACCGCGATCGAAGCCTGATTGATGCCGGCTTCTTCGTTGTCACTGCGATCCAGGAGCGACACCGAGTATTCGTTTTTCTGAGCCCACTGCGTATACATGCGCAGCAGCATTTCGGCCCAGTCGTTGGCATCGGTGCCGCCGTCTCGCGCGTTGATCGTAATGATCGCGCCGGCGCTGTCGTGGGGGCCGTTGAGCAACGCGCGCAATTCGAGCTCCTCCAGCACGTTCTCCACCCGCTCGATTTCACCGGTCACATCCGCCGCCAGCGAAGGATCTTCTTCCGCCATTTCCAACATGGCTAGCAGATCGTCGCTGGATGAAATCAGTTCCTTCAGAGGAGTCACGACGGCCTTCAGCGCTTTCAGCCTGGCGACGACTTCTTGCGCTGTTTCCTGTTTATCCCAGAAACCGGGTGCGGCCATCTTCTGTTCGATGTCGCCGATCGCGTTCATCTTGGCGGCGTAGTCAAAGACTGTCTCGCAGTTGCAAGACGCGACGCTGTATCAATTCCGCTCGATCCACCAACTCAGAATCCATCGACTACCTCTCTCACAAGAAAGCTGCCCCCACGGAACTTACGTGCCAACCTGGCAGGGGCGGGAATTTGGGCGAACGGAGCGCCCACAACATCGAGTTGCAGTGCAGTGAACATCCCCACCCGTGATCAACCAATCCGCCTCATAATATAGAATCAACGCACCCACGGGGAGAGGTCTTGGCCTGCAGCGCGCCGGCGGATGGAGAAACGGTTGACGTGCCGCGGGCAATCATCGCGCGTGTTGGTCGGCCGCTGCAAAGCTGCGGTACCTGGCGCGCCGACTCCCCGCGGAATCATCATTTCCCGGCAGCCCGCCGTGCCGGCCCTACACGTTCCGCGCCCAGCGGTTCGCGACGTGTGATTTTGCCGGCTGGACTGCGTTTTCTTCCAGGAACTTTTCTCGCGATTTCGACATCGAAGGATATCGGCTGGTACGTTTCGCCTGCGTTCCGGAAGCCACGCCGCAAGCCGCTTGATAGTAACGGTTTGTGGCAAAAAAGGTTGACGACCCTGAGGGCTTGAATTAGTATGAAAGTCTACAGTCACATCGTAAAATTCGTCGAAAGTTGGGTTATATTCGCGTCTTACGCAATTTCACCCCCTCCATTCGCCTCCCCTTCGACGGAAAAATACCTGACGCCTGCCTTGTCGCCCTAACCTGTTTTTCGTTCAGAAATGGCTGGTTCCATGCCAAAACGTCGACCCAACTCGAAACACCGCGAACGCCGTTTGCTGTTTGAAACCGTCGAAGACCGTCGCTTGCTGGCGCTGCTGACGAACACGTCGAACATCAGTGCCGACGACGGCAAGGTCCAAATCCTGGTCGACGAGTACGGTTCGTTCGGGAGCAGTGTCCGCATTATCGACCCCAATGACCAGCCACGGAGCAATATCTTTTCGTTCGCCAACTACAATCCGATTCCGAATTCGCCCGTGTTGGACTCGGGGCCTCAAAATACGGTGAACGAATCGGGCGTCATGATTCAGATCACCAACGCGATCAACCCTCCCCTGCCCGTCAATCCGAACTTTTTGTCGACGGGACTGCTGGGCGAAACGCTGTTCCCAGCCGGCGGTGTCGGCAGTATTGGCGCGCAAAACGGCGTCATGCCCACTCCGGGCAATACTGGCCGTGTGACGAGCACCTTCTCGTATCCACCTCCGGGAACGACGAATCCAGCCAATCCGTTTCTGGATTTCGAGCTGACTCAAACCCTGCAAGACCTCGAAGACGATAACGGAGATCCCATCGGGACAGTCCTCACTCAGGAATATGAAATCAGGCGTCATCCGCTGGCTCCGGTGACCGACGTCACCTTTGTGCTCAGCCGTTACATGAACGCGGACTTGCATTTCCCCGGCGCTCCCCTGGACGACGACGGCAACATGCTGCTCGGCTCGGATGCCGTGGACCCGACGGCGCAAACGTTCGTGTTGTTTACGACGGATGATATCTTCAATGCCAACTTGGCGGACAACCTGGTTGCGATTGATTCTTCGGGCGGTGTTGACCTCAGGCCGGGACGACGGTGGGAGATCAATCAATATGATCTGATCGCAGCTCCCGGGACGGGGTCGTCAGCTCTGGTGCAGCGCATGATTGCGGCCGATCCTCTGGACGAAGTCACGGGACCGGGCGGTGTGTTCGACGTGTCGGCGGCGAATGCCAAGTCGTTCACGCTCAGGGCGAACGATGTCGCCAGGTACATCACACGAACCTACTTCGCCTCGGCCGCGCCACAGGACGTCATCCAGGACCCCAGCGCGAACATTCAGGGAATGGTATTTGAAGATCTGAACGGCGACGGAACCAAACAGACCAGCGAACCAGTTCTGGTTGGCGAAACCGTTGAACTGCTGCAAGGCGGGAACGTGGTCGGTAGCGATACGTCCGACAGCGCCGGTCGCTACAGTATCGGCATCATGCCGGGGAATACGTACACCGTTCGTCATCAAGTGCCGCTCGACTTCACTTCGACCACGCCCCAGGCGGGTCAGATGAACCCCAACTACAACACGTCGGCCGCGTTTACGACGGTACAGGGCACACCTCCCGCGGACATCGATTTCGGTTACCAGGACACTGTCAATGCGGTAATCACCGGTACCAAGTGGGAAGACGTGAACCGCAACGGGGTGATCGATGGCAACGACCGGAAACTTCCCGGCTGGACCATACGAGTTACTCCCTGCCCGGTCCCGCAGGGCCGAGCCATCTGCACGGCGACCACGGACGTGAACGGCGTCTATCGACTACGCGTTCCGGCGAATATGGGTCCCTATACCGTTTCCGAAACCAATCAACCGAATCCCAACAACGACCTGACGACGATCTGGGAACCGGTAATGCCCGCCTCGGGAATGTATACCGGACAGGGATTTGTGGTGGGCGCGAACCCACCGCTGGATTTCTTGAACCGTCCTGCCCCCGGCACGGTAAGCGGCAACAAGTTTGAAGATGACAACGCCGACGGAATTCCAGATGGCGTGCCGTCGGTATCGTTCCGCATTTACTCCGATCTGAACAACAACGGCGCGTTCGATGCAGGCGAGCCGTTCGACATGACCAGTCTGGTAGACGGCAGCTACCGCATTGAAGACCTGGCGCCGAATCAGGAACATCGCATCCTGGAAGAGATCCCGTTCGAATGGGAACAGACATTCCCGTCCGCGAACAATCCGTATTTCTTCGGCGTGGATCCGGGCGAGGATGTCGTCGGTATCGATTTTGGCAATCGGCTCAAGAGCGGCAGTATCAGCGGGTTGAAATTCCTGGATGCCAACGGAAACGGCGCCTATGACGCGACGACCGAACCAGGCCTGCCGAATTTCTACATCTATGTCGACCTCGATGAAGACGGGCGACTCGGCTTCATGGAACCTGCCGCCATCACGGGACGCGGGGGACGCTATGAAATTCCCGACCTGCGCCCCGGAAACTACATCGTTCGCGAAGTACTGGAACCTGGCTGGATTCAGACCGTACCGGGCAACAACGAATTGCGCGTCACCGTGGGAGCCGCGGCAGCCACCAACAACGTCAATTTCGGGAACATGTCGGGCTACGATCACGGCGACGCTCCCGCGCCCTACCCGACCCTGCTGGCCGATAACGGGCCCGTGCACGCCATCGTCGGCCCCTTGCACCTGGGCGCCTACATTGACGGCGAAGCGGACGGCTTTCAAGGCCAGGACCCGGATAATCCGAATGCCACCGACGATAACACGGGAACACCGGACGACGAGGATGGCGTCGTCTTTCCCGAACCCTTTGCTCCCGGTTTCACGTCACAAATCGAAGTCACCGTGGAAACGGGCAATCTGGCTCCGGGATTCCTCCAGGCGTGGATCGACTTCAACGGCGACGGCGACTGGAGCGACCCGAACGAACAGATCTTCACCAACCGCTACCTCGGCGCGGGCACCTACTCGCTGGACGTCTCGGTACCCGCGAATGCCGTTCCCGGTTTGACCTATGCCCGTTTCCGCTACGCCAACGCGATGAACCTCTCGTTCGTGGGCCCCGCGACAACCGGCGAAGTCGAAGACTACCAGGTCCGCATCTACGGGCCCGACGTGCTGGCCGAAGATGACGCGGCGACGGTCGAAATGAATAGTATGGACAACGCCATCGACGTGCTGCTCAACGACACACCCAGTTTCCGCCTGAACGCGATGACGGGCGCGCCGGAAGCCGCGTTGCCCTTAGAAATCTTCTCGATCAACACGTCTGGGATTCAAGGGACCGTGACGATCGACGACAACGCCACGGGCAACGATCCGACCGACGATGTCCTGCGTTATACGCCCGCGCCCGGGTTCCTCGGTACCGAAACGTTCACCTATTCCGTGGTTGACGACGCCGGCCAGACCGACACCGCGTCGGTCACCGTGACCGTGACCTTCCCGGATGGCCTGTTCGTTGTCGACGATTCGTACAACGTGGCGTTGAATTCCGCAGCCAACACCCTGGGCGTATTGACAAATGATCTGGTCGGCGACGGCGAGACGATTGCGGTGAGTACTTTTTCGCAGCCCGCCAACGGGTTTGTCGCTCCCGGTCCGAACGACACACTGCTCTATACCCCGGCAACCAACTTCCAGGGGACCGATCAGTTTCAGTATGTCGCGGCCAGTTCGGCCGGTGAAACGGCAGCGGGAACCGTGACCGTGCACGTCGGCGATACATCGCTGGACAACGACCTGGTGCGCATCCGCCTGGAATTCGCCGACAGCGCCGGCAACGTCTTGCAAGACAATATGATTCCGGTGGGCGAAGAGTTCCAGGTTCGCGCATACGTGGACGACCTGCGTTCGGGTGCGAACGATCGCGGTGTCTTCTCGGCGTATCTGGATCTGCTGTACGATTCGTTCTTCGTGTCGCTGAACCCGGCCAACAATGTCTTCAACGGCGACATTGTTTATGGCCCTGCCTTCACTGCGGCTCAGAACGCGCACGGCGAAATTCCCGGAGTGATCGACGAAATCGGCGCGGTACAGGACAGCCAGACTCCTTCGGGACCAAATGAATTACTGCTGTTCACCGCCACCTTCACAGCCAACCAGATCGGCACGGCTGAGTTCTTCGCGGATCCAGCCGACGTGCTGCCGGACCACGAAACTTCGATCTACGGCATGAGCGCTCCGGTGCCGTTCCAGCAGATTGACTTCGATTCCGAATTCTTGACGATCGCGCCGGCGAACAAGCTGGTCGGTTTCCGTTTGGAGGCCACCGACCTTGCCGGAAACGCGTTGGCGAACAACGAAATCGTTGCCGGAAATCAATTCAAGATCCGCGCGCTGGTAGACGACTTGCGTTCCATCGCCGACGTCCCCGCCGCCATGCAAGGTGTCTACTCGGCCTACATGGATCTGGTTTTCAATAATGCGCTGGTCACCCCGGCGACGTCGGTAATCACGCCCAGCGGCCTGGACCTGGTTTTCAGTTCCAACTACGAAGCGGGGCGCAACGCGATTTCCGCCAGCGGCATGATTGACGAAATCGGCGCGCTCCAGGCGACGTCGACACCGCTGGGCGCGAACGAACTGCTGCTCTACGAAATCACCTTCAATGCCGACTCCGCGGGCCTGGCAACTTTCAGCACCAATCCGGCGGACCTGCAGCCGCAGCATGAAGTGTCGCTGTTCAACCCGCCTGCCCCGGTTTCGCCATTCGATATCGACTTTGGCAGTACCACCGTCAATGTCCTGCCCTCGGGCGGGCGTGTGGAATTCAGTTTCAGTTTCACGGATCTGAATCACGCGGCGCTGCCCAACAACGCCGTGGCTCCGGGCAGTCCCTTCCTGGCACAAATGTGGGTGGAAGACCTGCGAGCGCTTCCGGCATCGTCCCTGGGCGTGTTCTCGGCCTATACCGACTTCCGCTTCGATCCCTCGCTGGTCACACCGGTCGCGTCCGGAACCAACCCGACGGGCATCGACATTCGCTTCAGCGGCAATTATCCGTCGGGGCGCAACGCCGTTCCGCTCCCCGGTTTGCTCGCCGAAGAAGGCGCGCTCCGCGAAGGCGGGCCGCTCGGCGCCGGACGCCAGGTTCTGTTCGAAGTTGCCTTTACGGGCAACGCAGGGAATTCCGGCACGGGCATCTTTACCACCGACCCCGCAGACATCCTGCCGCTTCACGAAGTCACCACCCATATTCCGGTGACGAGCATCCCGTCGGCCGATATTCGCTACAAGTCGGCCTCGCTGCTTGTGGGCGTCAGCCCCGTGCCCTTCCAGAATCCGCTGAACCGCATGGATGTGAATGCCGACGGCGAAGTCTCGCCGTTCGATGCCCTGCTGGCCATTAACGACCTCAATGCCCATGGATCGCGGGACCTGTCGGGAGGCGAAGGCGAAGCCGGTGTCAGCAAGTTCATCGACGTCAATGGCGACAATCGCAGTACGCCCAACGATCCGATCATCATTATCAACTGGTTGAACAGCAAGGCGAACGGCGGTTCGGGCGAAGGCGCTGCCGACCTTGTGCTGCTGCCGGAAGCCGAGTCCGTGGAAGGAGAAGCTGCGGACGCGACCGACAGCGCGGCGAATGTGACAGCCGTCACGATCGCGGCAGATGAACTCGCTCTGCCGCTTCAAGCCGCGAACCAACGGACCGTCGCGCGCTCGGCCAAGTCGTTTGACGGCGGCGAAGATGCCCAGGAAGACCTGCTCACGCTGCTGGCCGCCGACGTGATGGCGACTTGGAAATAGGGTTCGCGGTGGGTTGACCGAAACGAGCAGACTCACAAGTACCGTAGGATGGGGCAGAGCCGCGTTTCGGTCGCGACGTGGAACAGGGTTGCCGGGTCCCCCCGACTTGATCTGGCCGTGACCTTGTGGCCAGCGCCGATCCATCAGAATCCGCCGTCCAACGGCAAGCCATCCGCATTGCAAAGAGCCGTCGGGCACGATGCCACCGCAATCGGATGGCAAGACGCATTGCGATGGGCTACGCGGCGTTTCACCCACGCTGGAACCCTATCCGCGTCCAGCCACACCCGTGCGGAAAACAACAACCAATGATCGCTGGCCCATTCTACAGAACACAGCCGACGTTCGTCATAGGAACTCGGCAGGCAATTCGGCCAGATGCTTCACATTGGCCACGGTAACCGCGTCCCACGAGACGCTGACGACCGAATAATCTTCTCGGCCGCCTTTCACCGCGAAGACGCCGTAGACCGCGTCGCTCAAGTCGGCGGACATCATGTCAAACACGAAGGTCTCGCCGTCGCTCGTTCGCAATTCAATCTTCACATCGTCGTCGCTGGCGACGTTCAGTAATCGCAGGATGAAGTCGCCCACGGGATGGCCGCAGGTGGGCGGTGGTGGGGACGGTCCCACAAGCATCGGCTCTTCATACTCGGCTGCCGTCAGCACTTCTTCGACGGGAATTGTTTCGTCGACTTCGCCCGCGGCCGGAATGGTGCCGAGTGGAATGTCAGCGGCACTCGACGCTTCCTCGGCTTCATCCAGATCTTCTTCGTCGTCGGGGATGCGGAATTTCGCGTGACAATGCGGGCACTGCCCCGGTTTCCCCTTCAGCGTCGGCGGGCCGTTCAGCTTGTGCCCGTTGGGACACAGGAATACGAAAACGTTGGGGTCGCTTTCCCGCACGGCCACGGCTTCCGTAGCGCCCAGATCGTCCTCGTCCTCCTCCAGCTCCGGAACGACGAAGGCCGTTTGGCATTTGGGGCACTTGCCCGGCTTGCCAGCTCGATCTTCCGGAGCGGATAGGGGATGCCCATTGGGGCACATGAACTCGATGGCCATGACATCATGTTATCTTGCGAGACAGGGACAATCAACCAAACTTAACATCGACAATTCCCGCGCGCCGCTTGACGGTGGAACAAACTTTGCCAAACTTAGAGTCGGCAAGCTGGGGCGAATTCATCGTATTCGCGGCCGGACGTGCGGGATTCGAAACGCGGGAACCCTTTTAGCCACTTGCCGTTGTCAGCAATAGACTTCCAATCCTGGCGTGCCCGTCCCCTACGCAACTGAACATTCATGTCGATTACGATTACCTGCCCCGGCTGCCGAAAACGCTTCAAAGTCAGTGACAAGTTCGCCGGCAAGAAGGGGCCATGCCCTCAATGCAAGACGGTCATTCAGATCCCGACCAAGGAAGAAGATGTCGTCGTCCATGCGCCGGAGACAAAAGGGCCGAGCGGCGCGTCGGGACGGCCAGTGCTGAAACCGATCGAACGGGAAGAGTCGAAAGTGTCGCCCGCCCTGATCGCTATCGGAGCCGTCGTCGCGCTGGCCGTGTTGGCCGTGGCCTGGATCATGCGTTCACCCGACGGAGACATCGCGCCGCCCATCCTTTGGATCGGCGCCATCGGTATCGCGCCCGCGCTCGTCTGGCTGGGTTACGCCACGTTTCGCGATGCCGAACTGGAACCGTATCGCGGCCGTCACCTCTGGACGCGGATCGGGATTTGCGCCGCGGTCTACGCCGGGCTCTGGGGAGTCTACGCGCTGATTGTCGGTTACCTGTTTCCCGGCGACACCCTGGAAATCTACCAGTTGCTGTTTATCGTTCCCCCCATCCTGATCGTCGGCGCTGTCTGTGCGTACGCCTGCCTGGACCTGCAATTCTCGGTGGCTTTGATACACTATGGTCTGTACCTGGCCGTCACCGTGATGCTGCGTCTGGTCCTGGGCATGAACGCCTTCTAGACACTGCTGCAGCTACGGGCGCGGGCACTGCCTCCAGACGTCGACAACGCATGAATGAAATCGCTGCGATTCCTGAGATCCAAGGCCTCGATACGCGGCGACACCTGATCCGCATCCCGCAGGAACTGGACATCCCGCTGACGCCCCGCGTGCAACAGCTGATTGACTCGGCCGAGTTCCGGCGTCTGTCACAGATCACGCAACTGGGTCTGGTTTCACTGGTCTATCCCGCGGCGCATCACACCCGCTTTGAACATAGCCTGGGCGTCTATCGCATGGCCCTGCTGTACCTCAAGCAGCTGGCCCATGACCAACGGTTCAGCAAAGCCATTTCCCGACACGACGCGGAAGTCCTGATCGTGGCCGCTTTGCTCCATGACCTCGGGCACTGGCCCTTCTGCCATCCGCTGGAAGACATTCAATTGCCGGGCGTTCCCACGCACGAGATGTTCGCCAACAGCTTCTTGCTCGAAGGCGAAATCGCCGACACGCTCCGCGATCAGTGGCTGATCAACCCCCGGGAAGTCGTCACGCTGCTTTCCGAGAAACCGCGGAACACCCGCGCTCGCATCCTGCACAGTATTCTGTCCGGCCCGATCGACATCGACAAGATGGACTATCTCGTCCGCGACAGCCTGCACGCCGGCGTCCCCTACGGCAAGAACTTCGACCAGCAACGTTTGATCGGCAGTCTCTGCCTGAATCAGGCTGGCGATGGCCTGGCCATCACGGATAAAGGACGCACGGCGGCGGAAATGATGGTTTTCAGTCGCTACGTGATGTTCAGCGAAGTATACTGGCACCATACCGTCCGGTCCGCGACGGCCATGCTGCAACGCGCGTTCTATTTGCTCTACGCCGATTTGGATCTGGATGCCTTGTTCCGACTGACCGAACACTACCTGATCCGCCACCTCCGCACGATCGCGGGGAGCGCCCCGGCGGGAGAACTGCTCGACGGCCTGTTCGGCCCCACACGACAGATCTACAAGCGTTGGCAGCAGTACAGTTACTTTCAACACCGCGAGGTCTACGACCGGCTGGCCGGACGGCCCTTCCCGTGGCTCACCGCCTGCAGCGAGGTGTTTGCCAGTGCGCTGAGTCGCCAGTTGGGGCGGCGAGTCGCCCCGCACGAAGTGCTCATCGATTCACCACCGGTAAAGCGCGAAGTGGAATTCAAGATCGACATCTACTTTCGCAAAGAAGACACCTACCGGCCGCTGGCCGATGTGTCCCCGGTCGTGCAGACGCTGGCCCAAAAGCAATTCGATGACTTCGTGAAACGCGTCCGCGTGTTCGTCCACCCGCGACTCGTCGACGAAGTCCGGCGACTCGACAACGGCACCGAATTACTCAACACCGCCATCGATACCTGCGACTGACCTCCCTTTCGGAAACGAATGATTACCTGAATCGTATCACCGTCCCCGTCCTTCAACCCCGATCCGCGATTTCCTATGAACAGCCTGCTCTCGCCGCTTGATATGGTTATCTTCTTCGGTTCCCTGATCGTTATCATGATCATCGGCCTCTGGGCCGGCCGCAAAGAAGACACTTCCGAGGACTTCTACCTGGCGGGGCGGACGACGCGCTGGTGGGGAGTCGCCGGATCCATCTTCGGTTCGAATGTCTCGGCCAACCACATCATGGGCATGATGGGCGTCGGCTACATGTACGGGTTCGCACAAAGCCATTTCGAAATCACGGCCATCGCCGGGCTGCTCATGCTGTGCTACGTGTTTCTTCCCGTCTACCGGCGTTTGAACGTCTTTACGTTGAGCGAATACTTGAGTCGCCGCTACGACGATTCCAGCCGCATCGCCTACGCCTTGATCATGATCGTGATCATGGTGGTCATTCAGATGGTGCCCGGCTTCTACATCGGTTCGCGGTCACTGAACGAACTGCTGTTCGATTACGGCGATACCGCCAAAGCCACCGCTGTCGTCGATGACTCCGGCGCTGTCGCCAGCATCGCGATTGAAAACGGCGGTATGGAATACACCGCGAATCCCGTAGTAAAGATCGCGCCGCCGCCCCGCGGAGCAAGCAACCAATCGAACCGACCGGCCACGGCCAGTGCGGTCTCTACGGACGGCGTCATCACCGCCGTGACCGTCGACGACGGCGGGCAGGGATACGACTCGAATAAACCGCCACGCGTCACGATCGTCGGCGCCTCGTTCAATGAGAATCTCAGCCCCGGCGATGTGAATCCCAAGTGGTACGTCATCGGCATTATCCTGATGGCGGTCGTGACCGGTTCGTACACGATCATCGGTGGACTCAAGGCGGTGATCGTCACCGACATCCTGCAATCCATCCTGGTGCTGGTGGCCGGCATCATCCTGGCCGCGGTCACCTTTTCCCAGCCCGAAATCGGCGGCTGGTGGCAGATGGTGGCGATGGACCGGGCCGCCGAGGGGGCGGATAAACTGCACTTGTACAATGCCACCAATCATCCGCAGTTGCCGTGGAGCGGCGTGCTGACGGGCTTGATGGTCTTGCACTTTTATTACTGGGGCGCCAACCAGTTCATCGTCCAGCGAGCGCTCTCGGCACGCGACGATCGCGAAGCGCGGTTGGGCATCATCGCGGCGGGATTCTTCAAGCTGCTGATTCCGTTCTTCTCGATCGGCACCGGAATCGCGGCGTACTATTTCTTCGAGGTCAACAGTGTGGTCGTGGCCCAGGACGTGGTGTTTACCGAGCTGCTGACGCGGTTGATTACTCCCCTCGGATTCGGCCTGGCGGGACTCATCGCCGCCGGGATCGTCGGCGCGATTTTGTCAAGTCTTGATTCCATGATGAACTCGGCCGCCACGATCGTCACGTTCGATATTTACAAGCGCTACGTCAGCCCGCAAGCGTCCGAGAGGCAGTTGATCTGGTTCGGCCGCGCCTGCATTGTGGTCTTCATCGTCGCCGCCGCCGTCTTGACGATCTCTACGATGAACCCGAATTCGCAGGAGAGCTTCTTCCTGCACATCGCCAACCATCAAGGCAAGCTGGTCGCCGGGGTCGTCGTTGCCTTCCTGATGGGCATGTTTTGGAAACGGGCCACTGCCGAGGGTGCTTTCGTCGCCATCGTCGCTGGAGTCATTTTGAGCTACCGAATCGAACCTATCTATGCCCGGTACCTGGGCACCATTCCTTCCGTGGCCAACGTCTTTGGTCCCGAATTGAACTTCTTTCACGCCGTCTTCCTGGCAGCGATCGCCTGCGTTGTGCTGCACGTGATCATCAGCCTGATGACCGAACCGCCCAGTGACGAGAAAGCGAAACTCACCTGGGTCGGCATCGGCGTTTTTTCACAGTACCAGGTACGCAAGACCCTGGCCATGCTCTGCGTCTCGCTCGGCATCTACGGCCTGCTGGGATTTGAGATGTACAGCGACACGTTAGGTTTCCACATTGGGGACCGCGTCTTCACCTCGTCGACCGTCGCCGCCTGGATCGGCGCGACGTACACCTGGCTGCTGTTCTTCTTCATGGCGCTGCGCGCCGCGCGTACCGAAGGCCCCTTCACGATCCCGCGACTCATCGCCAATGACCGCATCCTCGCCGGCCTCCTCGCCGCCCTGGCCGTCTTCATGATGTACTATTTTTATTAGTGGCAGATCTAACACGGGACAGGTTCGTTTGACAGTCGCCTAATATCGAAACTGTCCTGTTTTCCATACGCTCTATCACGATCCCGCGGCTCATCGCCGCCGACCGTCTCCTTGCCGCCCTGCCCTTCTGAGGATGATGTCCTACTTTTTGTCAAAAAGCTTTCGCTCGTCCTGCGCTCCGAATTTGCGATCGCAATCGCGTGGCAACACGCTTCCAGCGGCCGCCCGCGCAGCCGGCTGCTCCTACGACTTGTCGTATTCGCTAACCGTCTGGTTGTCATGATTTGCGTCACGGTCGGTCTCGGTGAAAACGTCCTTGGGACACAACCGCTCAAAACCCATCCTTTTTCTATTCGCGGAAGCTGTCGGGAGATTACATCCGCGTCAGAAAGCAGCACCGTTCCTTCAGGGGACTTGACACCGCACCAGGATTCCTTATTCTCCAGCGTTACCCCCTCTTACGGACGCCGTTTCTCTTCTGTTTGTGGCCCAGTCCTATGAGGAAACGATAAACGTGTCAGCACTATTCACGGCGCACGTCGCCAGCTTTCTTTTTCGTTTCTAAATCATGGCCGCGTATTCGCGGCGAGCGTTTCTGGTACCTGCCAGGTTCTTCGACGACGCAACAGTAAAGGTTCCTTACGCTCCGTCGCACGCGACCTGTTCGCGGAGGTTATCATGCGGAATCACAAACGCAGGTCGAAGCTTGCATGCGCATCGAAACGACACACTCGGAACACCGAACGGCGATCTCGTTGCGAGTCGCTTGAGTCACGAATACTACTGGCAAGCTGCGACGGAGTCGGCGCTTTCGTCACGGATCAAGAACTGATTGTTTGTGGCAGTGGCAAGGCGGACGATATTTTCATTCGACAGCCGAATCCAAACACACTGAAGGTATCACAAAACAGAGTGACCACGCGCTTTCCGCTGGTCGAGCGCATCGTGATACACACGTTCGGCGGTAACGACCGCATTCGCCTTGCGAAGAATGTCACGTTGCCGGCGGAGATCGACGCGGGAGCCGGTCGTGACCTGATTTACGGCAGCATGCAAGACGACGTGATTTACGGGGGCAATGGCCGGGATCGCATTCACGGACGCGCTGGAAACGACGAGCTCGATGGCCAGGGAGGGCAGGATCGAATTTACGGCGGCCGCGGCGCGGCTGTCCTGCGTGGCGGCATAGGGGGATCCGCTGTTGTCGCAGGGGCGGG
>CALBSZ010000127.1 GCA_937967665.1 uncultured Planctomycetaceae bacterium
CTGGCCAGGTAGTTGGCTTTGACCAGCGGATTGACGCGACCTTCGAAGTTGCGGTTTCCGCTCAGCACCGCGGACGCCACCAGGTCGCCTTGGGTCACGGCTTCGGCGACCGGGTCCGGCAGCGGGCCGCTGTTGCCGATGCAGGTGGTGCAGCCGTAGCCCACGGTATGAAACCCGAGCTTCTGCAGGGACTCGGTCAAACCCGCTTTGTCCAAGTAATCGCTCACTACGCGCGAGCCGGGGGCGAGGCTTGTCTTGACGTAGGGTTTGACTTTGAGTCCCCGGGCGGCGGCTTTCTGGGCAACCAGCCCGGCGGCCAGCATGACGGAAGGATTGCTGGTGTTCGTGCAGCTGGTAATGGCCGCGATGACGACCGCCCCATGCCCGATTTCGGTGGTGCTGCCGTTGTTCTGCACCGTGCCGGTGCGTTTGAGGGAGTCGGCATCCAAAGCGAAACCACGTTGACTGACCGGGGCTTTCAAGGCGGCTTCGAACGCCGTCTTCATGTCGGAAAGCGCGACGCGATCCTGCGGGCGCTTGGGGCCGGCCAAAGAGGGCTCGACCGTGCTCAAGTCCAAACTCAGGTTGCTGGAATAGGTTGGAATCGTTGCTTCGTCCGTACGGAAGATTCCCTGCTCCTTCGCATATCGTTCCACCAGTGTTACTTCGTCGTCCGTGCGGCCGGTGCGGCGGAGATAGTTAAGCGTCTCGTCATCAATGGGAAAGAAGCCCATGGTGGCACCGTATTCAGGCGCCATGTTGGCGATCGTGGCGCGGTCTGCCAGTGGCATCCGAGAGACCCCCGTTCCGTAGAATTCGACAAACTTGCCGACGACTCCCGCCTTGCGCAGGATCTCGACAACGGTCAGCACCAGGTCCGTGGCCGTGGCGCCGGGAGCCAGTTCGCCGGTCAATTCGAAGCCGACCACTTCAGGCATCAGCATGTAAATCGGTTGGCCCAGCATGACTCCCTCGGCTTCAATTCCGCCGACACCCCAGCCGACGACGCCCAGGCCGTTGATCATGGTGGTGTGGCTGTCGGTGCCGACCAGCGTATCCGGCACGGCGACGGGTCCTTGCTGGTCTTCGCGCAGGAAGACGCCCTTTGCCAGGAACTCCAGATTGACTTGATGGACGATGCCGACATTGGGCGGAACGACGCGGAAGTTGTCGAATGCCTGCTGCCCCCAGCGCAGGAACTCGTAACGTTCGCGATTGCGCTGGAATTCCAGATCAACATTCAATTGCAACGCGTCGGAGCTGCCAAAGCGGTCGACCTGCACTGAATGGTCAATGACCAGGTCGACAGGGATCAAAGGATTGATCTTTTTGGGGTCCCCGCCGAGCCGTTGCATGGCGCTGCGCATGGCGGCCAGGTCGACCACGGCGGGCACGCCGGTGAAGTCCTGCAGGACGACTCGCGAAGGCTTGAACGGGATTTCGAGCTTGGCTGGTTCGGCCGCATTCCAGTTTGCCAGGTTGCGCACGTCTTCTTCGCTCACCACGTAGCCATCGCAGTTCCTGAGTACCGATTCGAGCAGGATGCGAATGGAGTAGGGCAGTTGTGAAATCGTGCCGATTCCGGCCTCTTCGAGCTTGCTGAGCCGGTAAATGCCGACGTTTCCCTGCGGCGCGGCGAACGTGTCACGAGCGTTAAATGGATCGAAATTGTTGTCAGTCATGGATACCAGTACTTATTGCTATGGCCGTGTGAGGACGCCGAAAAACGAGTGTTCGATTGTACTGAATCCCCGTAAACCTCTCTACGGTACATGCGCAAGGCGTTTGAGATTAAGCCTTTACCAGTAGCCCGCAGCGGGCGACCCAGGCGGATGGCGGACTTTGACGATTACAACGGTCATTCGGATTGCACCGCTTAATTCTGATCTTCTTCATCGGCGAATTGATTCGGTCCGACGATTATTGCGGGTGCGCTTCATTTTGCGCACGCCGACCGTCGTGAAAACCTTGCGGGTTGTCGTGCCCCGGCAATTCCGTGGCGGACGGCCGCTTCGAAACCATTCCGACTCCTCATCTCATATGGCGCGAACTCATGGCAGCTAAGCAGTGCTTCGAAACAATGGCGCGGTTAGCAATTCGAATTCCCGGCACGAACAGCGTTGCCATCGAGGTTTCACCGAGCGACCATGACCAAGTCCCGCCGAGACGACTTTCCATGGCATGGAGCCTCGGAGTCATGCTGTTAATGACCTCCACGGCTCAGGGGCAAGGTTACGCCCGTCATCCACAAGTTGTAAATCGCTATCTGCAATCCACTCAAGAAGTCCCAGAAGCGCTGACGTCGCTGGGTCAGTATCGTTTTGCTTCGTTGCCTGGCCAGCAGCCGATGGCTTCTCCAGACGCGAACAGCTCGGCCTATCCGTTTTCCAGTCAGCCCGTGTATCAGGGTTCTCCTGCATACTCGCAGGCCGGCGGTTTATTCACTCCGGCGTCCACTCCGCAACCCGCGGCGTATCAACCTCTCCAGCCCGCGCCGCAGCCGACTTATGTCCAGCCGACTTATGTCCAGCCGGCTTATGTCCAGCCGGCTTATGTCCAGCCGGCTCATGATCCGTCGGCATCTGGCCCGCCGCCATACAGTCAGCAGCCGTATGGCGGGGTGCAGGCGCCGCTGCCGGGATCGGATCCCTATGTCGGCAGCTCCATCATGGAATCGCAGGCACCGAACTACAACACGCCAACGTTTTCGGAAGAACTTGCAGCGCCAGGTTGTTTGCCGTACGGCGACGAATGCGTGGCGGATGGTGGCGGTGTGTTCTTTAGCTACGACTACCTGTACTGGATGATCACGCCGCCGGATACGACAACAGTCGGCGGACAGGACTATGAAGGCTACTACAACCAAGGTGGCGTTCTGACCTACTACGAGAACCATCTTGATACCAGCTTCATTGACGAGCAGTTTCATTCCGCGCATCGGTTCGAGTTTGGCAATGTCGACTGCAATGTAGGCTGGCTGGCCAATATCTCGTTCGGTCGCAACGGGACAGGTTACAACGGAGGCGCCACGACGTTCCTGCCTGACGATCCCGACTTCTCGTCGGGCGGCATCCTGTTTTCCGGCCTGGCCGGCTTTGCGGACGGTAACGGCGACGGCATCGACGACGACGTGAATGGAAACAATATATTCGGCCGGCACGGCGAAGACCTCGGCACACCTGGCGGCATGGGCGGTTTCGCGCCGCCCTTTGATGGCACGATCGACGCGCCGGCGGCAACCGATACGGGAGATCTCGTGATCTGGATTCCCGAGTTCACCAGTATCGAATTGTCGAACCTGGTCGAGTTTCAGAATCTCGAACTGATGTCGCTGCGGCGCTGGTATCGGGGGAACGGCAGTTTCGACTTCCTTTACGGGATCCGGTACTTTGACCTGACCGAGACGTTTTCCTTTTCGGGAACCGGCGGCATCCTGGACCGAACCTCCTTCAAAACGGTTGCCGAGAACCAGATCTTTGGCATCCAGGTCGGCGGCCGCTGGCAAGGCTGTCTGGGCCGTTGGCGGATGAACGTGGACGGGCGGTTCCTGGCGGCGGCCAACATGCAGGACGTCCGTCTGGAGGGCAACGTCGCGTCGAATATCTCTTCGAACGTGATCAACGGTCAGAACGGGCCTGCGAATCTGTCGCCGTCGGCATTTCGGTCGCAGATCGAAAACAACGAGTTCACGCCGATGGGTGAATTGCGACTCGAGGCCATCTATCCGATCAATTCCTGGCTGTCATTCAAAGCCGGTTATACGGGAATCTTGATCGACGGGATCAGCCGCGCGTCCACCAAGGTCGACTACACCTTACCGCGCTTCCAGCTGGCCAACCGTAATTCGGACGAACTGGTGGGGATTCACGCCGCCACGTTCGGTCTAGAGATCAATCGGTAGCGGACAATCGTGTCGAGGTGACGATTACGACAGCTTTCGAGTGGCCAACCGCGCTATTGTTTCTAGTGCTTTGTCAAGTAGAAGCATTGGGGTTGGGTGGCTGGGGTCGAGTGAAA
>CALBSZ010000128.1 GCA_937967665.1 uncultured Planctomycetaceae bacterium
AAGGTTCGGACGGCGGCAGCGATGGCCGGTCTGACGGTGGCCGTGACAAAGGTTCGGACGGCGGCAGCGATGGCCGGTCTGACGGTGGCCGTGACAAAGGTTCCGATGGCGGCCGCGATGGCCGGTCTGACGGCGGTCGTGACAAAGGCTCCGATGGCGGCCGCGATGGCCGATCTGACGGTGGCCGTGACAAAGGTTCGGACGGCGGCAGCGATGGCCGATCTGACGGTGGCCGGGACAAAGGTTCGGACGGCGGCAGCGATGGCCGGTCTGACGGTGGCCGTGACAAAGGTTCTGATGGCGGCCGCGATAAGGATCAGCCGATTCCACAGCCGTTCCCGACGGTCGAACCGGTCCTGGAGCCGGTGGAAGCGGTTGCGACACCCCCAACGCTCGACGTTGCCTCGGCCACCGGCAAGCCACATCAACCCATTCCGCTCGACATCCGTGCCGGCCTGACGGACGCGGCCGATTCGCAGTCGCTGGCCGTGACGCTCACGAACATCCCGGCGGGAGGCGTCTTGTCGGCGGGCGAGCCGTGTGGGGATACGTGGGTCCTGGAACCGGCCGAATTGGACGGCTTGACGTTGACCGTGCCGGATGCCTACGCAGACGCGGTGGATGTGGGAGTAACCGCCATTACTACCGAGTCGAACGGCGGGCATACCGCGGTTGTGCGGCAGAAGCTGGCCGTCACGGTCTCGTAGTTCCCGGCCGAGCGATCGGCGGGTAGCGACAAGGCGATTTGGTGTTATGATTGAACCTTTGCGTTCAGTGTGACTTTGCGTTTGTGGTTGCGCGACGCCAGGTCCTAAACAGGCGAGGTCTGTGACTTCTGGATTTGAATTTCGAAGCACGAATATCGAAAACCGAAACAAATTCAAATGTCACAAAATGAAAATCCGAAATCCCAACGGCTTTGGCATTACGCGTTTCCGTTGAATTCACGTGAAACGATTTTGAATTTCGGATTTTGAATTTGTTTGATATTTCGTAATTCGGATTTCGACTTTTTGCGATTCTCGGATTCAACCTTCGCTTGTTTAGGGGCCAGGATGCGTTGCGCCTGAGAGTCGTCGCGCGTGTGCGACTTGCCTCCGCGAAGCACGAGGTCGTTTGTAGGGGACAAGTTGTCAATGTTCGAGCAACTGGACATGGCGCCGCCGGATGCCATTTTGGGACTCACAGAAGCGTTCCGCGCGGACCCGAATCCGGACAAGATTAACCTGAGTGTCGGGATCTATAAGGACGCAAGCGGGGCGACTCCCGTGCTCAAATGCGTCAAGCAGGCCGAGCAGAGGTTGCTCGACAAGCAGTCGACCAAAAGCTATCTCGGCATCGAGGGCCTGGCGGAGTACGACCGTTTGGTGCGGACGTTGCTGTTTGGCGAAGAGCACGAGATTCTCGCAAACGGCCGCGCGGTCACGGTGCAATCGCCCGGCGGTACCGGCGCCTTGCGTATTGCGGGTGATCTGCTGCACAAGAAGTTCCCTACCGCGACCGTCTGGCTGTCCCAGCCGACCTGGGCCAATCACCCGAGTATTTTTGAGGCGGCGGGCCTGAGGACCGAGATCTACAAGTATATCGACGCCGATCGGACCGGCCTGGATTTTGATGGCATGATCAAGTCCTTGCGTGACATTCCGGCTGGCGATGTGGTCCTGCTGCACGGCTGTTGTCACAACCCGACCGGTATCGATCCCACTCCACAGCAATGGCGCGAGATTGCCGACGCGGTGTACGAACGCGGTTGCTTGCCTCTGTTGGATTTCGCTTACCAGGGCTTTGGCAACGGCTTGCGGGAAGATGCCGCCGGACTGTTGGAACTGGCCCGACCTGGTCAGGAGATGCTGGTTTGCAGTTCATTCTCCAAGAATTTCGGGCTCTACAGCGAACGGGTTGGCGCTTTGACGATCGTCGCCGGAAGCGCGGAGGCCGCGGAGGCGGCGTTGAGTCACGCCAAAACGTGCGTGCGGAGCAACTACTCCAACCCACCTCAACATGGTGCCGCCATCGTTGCAGAAGTACTCGGCGATCCCAAGCTGCGTGCGCTCTGGGAAGACGAGCTGACGGAAATGCGGGAACGCATTAACGGTATGCGACAAAAGTTTGCGGAGACGATGAAGTCGAAAGCGGGTGATCAGGATTTTTCGTTTATCACGCGGCAGCGCGGCATGTTCTCGTTTTCCGGTTTGTCACCGGTCCAAGTCGACGAGCTGCGGCAGAAATACGCCGTCTACATTGTCGGCAGCGGCCGCATCAACGTGGCCGGGATGACCGACAGCAACATGCAACCGCTGTGCGACGCGATCGCTCAGGTTTTGTAATCCATCCGCAAAGTCGTTAGAAACGTCAGCATAGGTAACCGGCGGGCTTCGGTTCCGCGTCTTCCGCACGCAAAGAAATACTCCGGCGATACGGCCTCGCAAAGTCCCGGGGGGCAAGCGCAACGACGGCTCACTCGCTTCCGCTCGGGTGGGGATCGCTGCAAAACCGGAAGTAGAAAAAAACACGTCGGACGGGGTGCCGCTCGGCGCTGTAAGTGTTTGACTGGCAACGGCCTGCAAGCTATACGACACTGGCGATTCTCTCTTCGCAGGGCGTCGCTGAGGAGATTCTACGTGCGTGGAACTCCTGTTGTAGGGACAATTCCATCTGGATACCGCAATGGTTCAAACAGCTCCGCGACGCAGCCCCACTGATTCTGCTACCGATTTAGTCTTACGCGTGGTCCATCCGCAGCGCCGCGGGCAAACCATTCGTATCGCGTCCACCACTTGTACCGTGGGGACGGCGTCCGGATGCGCGCTGCAACTCAAGGCCGCGGACGTCGAACCGCAACACTGTACGATCGTACGCGGCGCCGCGGCGCCTGTTGTTCGCGCGCTGGCGTCGGCGACGTGGATCAACGGCAAACCGATTCAAAAGGCCATGCTGGCCGACGGCGACCAGTTGCAGATCGGCAGCGTGACGTTCGAAGTCGTGTCGTGCGGGACCGCTCAAACCGCCCGGCAAGGAGACCGGCATGCGGACCAGGCCGATTCGCCGTCCCGTGGCTGCGTGGAACCAGCAGGTTCGCTGGCAAGTCGGCTTGAGCAGATCGAGCGTTTGTTGATTGATTCGGAGCGGCAGCGCGAGAGCTGGTTCTCGGCGCGGGTCGGCTTCGAAGCGGAGATCCATGCCAGGGAAGAGGCGCTGGACCACCGCGAACAGGAGCTGGACGCACGTGTCGAGCAGATCGAAGCCTTGCAACGCGAACTCCAGGAGCAACAACAGGAACTCGCTGAACGGCAGGCACAGTTCCAACAGCGATTGATCCACCAGCAGCAGCAGGCAGACCAGCTAGACGGCGAACGCCGTGGCCTGGACGACTTACGGCGTGATTTCTCGGCGGAACGGGACGCGTGGCAGCGCCAGCAACTTCTTTCCGAACGCGCGTTCAACGAGCAATTGCAGAAGCTGGAACTGGAAGCCGAGGAAATCGCGGCAGCAAGTAACGAATTGGCAGCGCAACAACAGCAATTCGAATCCCAGGCCAATACGCTGAAGGACGAACTGAATCGCGTTACTGCTCTACTCGCACAACAGAAGGCCCAAGCGCAGCAGCAGGAACAGTTGTGGCAGGTGGAGCGGTCCCAGTTGCAACAGCAGGTCCAGGAAGCGGAGCAGAACGCCGCCTCCGCAAACGAGGTCGCGCGATTGTCCGACCAGGTCGACGCGCTCCAGACCGCTCTGGCACAGAAAGACGAACGCCTGCAACAAGCACAGTCCAGCGACGAGCAGTTGGAACGGCAAATTGAAGAGCTCCAGGCAGCCTGCGCGCAGCGAGACGAACAGCTGCAGCATGAAGCTTCCAAGTACGAGCAGCTGCGGGCGATCCTGGACGGCGTGCGTACGGCTGCGGAAGACGAAAAGGCACGTCTTCGGGAGTATGAGGCGAAGGCCACGGATAACATCGCCGCTCTGGAAGGGCAGCTACAGCAATTGCAGCAGCGCAACGAGCAACTCGAACAGGAACTCGCGGAAGCAGAACAGCAAGCGGCGGCGGTGTCGGCCGTGGAAGATTGGGAAACGAAGCTGCTGGAACAGCAGCAGCGGGCCGCGGCGCTCGAACAATCCTGGGCTCAGGAACGCGAGCGACTGACGTCCGAGATCAACTCTCAAAAGCAGCAGATTGATCAGCTGTACGCGGAAACGCAGGCAGCCTACGATCAGGCGGCGACGAGCGCGGCGCAGTGGGAAGAAAACTCGAACTTCGAAGATACGGAATCGTTCCACACCGAAAACAGTGCCGAAACAGGCGGCAATGACCTCTGGGCGGACTACGGCGACGAGGAACATCCAGGTACGGCCGATGTCGATGATACCGTTCCTGACGCCACGGGTACCGGGGCGCCGGACGAGTACCCGGAGGACAGCGGCCTTGAACGATTCGACAACGCCAGGCACGAAATCGAGGCGGCGGATTATTCGTGGTCCGAGTCGACATCGGCAGCGGATTCAAACTTCGCGGGCGAGAGCGAATACGATGAGTCGTGGGCGGAGTCGTCTTCCAACCGGGATGACGGGGTCGACGACGGTCTGGAAACGCTGGACAGCAACACCGACGAAAGTAGCGAAGTCTTGGAGCGTTTGAGCCAGGCGGGAATCTGGAAGGATGATCGCGACAAAAGCGTCACAAATGATCCCGCCGATGAAGAAGAATCGGACGCGACGGAATACAGCTCCGACATCGCCGATCTGCTCGAACGATATCGCACCGAAGAAACCGCCGAACCGGAATCTGATGAGGACGTATTCTCCGCGCCTGACGGTAGTACGGCAAGTTCGTCCGCGCCCGACTCATTCGGGACTGCTGGCGATGACGACGAATCCATCGACGCCTACATGGCCAGGTTGCTGCAACGTGTCAACGGGGACAGCAAAAGACCCGCGTCGCCGCCGCCCAAATCGAAACCGTTCCGTGAGGCGGAGGCCGCCAGTTTGCTGGCCGCCCAGCGCACGATTCAGGAGAAGGAGGATGCTCCCCTGACGCCTGAGGAGTTTCGTCCGCGCAAAAAGGCTCCTGAACGCCGCACTTTGATGGATGCCATGCGCAGCGTGGCGAACGAATCGGCCAATACGGCAATTGAAGTGAGCAAGAAGCGGCAGCTTAAGAAGACAACATCCAGCTACCTGGCCCTGGCGGCGACGGCGGCACTCTTTACGCTGCCGCTGGTTGGATTGGGGGTCTATTACGCCCACACACTGGCCCTGGCGTCCGCGGCCGTGTGCGCGGCGATGTCTTTCTGGTGGGGGCTGAAGGCCCTCCGGCTGGCTCTTTACACGGGTTCGAAACCCGGCACGCGCCCGCCAGGATTCATCAAGCTCACCGCCACGTCGCGGTCCGTCGCCCTTGGTTCCGCGCCGGTGGCGCCGTCCAGCGGCCGTGCTAAAACCAAACTCTCCGCCGCGCTCCTCGCCATCCTGTTCGGAGGACTCGGCGCTCACCACTTCTACCTCGGTTCCAAGACGTCGGGGATCGTGCAGATCATGCTGAGCCTCACGGTGATCGGCGGCCTGGTGGGATTCGTGGAAGGCCTGTTGTTGCTGATCATGAAGCGCGACGATTTCA
>CALBSZ010000129.1 GCA_937967665.1 uncultured Planctomycetaceae bacterium
CCACGTCGAACAGCAAGATGGCGTCTTTTTGGCCGAGGTCGACGAGTTGTCGGATGCGGCGTTCACTTTCGCTGCCCGCGTTGGTGACGATTTCAACGGTGGCCTTGCCCCCGGTGACGTCGCCCCAGACACGCCGCAGCAGGACGCGGTAAACGCCGCTGAAGCCCTGCGGGCAGGAATACGTTTCCGTCACGCCGTCGACGCTGGCCTGGTCCGGGCTGGAGTAGCGATCACCAATCAGCACGCCGCCCGAAGTGGAGCGGGGCGAGCGGTAGGAGCAAACCGTGCCGGTTGGCTCTTCCACGATAATGTCGATATCGGCGTCGCCGGTCCAGGTCACTTTCACCAGGCAGTCTCGCATCAGCGCTTCCTGGATCTTGGCTTCGAGTTGCCGGGCGTGTTCGTACTTGCCCGCGTCTTGCAGCGCGATCACCATCGCCTGGGCTTCCCGACGGGCCTCGTCCGCCAGGTGCCGGTATTGATGCGGCCAGGCCTGGCTGAGCATGCCGACCGAAGCCCACTCGACCGCTGCGGCGTCCTGGGTTCGCTGCGCGATCTTGAGAGCCTTGATGAACGGTTCAGGGCGACTGGGATCCAGCTTGGCGACCTGTTGCAATACCTTGAGGGCACGTGCGTCCAGTCCGAGCTGTTCCATGTAGAGTGCGATGTGGAGCATCTCTTCGCCGCTGGTGGCGAAGTCGATAGCCGACATCAAGGCCCTTTCAATTTCCGCCTGCGGGGCGGGACGATCGTTCGTTTGCGCGTCCATGTGCAGTGAAATGGCCAAGGCTTCGTACATCCACGGCTGCGCTTGTCCTTGCCGCAACGCGGCTTGAATCAAGGCGACGACTTCCGCGAATTGCTTTTCGCGGCGCAGTTGCCGGACCGTCTCGCGAACGCGGACCGCGTTGGTTTCCCTCAGTTCCGCATCCGCGTGCCGGCTGGCGGCGAAAAACGCGTTCCAATCCTGTTCCGGCGCCAGCTCAATACGGCTCGCGTTGCGACGAGCGGGCTGCGCTGCCGGAGCGGGCTGCGCGGCTGTTTCGACGATTTCACGTTTTGCGCCCAAAGTCAGCGGTGCGTCGACCTGGAACAGACCGCCACCGCCGCCGAAGCCGCCCATGCCTGCGAGGGCGCCGCCGAGGCCGCCCAGGCCGCCGCCGCGACCGCCCATGCCGCCGCCGCCGAAGCCGCCGCCGCCGCCGCCGATGCCGCCGCCGCCGCCAAAGCCGTTGCCTTGGCCCAGGCCGCCGCCCATCTGGAAGGGATTGATGGAGCTGCTTTGGATCGGCAGAACAAGATCGCCGACCGGATAGACCTTGGTGATCAGCTTCGACTCGGCCTCTTCCGGAGTCGTGATCAGCAGCACTTCGTCCCGGACGACGTACGTCAAGTCCAGGTCACGCAGCGTCAGCCGGAGGGCCGATCGCAAGGAAATGCCTTTCAGGTTCTTCGTGATGGGAACATCTGTTCCGATCCCCACATCGTCCAAGGCGCGTGTGTCTAGTTCGATTTGGATGTCGTGCTGGTCTTCCAGGAACGTCACAACTTCGTTCAGCGGGGATTCGATGAACTGCAGCGTCGTGTCGTTGTCCAGCGCCTGGTAGATCCGCTCTTCCGAGCTGCCTCGCTTGGCCAGATCCACCGACGAGTATTTAGCCCGGTCGCGAGTGATCCGTTCCCAGACATCCGGAGCCGGATAGACAATCGGCGGTTCGTCCGGGAATGGGATGGCGGCCGTGTCGACGGAACGGATGACCAACGCCACGTTTTTCTGCCGCAAGTCGCGGATACGTTCTTCGGCGCTGATATGAAACTTCAGCCGCGCGTATTGGATCGAGGATTCCGTCACGGGATCGTCGGGACGAATCCGCCGCACCTCGGAAGCCACCGTGTTCTCTGCTTCCTCGTAGCGTCCTTCATCCATCAAGGAATCGAACTTTTCCATCAGGTGCATCACCGTTTCCTGATCTCGCAGGAAAGCGTCCACGATGCGTTTGCGTTCGTTATTCTTCGCGATTTCCTCTTGCCTTTGCAGTTTCTGCTGCAAGATCGTTTCGCGTTGGGCCTGCGCGAAGCGTATCGTGTCCTTGATCTGGTCTTGCAGCTGGGCCCTCACATTGGGGCTCACTTCTGACACCCCCACTTGTTCCAGCAGGATTTTCAAATCCGTAATCGCCTGGTCCGCGTTCGTCGTCAGGTTCTTGCGGGCGTTTTCGAGTCCGATTTTGACTTCGGTCTGAATCAAGTCCTCTTGAATCCGCTTGCGCTCTTCTTCTTGCATCAGGTAGGAACCCCTTTCCTGCTGGTAGCGTTCCAGCAAGCCGCCGCCTGCCGGCGCGGGTTCGCCGCCATCGACTTGCACGGCCATCAGACGCAACGGGGCGTCCTGATCGGCCTGCGTTTCGCTGTTGTTTTGGATTGCGCGACGAATCGCATTGGCCTGCGGGTTGTTGGGGTCACGTTGCAAGGCCGCCTCGCTGACATTGCGTGCCCCTTCGTAATCGCCGTTCCGCAACGCAGATTCTCCGATGCGGGCAAGTTGCTCCGCCGTGGCGAGAATCTGGCGACCAGCCTCGCGGAGCCCCACGTTGCCGATGGTGGGCATGGTCTGCCCTTGGTTTTTGCTGTACTGGTCGACCAACTGCGGCAGGTACGCGAAGTCAGGATTCGAAGCAGCAGCGGTGGCTTGCCATTCCAGGCGAACCGGCTGGCCGTTCACCGTGGCGTCGACGGCAACCGAATGATCCGCGCCGCGCTTGAGCTTGCCAATCACGACCGTCTCGCGATCCGCTCGCAGCGGCGGTAGAGTGGCCGGCAGCGTGTCACGCAGGCCATCACCAAAATGCGCTTCGGTGGGCCAGGCGATCGGGGTATGCACCACGTCGACCATGGCGAGTCCGGCCTGCTGGGCCGAATGTTCGCCGTCCGCGTCAATGTACAACATGCCTCCCGTATGATTCGCCAACGTGGCCAGCAACGCGATATCACGCTGCGGACCGATTGCATAACTGGATACAGGAATGTGCGCATGGACCAACTTCTTACCGATCTCAGCGAATTCCTTGTCTGCGAATAAATTCGCCTTGCTCATCCCGTCACCGATGTACACGACCGCCTGCGTTCGCGGAGATGCGGCCTTCTCAAATGCCTGGACCGCCGTGAGCAGCGCTTCGTGAAGGTCGGTGGACCCCAGCGGCGTGCGCTGGTCAAGCAGACTGAGCGCGCTCACCATCTGCGGGCTGGAAGGGGCGACAAAGGTGTCGGTCAGTTCGACGCTGGTGACATCCACCGCCAGCAGCTGGACACGATCGTCGGCACCAAGACCTTTGACCATCGTTTTCAAGGCGGTTATGGAGTCATCGCGAAACAGGCCAGTCTGACTCGCCGAAGTGTCGATCAAGACGAGCACATCGCACGCCTGTCGGGTGGCGGCGAGCTGCGGTTTAAGGCCGATCGCGAAGAAGGTTGCTGTGGGGCTGTCGAAGGTCGACAGCGTGCTGTTCGACAGTGTTGTCGGGCCTTGCTCCGCGGCCGACAGGAACGCTGCAGGAACTGCAACAAGGGAAAAACACGCAAGGAACAAACTGCGTTTTGACATGGTCATTGCTCCAATCGCAGAAACTACGAAACCACCGCCTGCTGGTGATACCGCGCGAAAAGTTGATTTATGGAAGGGGCTCTCTCTCCTGTTCCGAATTGGAAAGCCCTGCCTTGCCCAGAGTTGGAGCGGCGCATTCATCGTGTTCCGGGAAGCACCGCCACCTTCTATTCTATTCTCTCGACCGAATTTATGCTACCAAAAAATGGAAACCCGCCTTGAAATCCGAGGAACCGCCGCTTTTTCCAGTCGGGGTAAACCCGGTAATCTGCGGTAGTTGGCCCTGGGCCGGCGCAATCCAGAACTTACCAGCGCCAGGTTCCGTCATCCGACAAGCTCGAAATGCTCGAAGCACAAGCGAGTGGGTAAGTTACGAGCGCATACACTGGCTCGCGCTGCGTGCTTGTATTTTGGCGAATTGCCGCAAAGTTGGCGCTGTCCACCTAAGCATCGTTTTTTTCGTTGCATTCCGTAATCCGGCCGTACAGCTCGGGACGCCGGTCCCGGAAGCGGTGAATTTCGTGAACGTTCGGGATGCGCACCAGGTGTTTATTCCGCGCCCGCTGGACGTCGATATCGGCCCACAAGATGGCTTCTTCTTGATGCAACGCCTCGGCCACGACGCTGCCGTTGGGCTGGCAGATACGGCTCGTACCGACGAATCCAATGCCACGCTCGGTCCCGATCCGATTGATGGCGGCGTAGTAGACATTGTTTTCCATGGCGCGGCACTGCGCCGTCCAGTCGGCGTTGCAGCGCGCGGCCTGAGGCCAGTTGGTTGGCAGCAGGATCAAATCGGCCCCCTCCAACGCCAGAATCCGACTCGATTCGGGAAAGGAGCCGTCGTAGCAGATGTTCATGCCGATCTTCACTCCCCGGACGTCATGGACCGCAAAGGGGCGATCGCCCGCGGCGACAAAACGATCGACACCGAGAAACGGTAGATGGATCTTCCGATACGCGCCGATGACGCCGTCCGGCCCGACGCACACGCAGGCATTGAAGAGGTGATCGCCGTCGGCTTCCAGCAGGCCCGTGACGACGTGGGTTTGCAACCGCCCGCACAATTCCGTCAGACGGGCGACGGTGTTGCCAGAGAGGGACTCGGCATGCGGTCGCGCTTCGTCCAGGCTTTCGAAGCAGTAGCCGGTCAAGAAACATTCCGGGAAAACCGTCAGGTCTGCCCCGTCCTGCGTGGTCTGGGCTACGACCGATTCGAGTTTTTCCAGATTTGCGGCGACGTCGGCGAACGTGACATCACACTGGACGCCGGCCAGTCGGAAGCGAGATGGTGCCATGAGAACCTCGGATGTTGTGTGAAACAGAAGAGCCGCATTATACTTGGGCCGTTAAATTTGGCGACAAGGGGCAGGGCAGTGGTACCAGCGACAGCCGGGTGGGATGTGCACTTCCGCGTCCAGGCCGTCCGGACTGCGGTGTCCGGAACCCTGGGATAGCAAAACGAGGTGGCGATGCGGATTGGAGTTTTTTGCAGCGGCGGCGACGCTCCGGGAATGAATGCCTGCGTTCGTTCCGTGGTTCAAACGGCGGTATCTGCCGGTCACGAAGTCGTCGGGATTCGGCGAGGCTATCAAGGGCTGCTGGACGAAAACTTTTTTGTCGATGCGACCGGCAACCCTCGGCTGACACTCAGGTCGGTGGCTGGCTGGTCGCGGTTTGGCGGCACCTTCTTGCATAGCAGCCGCAGTGAGCAGTTTCGCGCCGTTGAGGGGCAGCGGAAAGCAGCCGAAATCCTCTGCCGGCACGAAATCGATGCGTTGATTCCGATTGGCGGGGACGGCACGTTTACCGGCGCGGTGGAGCTGGCCAAGTGCTGGGACGGCCAGGTCGTTGGGGCGCCGGGAACGATTGACAATGATCTGATGGGAACCGATTTCACCATCGGTTTTTCGACAGCCGTGCAAACCGCGGTTGAGGCGGTAGACAAGATCCGTGACACGGCGGAGAGTCACGAACGCATGTTCCTGATCGAAGTCATGGGGCGGCACA
>CALBSZ010000130.1 GCA_937967665.1 uncultured Planctomycetaceae bacterium
GTACTGCGGGCGAAGGGAGTCCGCGAACAGATTGAATATGAAACGTCTCCCGACGGCGTTAAACTGGATGGCATCGTGTCGCTGCGAGGTTACCTTGCGCAGCGATCGAAACAAGTCCATCGCAACCTTATCCAGCGCCTGCTCGGTTACGCATTGAATCGGCCGGTCTCTGTCAGCGATACACCGCTGATCGATCGGACGCTTGAGGATTTGACAAAAAAGGAGTACCGGTTTTCTAGCATCGTGGAGAACATCGTGCTGAGTCGCCAGCTCCGCAATAAGCGACCAGCAGTTAGTGATTAGCGACGAAGTCGCGATCATACAAGCACGACGCGCCAGCGAGTGAGTCCTGCATGCGGGTGTTGAGACCGAAACACACTTGCTTGCGCCGCGTGCTTGTATTGCACGACGCGCCAGCGAGTGAGTCCTGCATGCGGGTGTTGAAGCCGAAACACACTTGCTTGCGCCGCGTGCTTGTACTCCGGAGACATATATGGCCGAACGCGAATTTAACACTGATGAGCCGATCGCCTATTTCATCACGTGGACGAGCTACGGCACTTGGCTTCCCGGGGACGAACGAGGCTGGTGGTGTCGCGGCGAGTGGCAGCCCGTCAACGAATTATTTCGCGAGATGGCTGCGTCGGGAATGCATGAGTCGCGTTTTACATTGTCACGTGATGACCGTGACATTGTTGAACAGACGATCCGTAAGCACTGCGATATCCGGGGTTGGACACTTCATACCGCGAGCGTGAGAACGAATCACGTCCACGTCGTGGTCACGGCGCCACACTACAAACCGGAAACGGTTTGCGACCAGTTCAAGGCGTGGTGTACCCGAAAACTCAAGCCAACGCACCCGGATCGCAAACGGTTTTGGACCGAGGGGGGAAGTCGCCGTTGGATTAATCATGAAGACGACCTCGAAACAGCAATAATTTACGTCAACGAAGCTCAAGACCGTAAGGGAGTAGACATACAAGCACGACGCGCCAGCGAGTGAGTCCTGCATGCGGGTGTTGAGACCGAAACACACTTGCTTGCGCCGCGTGCTTGTATTGCACGACGCGCCAGCGAGTGAGTCCTGCATGCGGGTGTTGAAGCCGAAACACACTTGCTTGCGCCGCGTGCTTGTATTGCACGAAGAAGCCGAAAGGGAGAAATTCAAATGACGCCAGGACAACGAAGCTCGTATCCCACTCGGCGCGACGTGCTGCGAGGTGTCGGAGCGACGGTTGCTTTGCCGTGGTTGGAATCACTCGCCACAGCGGAAACCGCCCAACAGTCCGAGCCGCCTCAGCGATTCGCGTGTTTCTATATTGCCAACGGCGTTCAGGGCTGGGACGAAACGACACAACAGGCCGATGGCAAGATCCAGTTTGGCACCGGTCTGGCCGTGCTGGAGTACGAATTCCGGTACAACAAACGGAAGACGGAGGGCAATATCGAGCGGATGGAAAAGGAGTTGGCTCAGACAGGCGAGAAGCGGTTGCCTGACGAAAAGCGCTCAACTACCCGACCGTTCTTGCCGGCGGAGGCAAGCTGGGGGCTCAAGCACGGACAGTTCCTGAGGTACGACAAGGATACACCGTTCTCAAACGTGCTCTACACCATGCTCGGCCGTATGAACCTGCCCCAGCCGCCTGCGTCGTTCGCCGACAGTACGGGTGAACTTTCGGAGGTGATATCCTAAGGCGGATATCCGCTCTGCCGCCGCTTCCACGGTGCCGCCGGAGAGTCCAATAATGTGTCACACGAACAACCAGGAGGAATGCTGATGTTGACCTTAACCGATCCCCGTTTTGCACGTCGTCGGTCCGCATTGGGGCGTCGAGACTTCCTGCGCCTCGGCAGCCTCTGTGGTCTGTCGCTGCCGGCGCTGCTGGCCGCTCAGACAAAGGCGGCCGCGCCGAAGAACGCGTACAGGAACAAGTCGGTGGTGTTCCTCTTCCTGCAAGGCGGCCCGCCGCAAATCGAAACGTTCGATCCCAAGCTGAACGTTCCCGACGACATCCGCAGCTGCACGGGCGAAATTCAAACCAACGTGCCGGGTGTCTGGTTTGGCGGGACGTTCCCGAAACTGGCGCAACGCGCGGATAAGCTCGCCGTCGTGCGGTCCTTTGCCAGCGGCCAGGGCGGGCACAATCAGATCCCCATTCTCACCGGCAATCATGCGTCGCAAGCCGCGATGGGAGCGATGGTCGCCCGCGGCACCGGCGCCTTCAACATGCAAACCGGCGTGCCCATGCACACAGTTATCATTCCTGAAGCCGTGCAGCCCGATCTGAAACTTGGCCAGCCGACGGGGACCTTCGGACTTCCCGGGATCGAAAGCCGTGTTGCCGGAGCGGGCGCGTTGGGCAACGTCTATCGCGGCTTCGTCCGCAACGGCAGCCCCGAGCAGCTCGGAAACTTTTGCCTGAAGTTGCCGCACGATCATTTCGTCGATCGCTTTCAACTGCTGGGCCAGCTTGACGGTCTGCGGCGCCAACTGGATCAAACGGGCGAGTTGGACGGTGTGAGCGAAATCGAACGGCAAGCCTACGACCTGCTGCTGCGCGGTGTCAGCGACGCATTTGACCTCTCGAAAGAAGATCCGAAAACGATCGCCAGGTATGACACCAGCCATCTGTTCAACATGGCCGATTACCACGAGGGGGGCAAGTACTTCCTGTACGAAGGCCAAAAGGGAACGAAGAAGCTGGTCGATCAACTCCGCTGGACGAACCTGTTGGGCAAGGAGTTGCTGTTGGCGCGGCGTCTTTGCGAAGCGGGCTGCAGCTTCGTCACCGTGGTCGATTCCAGTTGGGATTTTCACGGCGGCGGTGCCAACAATCCAGGCACGCCGGTCGGCATGAACACACTGGGCGCGCAAGTGGATCATGCCGTCGCCGCGTTTCTGGACGACCTGGAGGAACGCGGCCTGAGCGACGAGGTGCTGCTGGTGGTAACCGGCGAGATGGGAAGGACGCCAAAAAAGACGGCGGAAGACGGCGGCACGAACCATCACGGTTCGCTCACCCCGTTGCTGGTGGCCGGCGGTGGTTTGAAGATGGGCCAGGCCATCGGCCGCAGCGACCAGACCGGCGCGCGCCCCGACACAACACCGTATGGCCCCGAAAACCTGCTGGCGACGATCCTGCATACCCTGTTCGACGCCGGCGAAATCCGCATCACACCCGATCTTGTCCCCACCGAAGTCGCTGCCACCTTGCTTAACAACCAGCCGATCGCGGAGCTGTTTTGATTGAAACGTTTGAGTCAGACTTCGTTTGACTCGTTCTCCTGAATCTCAGGGTGACTGCCTGCTGGCCTGTTGCCAACGGTCATGCCTTGGATGGCCGTTCTTTCATCCACCACGATGCGAGCGCTTGCGAGTTTCGACACATCGTACTCGTACTCAGCGAAGCGGTACTCCTACTCGTACTCGATTGCAGCGTTTTCGACGTCATCCTCGCCGCGGCGGGCGAGTACGAGTACCGTCCTGCGGACTGAGTACGAGTACGAATGCTTGACCGCCCAACAACATGTGGCCGCTGAGTTGCGGCGTCCATGCCGCAAACGCCTTCTTCATTCCACACGGGCTCTCGTTGTATACTCGTTTCGTTCGCCAACGACTTTTCGCTTCGATCAGGGGCGGCTTCGGCCACACAACCCGCTGACCGTCGAATGAGCCAACGTGACGGTTACGCGAGGATGTCGTGGACGACGTTGCCGTAGACGTCGGTCAGGCGGAAGCGCCGCCCGCTGGCCTGGTAGGTCAGTCGTTCGTGATCCAGGCCCAGCAGGTGCAGGATAGTGGCGTTCAGGTCGTGAACGTGGATTTCGTTTTCGACGACCCCGTTCGCCGTATCTCCTGTCTTGCCGTAGGCCAGCCCACCTTTCACACCGCCGCCTGCCAGAAACACGGTGTAGCCGTTGCAGTTATGCTCGCGACCGGCTTTTCCACTGCGCGAACCGGCGGTGCGGCCGAATTCACCTCCCCAGAAAACGAGCGTGTCGTCCAGCATGCCGCGTTCTTTGAGATCGGTCAGCAAGGCGGCGATGGGCTGGTCGTGCCGCTTGCACATCAGCGGAGTGATGGTGTTGTTCTGTTCGTGGCTGTCCCAGCCGTAGGTGCGGGCGAGTTTTTCCGACTCGGGCGCCCGGCTGAAAGGAACCAGAACGAATCGCACCCCGCGCTCCGCCATCCGCCGAGCGATGATGCATCGTTGCGCGTACTCGTCCGTTTCCGCTTGGCCAATGCCGTACATCCGCTGCGTGGCCTCGGTCTCCTGCGAGATGTCGAACGCGTCCGGCGCCTGGACCTGCATGCGAAAGGCCCGTTCAAAGCTTTCGATGCGGGCGTTCAGCCGGTCGTCGGTGGTGCGGCTGGCCGCGTGGGCTTCGTTCATGCGGCGGACGAAGTCCAGCTGCTGGCGTTGTTGCTGCTGCGAAAGCCAACCGTTGGACAAGTTCGAAATAAGCGGGGCCGGTTCGCCATTCTTCTGTTTCTTGGCCCGCTCGTCACCTACGACCACGCCCTGTGTCCAGGCCGGCAGGAAGTAACTGTTGGAAACGTCGGGGTTAACATTCTGCCCGATGGAAATGAATGCCGGCAGGTTCTCGCTTTCACAACCCAGTCCGTATACGACCCAGTGTCCCATCGACGGCACGGGCGTGTTGTTCTGCGGCACGCCGGTCATCACAAATGTCTGCGCGTGCTCGTGTGTGTTGGTGTCGCCTTTCATCGAGCGCAGGACGCAGAGATCATCGGCGTGCCCGGCGATGTGCGGCAACAGTTCGCTGACCCACAGACCACTTTGACCATGCTGCTCGAACTTGAACGGCGCTTCGGTAACGTCCTTCTTCTCCGCCGCCAGCTTGTTGATGTCCGGTTTGGGATCGAACGTATCGATTTGCGAAGGACCGCCGCTCATCCACAGGAAGATCACGCGTTTGGCTTTCGCTGCATGATGCCCGGACCTGGCGTTGATACCGGGCGTGGCGTCGTTGGCCAGCAGGCTGTCTTGCAGCAGGGACGTCAACGCCAAGGTGCCGAGTCCGTTGGCGGTGCGGCCCAGCAGGCTGCGGCGAGAGATCAGCGGGTGTTGGGTACTGTCAGACATCAGTTATCTCTACGTTTAACCTCAAGCCGCAGGCGCCGGCTCTGAATGTTCGGAATCTCAACAGCCGGCGCCTGCGGCTGGAGTCAAACGGCTAATCGACATACAGGAATTCATTCGCCAAGAGCAGCGCCTGCAGATACGCCTGCCAGCGAACGATCTCTTCTTGCGGGATGTCATTGGATTGTTTGGGCGGTTCCGCAGCGCTCACATCCCACGTCTCCAGGAACGTCAGGCCGGCGGCCACGTCGTCCGCCGCTGCTTCCCGGCCGTAGAGCAGCAAGTAGGCCTGGCCGATCCGTTGCGTGGTTTCCGGCACCCGGCACAAGCGAGCGGCGATGCGCTCGGTACTGGCCTTCACGTGGTCGCTGTTCATCAGGAATAACGCCTGCAGGGGCGAGGCTGACGAGGTCCGGCGCGGGACAATCAGGCTGCTGTCAGCCCCGTCGAACAATAGACGCATCTCGTTTGTCATGTCGACGGGCGGGTTGCGAAAACGGTCGCCGGACTCCGGGTCGTACTCCAGTGACGCGAGCGTTCGGTAGATCGATTCGACTTCCAGCCGCTTCCGCCGCGCGATGCCGAACAGCCGCAGCCGCTGGTCGCGTTCCTCGGCCCCAACGTCCAGCGACGACGTTTGCTGGTACGTCGCGGAAAGCACGATGCGGCGGATGAGTTGTTTCATCGACCAGCCGTTCGCTACCAACTCGTCGCTCAGGTAGTCCAGCAACTCGGGATGCGAAGGCGGCTCGCCGCTGCGGCCGAAGTTTGACAGCGACGGTGTCAGCCCTTCTCCCAGCAGGTAATACCAGATGCGATTGGTGATCAGCCGCGATGTGATCGGGTGTTGGGCGCTGGCCAGCCACTCCGCCAGTTCCACGCGGCCGCTTTGCTCGGTCCGCTCGCCCAGCGGTGTCTGTTCCAACCCGGCCAGAATCGTCGGGAATCGCCGTGGGACATGCGGATCGGTTGCCGGTGCGTCTCCCGATTCGGACTCGGCGCCGAGTTTCGGTGGGGCGGCGTCGCCGATCTTACCTGGATCCGACTGGTCAACGAAGGCATCCAGTTGGTAGACCTCTTTCCAGCGCTCGGCGAATTCGTTGTTCTCACGGCGCAGCTGCATGTACTCGACTGCTTCCGCTGCATTCAAATCGATCTTCTTTTTCTCGATATCGGCCAGGCGTTTGGATTCTTGGTCCAACAGTTTATCGATGTTCGCCTGGACTTTGGTGTGATCCTGCTGAGGATCGTCTAGTTTCGCTCGTTCGGTTTCCAGGCGTCCGCGCAAATCGACCAGCGCGGCCAATGAGTTGAATTGCTTGAGCTCCTTCTTCATGCGCTGTTCGTTGTCTTGTATTCTCGCAAGACCCGCCATGTATTCGTCAAAGCGTGTTCGTTCCTTTAGGTAAGGGACCTTGACCACCTGACTACTTTCGAAGATTCCCATTACGGCGTAATAGTCGTCGCGGCTGATCGGTTCGAGCTTGTGGTCGTGACAGCGCGCACAAAACAGACTCAGGCCCAGAAACGTGCGTCCCAGCAAGTCGATTTGATCTCCGTGCCGCGATTTCAGTGACCATGGCCGAACGGCAACCAGGCCGTCCAGGTTCACTTCGTCCGGATGGTCGGCGGGCAGCAGGTCGCCCGCCACTTGCATCTTGAGAAAGCGATCGTACGGCATGTCCTGGTTGAAAGCGCTGGCCACCCACTGGCGATACGGGTCGTCGGACTCGGACTTCCCCGGGTTCGGACGATAGCGAACGTGGTCCAGCCAGTGACGAGCCCAATGTTCGCCAAACGCTTCGGATTCGAGGAGCTTATCAACGTAGGCCGCCAGCGACGAGTCCGCCTGGCTGCCAAACGTAGCGAGATCCTCCGGCGCGGGAGGCAAACCGGTTAAGTCGAACGACAGCCGCCTCAGCAAGCTGTGCCTTGACGCTGGCGTGGCCGGTTCAAGCCGTTCCGCTTCCAGGCGTGCCAGAACAAATCGATCCAGGTCGTCTGTGGGCCAGGCCTGGTTGGCGACCGCAGGCAGTTCCGGACGAACGACCGGCTGGAAGGCCCAGTGCTGGCGGTCCGAATCGTAAATGGCAAAATGTGTGCGGATCTTGGGTGGATCGGCGGTGTTTGTGGTCGGCCACGGCGCGCCCCTTACGATCCATTCCTCGAGCAACGCGATGGATGCCTCGTCAAGCTGCGCTCCGTTCTTCGGCATGCGGAGCTTTCCCGCGTGTTGGACGGCGGAAATCAACAGGCTCTTTTTCGGCTTGCCCGGCACCAGGGCGGGACCTTGCGTGCCGCCGCGCAAAAGGTCTTCGCGCGAAAGAAGCGCCAGATTGCCATTGGCCTTATCCGCTCCGTGGCATTCAACGCAGTGCCGCGACAGAAGCGGACGGATGCTGTTTTCAAAAAACTCGATTTGCTCCGTGGAAAACGAGACCGACGGTTGCGGCTGGCCTGCCGGCGCGCCCTGCGCGATCCACGTGCGGATCATCGCGAGCTGGTCGTCCGACAGCGCCTTGCGTTGTTTCGGCATGCGCGGAGCACGTTTGCCGGTCAGAAAATCGAGGAGTGGACTTTCCTCGATTTTTCCTGGAACGATGGCTGGCCCCGCTTCGTCTCCGCCGCGCAGCAAGTACTGGTACGAGTCAACTCGCAAACCGCCGTCGGCCTGGCCGGCATCGTGGCAATCGAGGCAGTGCTCAGTGATAATCGGTTCAATGTCGGCGTGATACGTGAGCCGGCGAGTCGCAACGGCGTTCGGTTCGCCGGCAAACCCGATGGTGGTGGCGAGTGCTATCAAGGGCAGGAGAAACTTGCAGATCCAATTCACACTTCGATCCTCACAGATGAAATAGCTACGCCAGCCTGGCGAGAGCTGCCTCCTACTAATCTCCAATGAACCATAAATCAGCCCTGATGGGTACACGGATTCCTGAAACCTGCCAAAACGGGCTGTGGCGACTCTTAATATATGTCGCAACTCTTGGAATATAAACAGGTTGCAGCTAGTATGTGGAGCCCGAATGAATTGCCTGGGCTGTTTTTCCTGAGAGCGGAAATTAGTCAGGTAACGGTTGTTGTTCCGGAGTAGCCAGCTAGCGCGAGCGACTTGGCCGACCATACTACGTAGTGCGACAGTGCCAAGTTTCGTCGTCATACAAGCTCGAAGCGCAAGCGAGTGGGTCACTTACGTCCGGACACACTTGCTCGCGCTGCGTGCTTGTATTTTGGCGGATTGCCGCAAAGTTGGCGCGAAAGTACGACGTGCTCGCGACGAACGGAATGCTGTTGCCCGAATTAAAACCTGGATGGCCAGTTTTTGCTGCCAATGTGAGATATGAAACCTGGGACGTTACTTCTAACATCTGTCGTTAGCAACTTACCCAAGCCGTTTTTGCGAGTCGTGACAGCGTGCCTGCTGATTGTGGCGGGCGCGTCGAGCCCGCTGTGGGCGGACTACCAGGAGACCGTGCAGCCGCTACTGGCCAAGTACTGCATGGGGTGTCACGGGGCGGACGAGCAGAGCGCACAGATTCGCTTCGATCGAATCGAGGGATTCGCCGATTCCGACCAGCAGTTGTGGACGATGGTTCATGAAGCGATCGCTGGCAGCGAGATGCCTCCCCAGGATGAATCGCAGCCAAGTGCCGCCGAGAAACAGCAGATCCTGACGTGGATTATTGATCGCTTTATGCAGCAGGCGACGTCCACGGCGGGTTCGCAGCGACGACTCAATCGGCGCGAGTTTTCGGCCGCGTTACAGGACCTGACCGACTTGCCGATCGACTTCGGCGCCGGTCTTCCCGAAGACGCCAAGGTGGATGGTTTCGATACGGGCGCGGTCGCGCTGCAGGACGCAGCGGACTCGGTAGCGCAATGGCTGGAAGTCACACAGCGGGCGGTGGAGAGCATTCGGTTTATCGAGCCTGATCGGGACCGCAAGGTCAGTATCGATTTCCGTGAGCACGAGTTCAAGGACTACTACAAGTTCCTTGAAGCCAACTGGAAGGACGCGGGAATCTTCACGCGATCCAAGAACCTTCCCTGCAAGAAGGGAATTGGACTCTACCTGCCGACCAAGTGGACTGGGGACCGCGGCAATTCGTTCATCGCCGTGCCCGCGCCCGCGGACAAGCGCGCGGCTTTAAAAATGACCTTGCGTGTCGTCGCGCAACGCCCTCTGCCGGGATTGCCACTACCGATGTTGTGGGTCAAGGTGGGCGGCAATTACATCGATTACCGGCCGATCGGGGAGCAGGCGCAGACACTGACTTACGCCGTGCGGATGGAAGACTGTTTAATCGAAGGCGATGTCATCAAGATCATGCTGCAATCGTTTGTCGAAGTGCCGTATGCCGTGGACGGTTTCGAAAACGACGATCGCAGCAAGCCGGAGGACAACATTCCCGGCGGGATCGGCGTCTACCGACCGGCTTTTGACCGCAAGGTGCTGCGGTCGCCCGAACAGCAACCGGTGCCGCTGATTGTCGTCGAGTCGATCGAGGTCGACTACGACCATCGTGCCGCCTGGCCGCCAGCCGAGTGGTCGACGGAACTTGAGGGGCTCCGGGACAACGACGCGACCGCTCGCCGTCTGCTTGGACTGTGGATCGAGCGTGCCTGGCGTCGCCCGGTGGCAGCGGAGGAACAGGAGAAATTCTTGTCGCTGTATCGGCAGCTGCGCGGTGAATCGTTTTCGTTCGACGATGCCTTGCGTTCCGCGTTCCAAGCGGTGCTCATGGGCGGACCTTTCCGCTACCTGGCTTCCCCTGCCGATGCTGATCCGGTCGTGGCCCAGCATGCCATCGCTTCACGATTGAGTTTCATGCTGATCGGCGCGCCCCCTGACAACGAACTTCGTGCGTTGGCAGCCGCTGAAAAATTGCGTGATCCAAAAGTGCTTGACACCCAGGTCGACCGGCTGCTTGCTGATCCGCGCCGCGACGCCTTTTTTCGCCCGTTCGTGATGCAGTGGCTGAACATGGACCAGCCGATCACGCTGACCATGTCCCACTTCAAGAAGCAGGATTTCCGCTTCGGCCGGCATCTCAAGGAGTCGATGAAGGAGGAAACGATCCAGTACGTCTCGCGACTGTTCACCGATAATCGGCCGGCGCGCGAGTTGATCCGCAGCGACTGGACGATGATGAACGATATCCTGGCCATCCATTATGGATATGCGAACCTGGAAGGCGGCGAACTGCGACGGGTCGCACTGAAGCCGGGCCAGGAAGATCCTCGCGGCGGCGGCGTGCTCGGCCACGCGGGCATCCAGTCGATGTTGTGCTGGATGGGCGATAACTGGGTAATCTATCGCGGTTCCTGGACGCTCAACCACATCCTGGATGATCCCCCGCCGCCACCGCCGCTGGAAGTGCCGGAACTGCTGCCGTTCGACAGGGCCAACCGGGGAAAGAGCTTTCGCGAGCTGCTCGTCCAGCATCAGCAGGACAGCAAGTGTTCGGTCTGTCACACGAAGATGGACCCGCTGGGTTTCGCATTCCAGAATTTTGACTTGAGCGGCCGTTGGCGGGATGTCGAACACGAACGATACCACCGAGCCGAACTGGATGGCAAAATCGAATGGCGCGGCGAAGGCAAGACGCGGCCCGTCGACGCCGCGGGAAGACTGCCGCGTGGGGAAGAGTTTGTCAGTTTTGACGAGTGCAAGGAATTGCTCGTCCAGCACTATCTCGACGACATCGTGCGCGGTTTACTGAAGAAAATCACCCTTTACGGAACCGGTCAGCCTGCCGACGTGCTCGATTTGGCGACGATTCGGGGTATCATGAAAGAGCAATCCGAACGAGAATACGCTATGGGCGATTTGTTGAAGGCTTTGGTTCGCTCTCGCGTGTTCTTGGAATCAGATACGAGAGTCCAATTTCAATCCAACCTCATACGGTAAACAGGTGACAAACCATGAATTCAAAAGCCCATTCGATCACTCGCCGTACGGTCCTGCACGGTCTGGGTGCGTCCATTGCACTGCCCTGGCTGGAGATCATGTCCGGCAAGACGCTGGCCGCCGCGCAAGGCCAGCGTGATCCGAGTCGCGTCGCCTGTTTTTACATTCCCGGCTGTATCAACCATTACAACTGGTTTCCCGAAGATACCGGCTTTGATTACACGATCTCGCCGTCGCATCAACCGCTGGCCCATCACCGCGACCGGTTCAGTGTGCTCACCAGCCTGTCGCATGTTGAGGGCCGGATCAGTGGTCACCCGCACCCCTACAACTTTTTGACCGGGCATAACATCAATATTACTCCCGGTGTCTTGACGAATACCGTGTCGATGGATCAGGTGGCAGCGAAGTACATCGGCCCGACATACCTGCCGTCGCTGGCGCTTTCCTGGACATCGGGAGTCGGCGGCGCGACGCTGTCGCGTAACGCGCTGGGCGTGGATATCCCTGCCACCAGCGACTACCGCTACGTGTTCGAGAACCTTTTTCCGCCGGCCGATCCCTCGCATCTCAAGCAGGCCAAAGCCCGCATTGCCCTGAACCGCAGCATTCTGGACACGGCCGTCAGCGACGTGAAGGACCTGCAACGCCAGCTTGGCCACGTTGACCAGCAGCGGATGGAGCAGTACTTGACTTCAATCCGCGAAGTGGAAAAGCGACTTGACGACCGCGACAGCATTCTCAAGAAGGGACGGCCGAAGTTCGACGAAGCGAGTGTGCGGACGGAGCCCAAGAGAAAGTCGAGCATGCAGGAACATATCGAATTGATGATGGACTTGATCGCGCTCGCTTTCCAAACGGATATGACGCGCGTGGTCACGCAGAGTTTGGGTGGCGAAGCCGGACCGAGTTACGACGAGTATAAGGATTGGGCCAAGCAGACCGGCGCGCCGACTCGCGGCGTGCACGACTATCACCATAAAGGTTCCGGTAACTGCGGCGTGGACAACCCCGATACCATGCTGATCGGACTCCGCGACCGAATGTACTGCGCCTGCCTGGCGCGGCTGATGGACAAGCTGGCGTCGATCGAAGCCAGCGAAGGAACATTGCTTGACCACACCGTGTTGCTGCTGGGTGGTTCCCAGATCAGCAGCCACTCCGGCAGTAGCTTCCCGTTGCTGTTGGCCGGCGGCAATAAGCTCGGCTTCCGCCACGGCCAGCATTTGAAATGGCACGGCAGCGAGCGGTCGGCCTCGAACCTGTACTTGAGGATCCTGCAACAGCTGCGCTGTCCGGTGGCCTCGTTCAAGGAAAGCAAGGGGCCAATCACCGAGTTGCTGGTCTGACGAGTAGTATCGCGATGGTTCGACGAATGTTCCTGCTCACTGTCGTCCTGTCCTGCGCGGCTGCGCGAGCAGAGGAGGCGGCCGATCAGATCCGCCCGCTGCATACGCTCCGTGGCCACCAGCGGTGGGTGCAGTCGCTGGCCATCAGCACCGACAGCCAGTGGCTGGTGTCAGGCGGCGACGACCAGACGCTCCGCTTGTGGAATCTCAAAACCGGCGGCAAGTCCCTCACGCTGCGTCGCTACGACGGTGCCGTGACCGCGGTCGCCTTCCATCCCGATGGTAAGCGGATCGCCGTCGGAACCTACGATGGCGAACTGCAGGTCTGCGAGGCGGCGAGCGGCAAGTTGCTCCACGATTTTCGGGGGCATGAGGAAGCGGTCACCGTCGTCCGCTTCGATCCCACCGGCAAGTACCTGGCATCCGGCAGCGCCGACGACACACTGGTGATCTGGGACGCGCGCGATGGCACGGAACTACTCACTTTCCAGCAAGGGAACGAATACGACGTGACGACGGCCGCTTTCAGCCCCGACGGCAAGCGGATCCTGACCGGCGACGGAGAAAACGAGCTGAAGATCTGGGATACCGATAATGGTGATGAAGTCCGGACACTCCGCGGCCACAGCGAAACCGTGACGTCGGCTGCGTACAGTCCATCGGGAAAGCAAATTGTGTCCGCCAGTTGGGACGACACGCTGCGACTGTGGGATGCCGATACAGGCGACGATTTGAAAACACTCCGCGGACACACTGCCGACATCACATCGGTCTTGTTCACACGCGACGGTTCCCAGATCGTGTCGTGCGGAGAAGACAGGACGCTGCGCATCTGGGACGCGGGCACCGGCAAGTTGTCAAGGACGATCCCTGCGCACCCCCAAGCCGTGCTCTGCCTGGCCGTCAGTCCCGACGGGCGCCTGCTCGTGTCCGGCAGCAAAGAAGAAATCCGCGTCTGGCCGCTGAAGTGATCCCCCACACCAATTCTTCTCCGCGATCTCCGCGCCTCTGCCTGATCCCCAATCCGCCAGCTCGGATGATTCATGGTTGTAGGCTGGCGGTTCTTCGCTCACGGCTTCAAGCCGGAATTGGCTGACATGCCCAGCGAACTTGCCTATTACGATATTGATACCGCAGCGGGCGAGCCGCCAAAGTTGACCAAACACACGATCGACATGCGCAGCGGCGTGGGAGCTCAATTCCTGACAGTTGATTACAACGGAGACGATCTGATCGATGTGGTTGTTTCTAATCGCAAAGGAGTATTTCTCTTCGAGCAACTGCCGAGGCGACGAGGAGAGTAAACCCATGAGAGCTTGCCGTGCTGAGCATTCGTTTTCTGTTTCTTTCCGTCCCCATTGGGTGTTGAGCCTTGTCTGCCATTTGGTGATCGCGGACGGGGCGACCGGCTGGGCCTGATGCCGTCGATGATCGATCATAGCCACGGCTCGACGGGCATTTGCGGTCCGGCCTATTACGCGGACGACCATTTCCCGCATGACTACCGGGATCAGATTTACTTGTGCAATCCCGTGACGGGGCGGGTGCATCGTGATCGTTTGGACGTACGCGGCTCGACTCTGCAACTCGACCCGCAACCAGATTTTCTGACCTGCCACGCCCCCTTGTTCCGCCCGGTTGATTTGAAAGTCGGTCCGGATGGCGCTCTTTACGTGGCCGATTTCTATAATTGCATCATCGGCCATTGCGAAGTGAGCCTCACGCATCCGCGGCGCGATCGCCGGCGCGGCCGCATTTGGCGCATCGTTTATCGCGGCGAGGACCGCTCAGGCGACTCGCCTTTGCCGCCGGGCGACCTGACGCGTGCATCGCTTGAGGATCTGTTGAAACATCTTGGGGACTCGAGTCTGGTAGTTCGCACACTGGCAGCGCATGAGGTTGTCGACTGCTTTGGCGGGGAGGCCGTCGACGCGACGCGCGGACTGTTCACAGACGAACGTTCGCCGGAGCAACGCGTGCACGGCTTGTGGATTCTGCAACGGCTCGATGCGCTGACCGACGAACAAATTCAGAAGCTGGCAGCCGACGATTCACGGCTGGTACTCCGTGAAGATGCTGGCCACGTAACGATGGCCGATCAAGAGGGCCGCGAGTTGCGTGTGCCCCAATCTCAGATTGAAGAACGCAACCAGTCGTTATTGTCGGCCATGCCTGGCAACTTCGGCAGCACGATGAAAGAGAACGACTTCTACGACCTGATGACCTACTTGCTCGCGTTAGCTCAGCAGCCTGCTGAGTGATGTCACTCAGATAGAACTCATGATCCTCGAAAGATTAACACTCATGACAATTGTCTTGCGTGTGTCTTGGCGAGAGAAAATGACTTCCTGGTGGGAACGGCGAGTATCGCGCCGTGCGTGCGAAGGAGCTATTTCTTCGGCGCTCGGATGTCGTAAGCAAACAACTGATCTCGGACGCGAAGCAACAGCTTGCCATCCGCGACAACCGGTGCGCTGTAGCGGCCGTGGGCGATGGCGATCAACGGTTGGTCGGCGGGCCGCTCATCAGGTTCCGGAATTTGAAACGATCCGCGGACTTGCATGCTTGGGGTTGGTTCAATCAGCCAAACTTCGTCGCAGATGTCGCTCCAGGCGCCGTAAATCCGGCCGTCGGCTACGGCCATCATCAAGCCCGAAAAACCAATGCGGGGAAAGCCGTACCGGACGCCGAGAACTTTTCCGGTCTTCAAGTCCTGACATACAAGGCCTGTTCGCTCTCGTCCGCCGGCTTCGCGATCGTAGAAATGAAAGGTTCGTTTCTTCCGCTCGTCGTGTCGGCGGTCCGGCGGCGGTGGCTGTTTTTGATCGGGCCAGTCGCGGAGCGGCTTGCCGTTGACGAGTAGATCCGGGTTGGCGTCGAAATCTTCCCAAGTTACGTCACCTGTGCCAACCAGCATTCCATCAATGCAAACGATGCTTTCCTGGAAGGGATGAATTGCGGGATTGTTCCAGACTTTCTTCAGTGACGTGCCGTCGGCGGCCAGGTCGAATGTGGTCCAGACGACAGGGCCGTAGCCTGTCGCGCAGAATAATCGGCCGTCAACGTACACGGGAATGTTGCACAAGGCATTACCGAGGTCGTAGTTCTAACCCGGACCAGGAATCTGCTGTTCCCGATAGACCGTTCCATCGGCGGCGTCGATGCCCAGCACGGGCCAGGCAGTTTGAGCAATTACAAGCTTTGTCGAACCGCGGCGCACAAAGATCGGCGATGACCAGCCTCGATTGACGGCTTCGCGCTGCCCTTTGCATTGCCACAGCTTCTTACCGCTGTTCTGGTCCAGCGCGATCACCGGCCCTTCGGGATGCCCGGTAACCACGAACACCTTTCCGTCCGCCACAATCGGCGAACCGTGCCAACTGCCGTAGTGCGTGCGATCTTTCCAAGTCTTGTCGCCATCGACCAGTTTCATAACTTCCGCCGACCAAAGTGGTTTCCCGTCTTCGGCGTCGTGGCAGTGCACGCGCCCTTTCAATTGGATGTAGATCTTTCCCGAATCGACCATTGGCGTCGGCGTTACTGTGTTGGCTCCGGCGATTTCGGTTCGCCAGCTTTGCTCACCGTCCGACAACCGCCATGCATGCAAATACGCTCTACGCTCGATGCTCCCCGCCGTGTAGATAACGCCATCGACCACCGCCAGCGTGCCCGCCGCATCCCCCAATCTGTCTTGCTTCCAAACAAGCGGCGGCCCGCCGTCCGGCCAGTTCTGCAGCAAGCCAACTTCTTCGCTCGACGTTGCATCGCGCAGCAACCCACCACGAAATCCCGGCCATTGGGCATTCGTCGTTGAAACGGGCCACGCGACGGACAAGCACAAGAACAGAAGAACTATCCGGTAGCCGGATTCGCGCGAATTCGGATTCCCTGACCACAGAAGTCTCGCGATTTCTGATACAGAATTCCTTATTGGACTCGGCATACCCGCAAGTCTCCTGCGCATTCTCGTGATAATCAATCGCTGCTTCCTGCAGCAACAAATCCCGACGGGCGTTCGCCCGCCCGCTCTTGCGTCGCAATCTCAACCGGGACTAACTGTAGACCGTCGACAACGACAAAGCCATCCGATCCAGTATTGGAAATAATAACGCGGCTCGACTTGCCGGCGTCGAAACGAAACACGCCCAACGCGCGAGGGACTCCATCGACTAGCGCTGACTGACGCTGGTTAACGGTGACAGTTCGTTTGCCATCTGCACACTGGACCGTCACGGCCGTTTTCGTCGAGCGGTTTTCGTGCGTCGTGAACAACAACCGCACTTCGTACTTGCCAGCCGTGCTGATTTCAGGCGCGAAAACCGCACTCTTTCGACCGCGATCGGCATTGTTGTCGTGCTGGTAGGTCGTTCCAATAAGGGGCGGCTGTGCATCGCTGGTAACCCACTGGCCCGTGTAGGCCGCGTCTGCATCATCGAGGACGATGCCAGCGAGTTTCTCCAGCGGAGTCGTCTTGCGGGGCACAATCGCACTCGATTTCACCGACGCGGCCGGTGGCCACGTCAAAACCTGGCCGTCCGCAACCAGTCGTGATCGCAGTGTTTCGTAGTCAACCGCTTGCACGGCAACTTCCGAATCAATGGCCAAACAAGCGGCCGTCGCTGCGGACTGACTGGTCACCATGAACACCGGTTCCATGCGGATGCTGGCAAACGCGGTGTGGCTGGCAGAAAGCGCGAATGTCACGAACAAGTTCTTGCACTCTGTCCGCTTGGGAACGATCGCGCCGTAGCCAATCGGATACGGCGGCGCTCCGCCGCGTCCGCTGGCGACCTTCCCTTCGCGCGTCACCACGCCGTCTTTGACAATCCGTCGGATCTCGTGCGAATCGGTTCCATAGGATCCGAGCCCGATCGACTTCGGTGCGGCCTTGCGGCCAAACGTGTGATGCTCGGTCAGCACGAGGTCGCTGACCATCCGCCGCCCTTCGCGAATATAGATCTGGTGCGGCCACCCACCGTTGTCGGTGAACTCGTCGCGCGGCAGCCCGAAGCGACGCATTTGACTGCGCACCTTTTCCGGGACTCGCTCGTCCGTGGCGAGAAAGTGCAGCAAGCCGCGATGGTAGTTCTCGATTCGTTTGGCAATTTCTTGGCGACGCGAGTAACTGGCTTCCGGCCACAGCCAGCTTGCGCCGGGGAGGTTGCCGCCAAACGTCGCGGTATTGAAGTCCCATTTATTGTTTGGAAGCGGATCGTGTTTGCTGAACCAGCGGAGGTCCATGTCGTCGCCAATCTTCTGGCACGCCGCAATGAACCGAGCAACTAATTCGTAATTGCGAGCGTCGTAATCGGCAGGCGGTTCGATCGGCAGCCGATCGTCACTGGTGGTCAAACACAGTCGAAAGCAGTACGCCTGCACTCCGGGCGCTGGCTCCCCTTGTTTGCCGGGGTCTCCTTCTTGCACCAGTGGCAACAGGCCGCTCTCCGGCCTTCCGGGCACAATGTACGGATCGAGCGGCAGATCACGATCCCAAACACCTTGTCCGCTGGGAGTGCGGCCATTGGCCCGCGGCCGGTCATGTTTCCAGCGCGGCTGGTACTTGGGCGTGTAATGGATGCCGTTATGGCGTTCACCATACTTGGCGTTGCCCTCGCGGATCAGCGTGTACGTCACACCGGCAGCGGCCATCAGATCGCCTTCGTAGGTTGTGTCGATGAACATCTTCGCACGGACGACGCGATCGTCATCCAGGATCACTTCCTTGATCCCTGTGCCGTCTCTGCTGACCGACTTCAAGCGAGCTTCTCGGAGCACGTTCACGCCCGCCTCGTTGACCATCGCGTCAAACACCCGCTCGGCCACGTGCGGTTCGATCGAATACGCGCCACCAGTCGCTGGTCCGCCCTTGCTGCGAAACGGCTGATCCCAATTCAAATCCTTGCCATACGTCGCTACCAGTTTTGTGAAATACTCCCGCGCGATCCCTCCGATACTGCGTGGATCGCCAATATCCACGGCGCTGAGGCCGCCCGATGTCATACCGCCCAAGTGCTTTCCCGGCCCCAGCAACATCACCGACTGGCCCATCCTCTGCGCCTGCACAGCCGCGACAACACCCCCCGACCTCCCGCCGTAGACGCAAACGTCAGCGGTGAGAACATTTGGTCGCGGCCGATCGGCTCTCGCTGGCAGCGAACCGACAACGGCGCACACGAACAGCGAGCTAAAGATAACAACGGGCCAATATCTCACGGAATCTTCCTCGCCTCGGCTTTCGATGGTCGTAGATCGGCAACTTGTTTCGCTTCCTTGCGAGGCAGCCATTTGCGATGTTCCTCGATCACGTCCGCCCAAGCGGCCTCGCCAGCGAGATTGTTCCATTCATGCAGATCCTTTTCGTGATCATATCGTTCTTCACTGCCATCAGCGTAGCGGATGTACCGCCAGCGCGGGCTCCGCACCGCATGGTTGCCACGACCGTACGTCATTATCGCAGGATTCCTCCACTCCATGTCGAGATTTCGCAGTAGCGGCACGATGCTCTGGCCGTCACACTGGGGATCGTCCGGCAAACCACATAGTTCCAGCAAAGTCGGGTAGAGAACGCTCATATCGACGGGACGATCACAGCGACTGCCCGGTGAGGTGATTCCCGGTGCGACGACGATGAAGAGTACGTCGGATGCTGCCGGCTGCTCTTCCGCAAGCGCTTTTGCTTCGCAGCCAGCCCAAGCAATCCACAGTGCGACCGCTGGCAACAACTGCGAAAGGAGCCCGGGCGGACGCTTCGATTTGCCAAAGTTGCTTTTAAACATCTATTTGTTGTTCTTGATAGCCGGATAGTCCGAGACATCATCGGGCGATGGATCAACGGGCCAGTACTGTTTGCGATCACGATAGGGCGGGTCGGGGATGTTTACCGCTGGCAGAAATCGGCGCAAGTCGCGAATCGACTCCGCATATTCAACGTTACCAGCCAAGTTGTACCATTCACGCGGATCTTTCTTGTGATCGTACAATTCCTCGCTGCCGTCGCGGTAGCGAATGTACCGCCAGCGCGCCGTGCGAACCGCATGATTCATGTGGCCGTGAGTCGTAATTGCCGGAGTCACTCTCCGTGCGTGAGGGTCCTGGAGAAGTGGTTGCAGGCTTTCACCTTCCAGCCGCTCAACGTGAGGCAGATCGCAAAGGTCAACCAGTGTTGGATACAGGTCGAGCAAGCTGACCGGCGTCTCGCAACGTGAGTTGGGTTTGGTCACACCCGGAGCGACGACGATCAGCGGCACGCGCGTTGCCTGTTCCCACAAGCCCCACTTCGTCCAGTGTTCCTTCTCGCCCAGGTGCATCCCGTTATCGCTCCACAGTACGATGATCGTGTTCTCGGCGTGCGGCGACGCGTCCAGGGCATCGATCAGTTTGGCCAGTTGCGCATCCGCAAACGCGATGCAGGCCAGGTACGCCTGCACGGCGAGCTTCCATTGCCTTTGTTTCACAGCGGCGTCATGAAAACCGGTTCGCTCCCGTGCCAGCCAGAGGCCGTATCCCGGCAAGTCGTTCACGTCGCCTGGCTTCGTCGCCGGCAGTTCGATCGAATCCAGCGGAAAGAGGTCGAAGTATTTCTTGGGCACGTGCCACGGCATATGCGGCCGATAGAAACCAACGCCGAGAAAAAACGGCTGCGAGTACTTGCGTTGCAAAAACGCTCTGGCCCAGGCGACAAGCTTTCCGTCGGCCATGTCGCGATCGTCGTAATGTTCCAGCGGTTGCCAGCGCCAGAATTGATGCAGGCCGAGGCCAATGTGCGGGCGCTGTCGAGGCTCAGGATCTTTCGGCTGTTTGAAATAGGCGTGCCACGACTGCGGATCGTTCATGCCGGTGTGAAAAACCTTGCCGCCCCCTTCGACTCGGTAGCCATTCTTCTTGAAATGCTCAGGCAGCGTGACCACATCGGGCAGCACGTCGCGGATCCGTTTGCCGCTGTAGTAGAGTCCGCTCGTTGACGGCCGCATGCCCGTGAGCACGCTTTTGCGTGAAGGGTTGCATGCGGGCGCTGTGCAGTAGGCGCGAGTGAATAACATGCCGCGCTCGGCGAGACGGTCGAAGTTGGGCGTGCGCGCCTGCGGATGTCCTTTAAGCACGCCTAGCCAGTCATTGAGATCGTCAACCGCGATGAAGAGCACGTTGGGACGATTTTTGGACAACGTGTTCTTTGTAGAACGGGCACTCTTGCCCGTCGTTTCACCTGTGACGGGCAAGAGTGCCCGTCCTACAACTGGCAGCGACTTGCCGTCGTACACGAAGTAATGCCCGCGGTCGTCCGTGGGCATGCTGACCATCACACCCGACATGCGCCGCCAATCTCCGCCCATGAGAATGTCGAGCCGCCCGTCGCCGTTCCAATCAACGACGCTCGGCCCTGCCAAATGACTGAAGAAATGGAATAGCTTTCTTGGCGGTTCAAATCGGTCCCCGCCGGCGCCGCGATGAAACAGCACCCAGCCTTCGAAATAATGCTTATGCGTGATCAAATCCAACTGCCCGTCTCCGTCCCAATCCACGGCCGCGATGCCCGTGCGGCCGCTGCGACTGGAGTCGATACTTGGATTCTTGATTTTCAATGCCGCGCAAACGGGCTTGTTCTCTGTGGTTTTCAAGGCGCGCACGGATGCGAGATCGCTCGTTCCGTTGCCCAAATAAATGACCAGATTACTGTGCTTATCCAATCCGACAATGTCGAGCAACCCGTCGTTATTCCAGTCGACGACGTCGGGGAGCGTACGATGTGGATGCACCAGCTTCTTGCCACCGAGCGTGAAGAGGTGCGGCTTCTCGAATCGCAGTTCACCTTCGACGCGGCGGCCTTTCATCCAGTAGAGCCGGCGTCCCATTGTGGTGGAAACAATATCGAGCACGCCATCGCCGTCCCAATCGCGGGCGCGCGGCGCGCAACGGTCGCCGTACCATTCCCAAGCCCCGTGATGCGAACCGTCACCCAACTCGAAGCAATGCGTTATCAGCGCAGAGCCGTCGATCCGCTCTACTCTTCGCGGCGGGGCAAGGAGTTTGTTGGCATCGCTGCCGGTGTTCTCGGCCCACATCGGAATGCCGGGCTCTGCGCCGAGCAACAAATCGAGGTCTCCGTCGCCGTCGAAGTCCACCGGCTCGGGCGTCGAGATACCGGGACCGCGCAGTGGTGTCGTGGGGGTTGCTTGCATCGCCAGACGGCCGATCGACTTCCAACCGTTCACGAGCGACTGCGCCTTGGGTAGGACGGGCACTCTTGCCCGTCGATCGGGTTGACGGGCAGGAGTGCCCGTCCTACTGTATCGCTGAAAGAAGGCCAGCGAGCCGAAATAGGTGGACCCGATCAATTCGACTCGCCCATCGGCGTCCAAGTCGGCGGCTTCCAGATGAAAGGCCTCTGCGTCTGGTTCGGTCCCTCCGTCTAGTTTCAGACTCCCGGCTAACTCGAATTTCGGCAGTCCCTTCGCAGACACGTTCCGATAAACTCGTACACCTGGTTGATGATCTCCGACGACCAGTTCTTGACGCCGATCGCCGTCAAGATCGACGCACAACGGATAAACAAATCCAAAGCATTCGATCGGATCTTCTCCCGCGGCGAGAGCGCGCGGCGGGTCGAAAGTCAATTGACCTTTGTCACTTACATTGCGGGCAAAGTAGATGCGACCGGCTGTGGGGTGATGCGTTTTCGGATTCGCGCCGAAGGCATGCTTCATCACGTCTTGATGATTCGTTCCCAATATCAGGTCTTCTCGGCCATCTCCGTCAAGATCGGCCGCATCGAGACTGACGGCGTCGACTCCGCCCGGGCCGACGAACCCTGGGCGATACGGCTTGTTCCGTGAATCCGTCACCGCCGTGATCTTCCAGCGCGGTGCTTTGGGCTTCCCGACGTTGACGAACAAGTGCACTGCGCCATGGGTGTTTGCCGGAACATTCTTGTGCTTGCGGGCCACGCTGGCGATCGCAAGTTGCCCATCGCCGTCGTCCTTGATCAGGCAAAAGAACCTGCCCAGACGCCAGTCATCCAAAAGTAAATGGGCTCTGTCAAAATGCGCGAAGCGGGGGTCACGCGGCGTGCCAACATTTGGCAGCCAATACAGCTTGTACCGCCCATCCGCCGCGCCCTTGTCGTTGTATCGCGGATGCGAAAGCCAAAGCAGGTCGATAAGTCCATCGCCGTCCCAGTCGGTGAACTTGAAGTCCCCGCCCAGACACGGGAGCGAAACCGATTTCAGTTCTGGATTGCCATAGAGAATGGGCTCGCACACGATGTCGGCTGAGGCATAGTAGGACGGGCACTCTTGCCCGTCGTGACCTATCAAGACGGGCAAGAGTGCCCGTCCTACAATGGCAATAAGCGTCGCTCGGAGCATCCCCAAACAGCTATTCATCCAGGTCCTCAATGCGATAAAGATGCCGGTCCGTTCGTACGAAGATGGTCCGGCCGACGATTGCCGGCGTTGCCTTATTTACGTGATGGTCCATGTACAGCGGAACGCTCATGGCAAGTGGCCAAGTTGCCGAAGTTTGTTTTGAATCGTCTCATCCGCTCTCCGGCCCTTGATCTCGGCGACACGACGCAGCCGGTGGTCGAGTTCTTGCTCGAGTTCTTGTTGATGATCGTAATAGTACGTCAGCGCAGCATGGATCTGTGCGAGACTCAAGTAGGGGTACTGTCGATGAATGTCTTCGGCATGCCAATGGTGAGCGAGGTGGTCTTGAACGATTTCCACAACCTTCGTAGTCGTTCCCAAAACCATCGCCACGCCGTCGGCGGTGACTTGGATATGTGGTTAACTAACCGTGCTCATGGTTCAACAACTCCCATCGGCAGAAAACACCTGCGCCGCTTGCATTGACTCCTTCATTGTAAACGGGCGTGGTTTCGCAAGCGACTCCGCTTTCAGATTTTCTCGGCGAAGACTCGGCGGGCTGGGGAAGTTTCGGCAGCCTCCAGGCTTTTCCATTCTTGAATGCCCAAGCCCCCTTCTCGATCGGCTGTTGTGAATAGGCCAGCGGTGACTGGCCCGCAAACGAGAACAGTAGAATTGCTACGATAGGTCTCATCAAAAGATCCTCTGCCGCGCGATGATACGGCAATGCTGGTTCGAAAACACCGGGTCAAGGCACCGGGCCCGTTCCCGGTCGGGGACAAGTCATTCACTACGCCAACAGTTCGGGGATCGACCGACCGGGCCGCACGAATTGCGGTCGCCCTTGCAGGTCTGGAACCGTCTGGTCCGCCGGCACGCCGAGCAGGTGATAAACTGTGGCGACCAGGTCGCGTGGAGCCACTGGGTTGCTGGCCGGATAGGCCGCAAACTTATCGCTCTTGCCGTAAACGGTTCCTCCGCGCACGCCGCCTCCCGCCAGCACCGAGCTAAAACAACCTGGCCAATGATCGCGGCCGTCACGACCGGCCCCGGCATCGCTGTTGCGCTGCCCAACCTGCGGAGTGCGGCCGAATTCGCCCGTCCAGACGATCAGGGTTTCGTCCAGCAGACCTCGTTCGGACAGATCGTCAAGCAGCGCGCTGAATGCCTGGTCGGCAACGGGCATCAGCCTTTGTTTGAGGTCGATGAAGTTTCGACTGTGTGTATCCCAATAGACGCTGACATTCTTGATCCCGTCATTGGGCCAGAACACCGTGACCAACGGGACGCCTCGCTCCACGAGTCGCCGGGCCTGCAAAACGGACTGCCCGTGCGCGTTCAAGCCGTATCGCTCGCGGCCCCGCGGCGGCTCGTCTCGCAAATCGAAAGCTCCCCGTTCCTGGGAGGCGGACGCGATCAACTCGAAGGCTCGTTTCCCGTTCGCGTCCAAGGCATCAAAGCGATCCGACGGGGTCGCTATCGGCCGATCCAGCTGTCGCAGCAGAGCGCGGCGATCGGCAAGACGCGCCACGCCCAATTCAGGGCGCAATTCCAAGCCGTCGATGTGATAGTCAGGCTGGCTTGGGTCCTGGTCGATCGTCATCGGGTCATGGATCGCGCCCAGCCAACCGGCGAATTGCCCCTGGCTTTGTTCAACAAATCGGGGGACTGTGTTTGCCAACGTCGGCCGCATCGACACGAAGGGCGGCAACGCCTGTTCACGGCGGGCGAGCTTGGACAAGACCGCGCCCATATGCGGCCACTGTTTCTCACGCTTCTTACTGACCGGAGGCGGCTCGCCCGTCAAAAGAAAATGAGTGGCTGCCGTATGATTCACGTTATCGTGGGTCATCGAGCGCACGATCGCCAGCCGATCGGCGCGGCGGGCAAGTTGCGGAAAATGCTCGCAGATCTGAATGCCGGCAACGTTGGTCGATATGGGCTGGAACTCACCTCGGTAATCCCGAGGAGCATCCGGCTTCATGTCCCACGTGTCCTGTTGCGCCGGGCCACCCCACATGAACAAGAGAATACAGGCCTTGGCACGGCCGAATCCGGCCCCACCTGTTCCCGCGAATGCGGCACGCGCCGACAGTAGCTCCGGCAAAGTGAGTCCTAAGGCGCCGAGTGCCCCGGCCTGTAGCAACTCGCGCCGATGAAAAGTCACCGTGACTTGTGGACCCGTACCTGACCCGACGTGCATTCTGACTCCTACTTGAACGTATCCCATTCACGCTGTCGGATAACAATCCTAACCATACCAGAACCATCGTCCAAATACTAATTCTTTCTTCAGCAACTGCCGTTCTTGCGGGCGAACTCGCGGTTCACGGTATCAATGAAACAGCCCAACCTGGTTATCCCCGTTTCGGTTGTCGCTTCGTGACGGCAAAGCGACTTGGTGAAAAGCGGCCTTGCGGATGTTATCATGACAGGACCATGAGTTCTCGTACACAATCACACCTGTCGCAAGCATTAATCATCATCGTGCTCGTCACGCTAAGTTCGGCCGCCGATTGGCCTCGGTTTCGTGGACCGAATGGTCAGGGACGAAGTGAGGCTGACGACCTACCTGCGACTTGGTCGGAAGATGCAAACATCGCCTGGAAGACGCCCATACCCGGCGAAGGCTGGTCGTCGCCGGTCATTTTGGACGGACAGATCTGGATGACGACGGCTGTCGAGCACGGCAAGTCGTTGCGGGCGCTGTGTGTCGACGAGCAGTCCGGAAAGGTGATCCACAACGTCGAAGTGTTTGCGCCCGGGAAACCGAGCGGGATCAACGAGCGAAATACGCACGCCTCGCCAACGCCCGTCATCGAGCCCGGTAGGGTCTACGTTCACTTCGGCAACATGGGGACAGCCTGCCTGGCAACCGACACAGGCAAAGTTTTTTGGCGCACGACCGATTTGCACTTCAGGTTGACGCATGGCCCGGCAAGCTCGCCCATACTATTTCAGAATCTCCTGATCCTCCAGTTCGACGGGCCTAAAGAGAAGGTCGTCATCGCTCTGAATAAACAAAACGGAGAAGTCGTTTGGCAACGTCACCGCTCGGCACCATACCGGGAAAACACATTGAACCATCAGGCCCACACGACGCCGGTTGTCGCCAAATTCCGAGATGGCTGGCAACTTATCACCGTCGCGGCAGACCAGACGCACGCCTACAACCCACTGACGGGCGATGAACTGTGGCACGTGCGTTATGAGGGCTTTGCCAATGTCGCGTGTCCGATCTTGAGTCGCGCAAAAGCCTCTGACGATTCCGACGCTGCCTTCATTGTGACTGGCTTCGGTAAGACCGAGCTGTGGAAGATTCGACTGGACGGCAAAGGCAACGTCTCGGAATCAAACGTTTTGTGGCGCGCGAGGAAGCAGATGCCCAAACTGCCGACGCCGGTCTTGGTCGACGGACGAATTTACATGGTCAACGACCAAGGGGTCGCATTGTGCCTGGACGCCGAGACGGGCGAGCGATTCTGGGAAACGCGGCTCGGCGGTAACTATTCGGCTTCACCCGTGTTTGGTGATGGCAAAGTCTACTTCGCCAGCGAGGACGGAAAGGTAACCGTCATGCAACCCGGCGAGAAGCCCGCCATCGTGGGTGAAAACCAACTGGCGGGAAGAATCAAGGCAACACCGGCGATTGTCGGGCGAGGTATCTTCGTGCGAACGGACCAGCATCTTTATCGTATCGAGAATCTGGATGAATAGCTGTTTGGGGATGCTCCGAGCGACGCTTATTGCCATTGTAGGA
>CALBSZ010000131.1 GCA_937967665.1 uncultured Planctomycetaceae bacterium
GCAGGGACACAGCACCGCAGGTGAGCACGGCGGCAGGGACACAGCACCGCAGGTGGCGGCAGCACGGTTGCGGGGACACAGCGCGACACGGACGCGGGACCATCGTCTGGCGGCCGGAAACGGGTGCGGTCGCGAAGCGACAACAGGCGCGAGCCTGGGACGTAAGTCCTGGTACGTGCCGACGCGGCGGATTCCCAGCCGCAATGCGACGGCGGGCGTGCGACCAATCGGCGAGATCAAACCGCGTAGCGCTGCCGTCGTTTCCCGACAACGGGGCTCAAAGGCAATCCAGGTTGCCTTTCTGCTACGTGATGATCTGCAGGTTGTCGTCGCCGGTGAGCCGGAAGTTACGGTCGCCGGCCTCCACAACATGGAAGTCACCGCCGCTGTCGCCATTGACCCCATCGACCGCGCCGTCTGTGCCGAGGCTGGCGAACGGGGACGGGATGGACAGGCTGTTAGCACCCCATTCTTGCAGCGCCAAGCGTAACTGGGCGGGGTCGTCGTCATCCTCGGTGGTACCGCTGATCAGCAGATCGTCGCCTGCGTTACCGTGCAGGCCGTCGCCATCCGCGCCACCCTGCAAGATATCGTTGCCCATGCGGCCGAACAGCGTGTCGCTCCCCGCTCCACCTGCAACAACGTCATCGCCACTACCGCCGCTGAGAATATCGTTACCCGCGCCGCCAAGCACGATATCATCGCCGTCACCGCCGGACATCACATCGTTGCCGTCCCCACCGCGCAACACGTCGTCGCCAGCGCCCCCGGCCACGTGGTCGGCACCAGCGCCGGCGTTCACGTTGTCGCTGCCGCTGCCGGCATCGATGTTGTCGATGCCGCCGCCGCTATCGATCACATCGTCACCTGCTCCGGTCAGGATCGTATCCTCTCCGTCCCCGGTGGTTACCGTATCGGCCCCACCGCCACCGTCGACATAGTTACGACCGTTGCCGGTGGTGGTAATGACCGTGTCGTAATCGTCCAGGTTGCCCGCGATCACGATTTTGTTATCTCCGTCACCTGCGCGGATGATGATCTGGTTGCCTGTGGGAGTCACGTCGAAGTTGGTGTTATTCAGCCGCACGTTCAGTCTTCCGGCATGGCCGCGAGCAACAATGATCTCGTCGCTGCCGCTCGCAGTCGGTTCGACGACCAGGTTGCCGCTACTGTCAATATAGACTTCCGCCTCGGGGACCGTATCGTCGATCGTGATGACCTGTACGCCCGTACTGGAATTGCCGGAGAGATCCGTGGCAGTCCAAGTGCGTGTGATGGGCGAACCGCCCGGAGCCACTGCGTCCGCAAAGGTAATGGCCGGTGCCGGGTCCGCTTTATCCGTCGCGGACGCCGTGCCGGTGCCGGCTGGTGAGGAATCGTCGGTCGAACGGATCGTCACGTTCGCAGGCACGGTGAGCACTGGCGGTGTGGTATCCGGAACTACCGTGATTATCTGGTTGGCGGTACTCATGTTCCCCGTCGCGTCGCTGGCGGTCCAAGCGCGCGTGAGCGTATATTCCTGGGGCGACGGGCCATTGACACGAACATCGCTGAAGGAGATCGTCGGCAACGGGTCGGCATTGTCGACAGCGGTAGCCATGCCAGTATTCGCCGGTGAGGTATCTTCGCCGAATTCGAGCGTCACGTCCGCAGGAACCATCAGCGCCGGGCTCGTCGTATCCACGACTTGGATCGTCTGTTCCGCGGAACTCGAATTGCCCGCCGCATCGGTGGCGGTCCAGGTGCGCGTGATCCGATATTCCTGGGGTGACGCGCCGGGAGTGACGACATCGCTGTACGTAATCGCCGGATTCGAATCGGCGTTGTCTGTTGCCGTAGCCGTGCCCGTGTGGGCCGGCGACGTATCGTCCTCCGCTCCCACTACCAAATCAGCGGGCGCGACGATAACGGGACTCGTCGTATCCACGACCTCGATCGCCTGCACAGCAGAACTCTGATTGCCACTCGCATCGGTAGCGGTCCAGGTGCGCGCGATCGAATACTCGTGCGGAGAACCACCCGGGGTAACCACGTCGGCGAAGGTCACGGCTGGATCCGGATCGGCGTTGTCCGTCGCGGTCGCGGCGCCCGTGTTGGCCGGCGACGTATCGTCGCCCGCTTCCACCGTCACATCCGCAGGAGCGACCACAACCGGACTCGTCGTATCACCAACCGCGATCGTCTGCACGGCGGAACCCTGGTTGCCGGTCGCATCCGTGGCAGTCCAGGTGCGCGTTATCGTATACTCCTGGGGTGACGCGCCGGGAGTGACAACGTCGGAAAACGTCAGGGTTGGTGCCGGGTCGGCGTTATCGGTGGCCGTAGCGGTCCCCGTGTTTGCGGGGGAGGTATCATCGCCCGCTTCCAGAGTCACGTCGGCCGGAGCAACCACAACCGGACTCGTCGTATCGACAACCTGGATCGTCTGTTCCGCCGAGCTCTGGTTGCCCGTCGCATCGGTAGCGGTCCAGGTGCGGGTGATGGTCGCTTCCTGCGGCGACGCGCCAGGTGAAACAACATCGCTGTACGTAATCGTTGGATTCGGATCGGCGTTGTCGATCCCCGTCGCCGTCCCGGTGTTAGCCGGTGATGCATCCTCGTCCGCTTCAATTGTCACATCGGCGGGAGCGATGATCGCCGGGGGAGTCGTATCCACGATCTGGATCGTCTGGACCGCGGAGCTCTGGTTGCCCGTCGCATCGGTGGCGGTCCAGGTGCGCGTGATCGTCGACTCCTGCGGTGAGGCGCCGGGGGTGACAACATCGCTAAAAGCAATGGTGGGAGTTGGATCGGCGCTATCGGTCGCCGTCGCCATGCCGGTATTCGCTGGTGACGAGTCCTCGTCCGCTTCGATGGTGACGGCAGGAGGGGCCGTGATCGACGGTGGCTCCGTATCGACAACGACGACCGCTTGCGCCGCGAAGGCGCCGATGTCCACGGTCGCATTAACGATCCGATCAAAGCCGGTTCCACGTTGATCGGTGCTGAGCGGACTGGTATCGGGAGCCAGTGCCAGCGAGTTGCTGCCGGCATCGATCGCGGGACTGCTCTCGGCCAGAGCGTGGGTCAACGTGGGCCCGCCGTTATCCGCCAGCGGCAGCAGCACATCGCTGATGGTCACATTCGCGCCGCCGTCGCCCACGATATTCCCGGACATTGCGTTGACGATTCCCCCCGACGTGGCCGGATCCCCAATCAGATTATTGGCGCTAGCGGATTGGGCCGTGCCTTCGAGATCACTGGGCGTCGTGGAAATGCGGATATTCCCGGCTACGATACTATTGCGCAATGTCGAAGATCCCTTGTTGTAAATACCCCCGCCGCGGTTAGTTCCCGTAGCACCGCTACTGACGACGTTGCCCGCAAGGGTGCTGTTCGTGACCGACAAAGTACCGGCGTTGTAGATACCGCCGCCGTCGCTCGTGGCAGAACTGCCGCTTCCGTCGCGTACCTTGTTACCTGAAAGAGTACTGTTGATGACCGTCAAGGTGCCGGTATTGCCAATGGCACCGCCCGAGGCCGACACGAAATCGCCATTGCTGCTGCTGGCGGTGTTATTGGAGACGGTGCTGTTGAGCACGGTCAACGAGCCGCTATTGAAGATACCACCACCGAAGCCATTGCCGCTCGAGCTGGCGGTGTTGCCCGCGACCGTACTTTCGCTGACCGTTACCGTACCTCGGTTGTAAATACCGCCACCGTGACCGCTACCGGAATTGTTGGCAAGTCCGCCGCTGATCGTTGAGTTGGCCAAGATCAGTTCGCCGCCAGGATTGACTCGAATAATGCGAAATGCGGGCGCCGCTGCGTCGCGTTCGATTGTCCCGTTTTGAATCGTGAGTGCATGGCCTGCGCCGTCGTCAGCAATGACCGGCAGCCCGCTCTGGAGACTGTGGACGGCTGTGAGCGTGAACGTGTTCCCACCCAGGTCGACGGTGTCCGCTTCACCGTTACCGTTGGCCGTCGTGATATCGGCAATCAACGTGGCCGCATCGGCGGGAGTGAACGTCGCCAGCAGCCGCCGGTCTTCCAACGGTTCACAATGCAGACGGAACGAGGAATTTCGGGGACGCTTGTGGCGGTGCGATCGCTTCTTCGCTGTGGCACGCTTCATCTGAAAGACTCCTAATTTGTTGTTGTCATCGCTGTCTGCGCGGGGTCGATTAAGTGGCTCGGCGACGTAGCAAGCGTCCGCCGGCAAGTTACATCTCCGCATGCTCGTTGCCTTGCGTGGGCCAGGCCAAGTCGCCCTGGTTCATCGCGAATCGAACTGCCGTTCCAAATCCAGCGGCGCGAAAAACAGTGCAAGCTCGCCTTGCTAAAGCTCCAGGCTAGACAGGCAAAGTGGAAAGATCCATTTATCCCGAACGATTTTTGCGGGGAATTTACTCGCTGCAGACGGTACAACCGTTACCAACGGAATAATCCAATCAGCCCGACCGGCAGGCCCGGGCTGGCGTCATGCCGACCATGGCTGCCGTACTTAACCAGCTGGCATCGTCAATCCTATCGTTGACAGCTCGCCCAGCAATGGAGAGTCGCCGCTGCTAGCATCCATAGCTCCTCGGCCCGCGCTGCCTCCACCTTCGGCGTCAAGTGCTGCGTTGGCGGATCGATCAATCTTCACGACAGGGAAATCGACTCTTCATCGAAACATGGTAATTTCCGCGATGATCCGTCGAGTTCTCGACAACTTCGGTTCGTGAATGGAGTCGCGCGAGTGCCCATGTATAAGCTTGGCGATCTTATCGTAGCTCGGTTAACCCGACACTCTACCTGCCCCTGTCAGGCTGCCGGATGCGTAGCGCCGTCGGAAAAGGGCGAGGGCTACTCGTACACCGTGGACAAGTACTGGGTTGTGGTGGCCACGAGGGGCGCCGACCGCCTGCTCGTGCGGACCCGACGCGGCAAGGTATTTGAAATCCCTGCTCAGGATACTCGCCTGCGTCTCGCTTCCTGGACCGAGCGCGTCTTCCGACGTCACCGCTTCGCCCGCGTTGAGCGAGTCCCGCCTTCGCGCAGTTCGCTGTTTGCGACAGCTGTGCGTATGTTCGTTTACCGGCGCCGCGATGCTAGACACGCACTGGACGATCCACTGAGGACAGATGCGCAACGCGGCCTGCAAGCGTCGCTTTCGGAGAGCCCACCGTGAAACACACCTGAATACAATGCAACTGGCGGCTCACATTCCACCACTGAAGATGGCGAATCGCGGTGGTCTGGCCGAGATCTTACTTCGGCAGTGGCAGGCAGCTTCCGAAGACGGGGTTTTCCTCGATGGGGGGAAATAGCGATTTGAAACTCGGAAGTGAAGGCAGCGGTTCTTCACGCAGTTCAATCGGCCCAAAGTTCTCCTCTTGAGGGAAATAGGGAATCTGCAAGTCCGAGTTCTCCGACGAGCGTTGCGACTCCCAATAGGATCGATTCGCTTCCCAGATTTTGCCTTCGCGCGAGTTGGGATCGTAGGGGTTTTCCGTTGCTTCGCGATCCCGCTGCTGGATGGCGTCATACTCCTTTTGCAACGGGTCCAGAATCTCGCGTGCTGCCTTGAGTTTCAATTCCAACTCAGCGATCGTCTTGAGGATGTTCTCGTATTCAGCCACGAGGGCGTCCTTTTGCGCCTTGATGTCGGGATGGTCGTCGTTGGCATGATCGGCGAAGAGTACGACGAATGTGGAGCGGTTGACAACACTATCGCGGCGATCGCGGGCGTTCTGCAATTGCCGTTCCAGATCATAAACATCCGAAGCGGCTTGCGACAGTCGTGACAAGAGATCGTTGGGATCGAAGTCGTTGTAATCCCAAACGTCCTTCTCGCCTTGGACGTTCTCGCCTTCGACATACGTGCCCTCGATATCGATGCCATCGACTAAATTGAAGTCTTCGACGTAGTCGCCGTCAGCATAGGAGCCCGTGATGGGCCCGCACACGCAAATCCCATCCGTGCAAAAGAGTCGTCGGTCGTCCAGCGATTCCATGGTAAGTCGGCGTTTCGTGTGGCGTTGGAACATTTCAGCGTCCCCCCATGAGCGATTCGATTTCCGTTGAACAGTCCGCCAATCGTGGCAGCACCCTCGTGTTATCGCGTCTCATTGGACGAAGGTTGCGTGGAAAACCTGCGAATTCTCGCGTTGCCACGGCGGCGGGGGTTAGCGGTTAGCGAATTGCGGGGAGCGAATTGCGGGGAGCGAATTGCGGGGAGCGATTAGCGGGGAGCGATTAGCGGGGAGCGATTAGCGGGGAGCGATTAGCGGGGAGCGATTAGCGGGGAGCGAATTGCGGCAGAGCTGGTAGCCGAAAGAAGGCCTGGAAAAAAAAGGGCCGCTGACGGAGCAGTACAAGCACGACGCGCTAGCGAGTGAGTCTTCATGCCCTCTATCACGTCATAGGTTCGCTGAAACGGCGCGAATGTGAAAATGGAAGGCTTTATCGATTCCCGCCAGTGGAGTTGGCAGTTCATGTATGAATCGTGCCACGCGTCGATTTTATGAAGCTTGCTTACTTCTTTCGCAACACGTAGACCACATCTTCGGTGCGTTCGTCGATCTCGATGGGCTGGTCGACGCCGTAGCTGAAGTCGTACGTTTCCACCACTGCGAAGTCTTTGACACTGGCGATGAGTTCCGCCATTTGCGCGGCGGTGTAGGTCCGAAAGGCGACTTCGTCGACCAACTGAAAGTTCCGCGTTGGCGTGTAGACGTCGTAGGTCATCCGGTAGCGTTCGACACGTTGCTCCAGATCGCGATCGATACAGTGCAGGCTGCTGTTCACACACAAATGACCGCGACGCGCGGACCAGGATTCGCCGTCGGTCGTGGTTCCTTCAGCGGGACTGAGATGCAATCCCAGCACATAGATTCCGCCGCTCGCCAAAGTCGCCGCCACACACCGCAGGTGGTCGCGCGCCGCCTGCTCGCTATCAAGATGCCGAAAACTGTTGATCATGTTGAAGGCCGCTTCCACTTCGTGGTCGAGTTGGAAGTCGCACATGTTGCCGACAAACACCTGTTCCGAGGTGCCGCTGCGGGCCAGCCGGCGGTTGCAGAACGCGACCGCACTCTTGCTCAGGTCCAACCCGCTTACCTGGTACCCTTTCTTGGCCAGGCGAAACAACAGCCGGCCGGTGCCACAAGCCGGTTCGAAAACTCGGCTTACCATGCAGAGCGCGTGCTGCTCGAAACAGTGGAGCAAGAATTCGAACTCGGCCTTCCAGTCAGAACCGTAGACCAGGTCGTAATAGTGGGGGTAATCGTAAAGATTCTC
>CALBSZ010000132.1 GCA_937967665.1 uncultured Planctomycetaceae bacterium
CGGAATCCAAGGTTCTGTGGGGTCGCTTCGCTCCACCACAGCCACCCTTCCCCGGGTTAAAACAGAACCTAGGCTAAACGCTTCGCGTCCGCGAAGACAGCACCCTGCGGACCAGCAAATGATTTAATTATAATCCACAGCGGAAGCACTCGTCGAACCACCTGATGTCCGAACCACTTCTTGCACCGACGTTCCTTTTTCGCTTCTCCGCGCCGTGCCAGTATCAGGATCAGCCCTGGACGGCGAAAGGCGTTGACTTGCCGAAGTCCTGTACGTTGCCTTCGTTCGGGGAACTGGAAGACCGGCCGATGTTCGCCGACGTACGAGCGGCGTGGAGCGGAGCGGGGATGTCGTTCGCGGTACGTGTCACCAAGAAGAAGCAACCGCCGTGGTGTCGCGATTCGCGGATTGAAGACAGCGACGGTTTGCGAGTCTGGGTCGACACTCGGGACACGCACAACATTCACCGGGCCAGCCGTTTCTGCCACCAGTTCGTCTTCCTGCCGCATGGCGGTGGTCGTCGGTTTGATCAGCCGGTTGCCGAAATGGTACCTATCCATCGCGCGCGGGAGAATCCCAAGGCGATTGCCGAAAAGACGCTGAAGATTCACAGTGAAAAGCGGATTGACGGATATCTGCTGCATGCCCACATTCCCGCGGCGGCCATGACCGGGTTTGATCCGGATGAACACCTCAAGATCGGCTTCAGCTATGCCGTCATCGACCGGGAACTCGGCTGGCAAACGTTCACGGTCGGTCCCGATTTTCCTTTTGTGGAAGATCCCAGCCTCTGGGGAACTCTTGAACTCGTTCGCTAACGGAAGGTAGGTTGCCATGAGTACCGACAAGAACCCGTATACGCCTTCCGAATTCGGTGGCGGTAATTTGAAATCGGCAGGAGCTTACAGCGGCGCCAACGATGCCGTTGTCGCGGCCATGCCCTTACATCGCGCCAAATTCTGGCTCAAGCTCCTGGGCATTTTCAACGTGGTCATTGGCGCCCTCTACTGCGTTACGATCATCGGAGCGATTGTCGGCTGGCTGCCGCTGTGGATCGGAATCCTGCTCAACAAAGCCGCCTCGAACCTGGAAACCGGCGTCCGCAATAATTCGTCGGGAGCTATTCAAAACGCCCTCTCCAACCTGGCCACGGTGATCACGATTGCCGGCGTCCTCTGCCTGATCCAGCTGGTTATCTTTGTTTTGTACATTTTAGTGTTCGTGATTATGGCCGTGGCCGTCGGGATTGGTGCGGCGAGCAATGTGGGCGGCTCGTAGTGCAGCGTGGCTGAGTCTTCGAGTACGACGTACATCCTGTAACCCGAGCATTGAACTGAGATGAACTAACCGGCTTCGTCTCAGATCGCGCGTTGGTGTGATGGGTGGCCGGGATCGATCGCAGTGAGCCCCCGAAAGCCAAGTCCTGTGGGGTCGCTGCGCTCCACCACAGCCACCCTTCTCGGATCTTAAGAAGAACTGCGGTTGCGGAACCGTTGGTGTGATGGGTGGCCGGGATCGATCGCAGTGAGCCCCCGAAAGCCAATCGCAAAAAAATCCCCCGCCGTCGAAACCCAGATTCCGACAGCGGGGGTAAGCCAACGTTGCGCGGCGGGGCGAATCGCCCGCGTCGCCTAAACGGCAATTTCATCGACCTGCTTGGCCAGACGCTTTCGCGCCACGTGCAGACGCCGCTTGATCGTTCCGACCGGCGCGTCGAACTCGTCGCTCATCTCCAGCAACGAACGTCCGCGCACATAGAACGCTTCCAGCGTCTCGCGGTCCAGTTCGCCCAGACGCTTCAGTCCGGCTCGCAGCTGCGCTGCACGTTCGCTTTCCAGCACTGCCGCCAGCGGCGTGGCCGTTTCGATGCAGGTGGCTTCCAGCGTGATCGGCTCGGTCGGCAGATCCGGGCCGCGCCGCACGATCCGGTTAATGGCCATGCGGTGCGTGATCTGACGCAACCAGCCCGCGAACGCTTCCGGCTGCCGCAACTGATCGATCTTCTGCATTGCCTGCATGAAGACGTCCTGAGTCAGTTCCTGCGCCTCGGTGTAGTTTCCCAACCGCTTGAAGGCAATGGCGAACACCGTCCGCTCGAACTGTTCGAACAACTGACCGAAAGCTTCTCGATCACCTGCCTGAGCCGCTCGGACCAACTGCACCATCCGGATCTTTTCGTCTGTGAAAGTGTTCATACTCATGTTCTCTACTGCCAAAAAGGATGGGGCCTAACGGTCCCCAGGGGAGTAAGGCGGCCTCGGTTCGGCAAGCGTGCCTACGACAACGTCGAAAGGGGCCGCTGTGCCGAGCGTCCTGATGCAGTTCCGCGATGTTTTCCGCTTCCGAGATTTAGGAAGCGATGGCGGAGTGCTCGAGACGCCAACCGAGCCGCGATCCGATTAGACTCGAACACATCGGTTCGAGCCTGCCGATATCGCGGCGGCCTGCCGGGCGTTGCGCACGCTGTTTATGGCGCAAATATGGCAAGCGGCCAGGGGCTCCTGAAGCAGAGATGCGCGCATGTCGGGAGGCTCCATGGACGCGCACGCTGCCAGCTACGTTGGTTTCCGTCAGGACGGTGACCAGATTCGTAAATACGTTGGCATTCAGTAACGTACGCATCGCTCAACCTCCCCGCACTGTCGCGCGGAATGAGAGAACCTTGAAGGGCTGGCACATCAGGTGATGGGCCAGCAGGTCGTCATGAAGGAATACACTCCCTTCACTAACCTTAAGTATACCAGACGTTTAGGAAGCAAGCAACGTTTTTACCGGGGGGCGAACCCAGGAGAACCGCCGCTGCCGACAACACGCTGGCACACGACTCTAGACGCTCCATCGTCAGGAAGGTTCGCCAGAAATCTGAAAATATCGGGCAGATTTCGAATCTTTTTCCGTGCCCGGTAATCTGACTGGATTTGCGTTCGCTGCGTCCAGCTGCAACTGACCCGACGGCGACACGTGTTGGTCCGCTGGTGCCGCCAGCAGCGGGCTCATTGAAAATCACCGTGGGACAACGCAACGTTACAGCTCGCTCCGCCGGTCTCCGAACGATTTGTTCCTGGATCATTCCCCGCATCCACAGGCCGGAAAACGACCCAGGCCGTGTCCGGTTGTCGAAACAATTTCGGCGACGATATAATGCGAAATTCTGATTGTTGGAGATGCCTCAATGCCTGACAAATTTGATCCTTATCGCGAATACCTGGTCATGGAAACTCAGACGGTGTGGCCAGAGGGTTATGACGAAATGGAACCTGCGGAAAAGCAACGTATCGAGCAGGCCCTGCACAGCGAACCCCAGTCGTGCGGTCAACTGGAATACGTTCGAACGCATACCGGCTTCTGCCGCAGCATTACCGTAACCGACGAAGATATCGAACGGATCGGCTAGTGCTTTGTCAAGTAGAAGCATTGGGGTTGGGTGGCTGGGGTCGAGTGAAACGAGCCCCCAGTGTTTTGCAGCCTGGGAGCTCACTGTCGTTCGAACCCAGCCACCCTAAGATTAAGCGTTGACTAAGCACTAGGTTGCTGGCCGCCGTCGCAAGACCGCGAAATAGGGCATACGACAGACGAGAGACTCGATGATGCCGAGTGATTCGATGCTTGTTCAGGTCAACCTCAGCGATCGCAGCTACGACATCGAAATCGGACACGGCAACCTGGTGTCGGCGGGCAGTTTTGTAAGCAGCCGCCGCCAGCTCACCCATGCGGTTGTGATGACCGATACGAATGTGGAAACCCCGCACGCGACGGTGGCCGCCGATAGCCTGGCGGCAACCGGAGCGGATGTCGACCTGGCGGTGGTCGAAGCGGGCGAATCGAGTAAGTCGGTCGCGATGCTGGACCGTCTTTGGAATCAACTACGGTCATTGGGAACGGACCGCAAGTCGATTGTGGTGGCGGTTGGCGGCGGTGTCATTGGCGATCTGGCGGGATTCGCGGCCGCGTCCTACGGGCGGGGTGTACCGTTCTTCCAGATCCCGACCACGCTGCTGGCACAGGTCGATAGCAGCGTGGGAGGCAAGGTCGGGATCAACCTGCCGAACGCCAAGAACATGGTCGGCGCGTTCTGGCAGCCTGCCGGCGTCCTCATCGATATCGCCGTGCTCGCGACGCTGCCCGACCGTGAATACCGCGCGGGGCTGGCGGAAGTGGTGAAATACGGAGTAATCCTGGATGCCGATTTCTTTGGCTACCTGGAGCAGCACGTCGACGCGATCAACCGCCGGCAGTCCGATGTCTTGCAGCACGTTGTCGCCCGTTGCTGCCGTTTGAAGGCGGACGTGGTGGAAGGAGATGAACGCGAGGAAACCGGACTTCGCGCGGTGTTGAACTACGGTCATACGTTCTGTCACGCCATCGAAGCCGTCACGGGATACGGCGAATACCTGCATGGCGAGGCGGTTTCGATCGGGATGCTGTGTGCATCGCGCCTGGCCGAAAGGCTGGGACGTGTCGATGCCAAGTTCACGCCTCCACAGCAAAACTTGCGGCGTGCCTGGCACATTCCCGTCGACATGCCGAAGCTGGACGAAGCGGCCTTGCTGGCGGCGATGCAGCGCGACAAGAAGGTCGAACATGGTCGGCTGCGGTTCGTGCTGCCCACACGCCTGGGACATGTGGAACTGGTTGGCGATATCGATGCCGACGATGTCCGCGCGGCGCTATATCCCTGACGCCCGCCAGGACCACTTGCCTACGACGACTCTTTCAGGAATCCGGACACCGCGAGTGCTCCGTAGGAATCAGTGCCCTCAACGCGAATGGTGATCGTCTTGTGGCCGCTGGGCAACGGGATGTCGATCTGCTGGGCTTGCTGATTGCGGGCAAACTTTTCAGGCGACGACGATTGCCAGTGCAGTTTGCCGTCGAGCAGGATCTTGTAGGGGCCGGCGCCCTGCCAGCCTCCGCAAAGTCCAATCACGGCGACGAATCGCGTCCAGGCGGGATCGAGCTGGTAGCTGATTTCGCTGTTCGTCGGGATGCCAAGGCCGGCGTCGAAAGGGTTTCCGTACACGACCAGCGGTTCCCCGTTGGTCAGCTGGCCGGCCTTGATTTCGCCAGTCACCGGCTGGATCGGGGTGAGTGACGTGAGCGGTATCGCGGGCAGGATCGGACCGCTGCGGCCATTCAGTCCCGTAATCAATGGTTGTGGTTGCGCGGTGCCCCAGAGTATCCCCGCGGGACTGCGATTCTCTTGGGGTTCGACGTCGAGCGAAACTTTCACGGTCTGGTCGAGGAAAGGCGCGAGATGCCAGACGCGCGCATTGAACTTGCCGGCGTAGGCCTGCGTGACCAAGTTGCCGTTCATCGTCGATGCCAGCGGTTCGCCGTTGACGCGCACGCTGATTTCGTACTTGCCATCCTGCCCGGCGTCCCGGGCCGCTTCCAAACTGAGCCAGGCATTCTGCAAAGTGACTTTCATCTCGCGAAAAAGTTCGACCGGCTGCAATTGCTTGCCGGGCTTGTTCGCATCGGCAATCAGTGCCCTGCGCCAGCGACCATTTGTCTTGTCCCAAACCGGTTGTACGGCCAGGCGCGGCAGCGTTTCCGGAGCGACTTCCCAACCAGCGAGACGTGGAAACCAGACAGCCAGATCTGCGGGCAGGCGCGGCAGCGCCGCCGCATCGATCTTGACCATCGGTAGCAGCCAGTCGACGTGATCGCGGATATCCAGCGGGTCGGTGCCGCCAGGCCTTCCTTGATGGGCCATGTCGGCGGTGAGTACCAGTTGTGTGGTGCCGGCGATGTTGAATGGTCCGGCACGGGTGGTGGACTGCGCGCCGCGAAGATGCCCGCTCTGCCAAAACGTGTGACCACCAGCCAAATCTTTGGAAACGCGGCACTGCACGCAGCCGCCCTCGGCAACACTGCGATCAAGTCCGACGTAGGTAAAGAACTCTTGCGCGCCAGGCGGCAGTTGGAACGTGAGTTCAGCATGAGCATGAACGCCGAGCCCCTGATCGGTCCGAATCGATCCTGAATAAAGCGGCCCGCCGATCACGCTCTGATTCCGTTTCCAACTCCAATGATGTGTGGCGTGCTGTTCGTTCACCGCCGTTACCGGCAGCAGTTCCAACGGCACTTGGCCGACGTCCCGATACGCGTGGGAAACGATGGTTTGCTGTTCGAGTCGGATCGCGTCCAACGCCCAAATGGGCTGAATGGCAATCGCCGCATTCCATTTCCGATCAGGGTCCGTCGGCAGGTCGTCCGTGAACATCCGCCGCGGGATAGTAAACCTTGCGCCGTGAACGGTTTGCAGGCAGTCGAGACGATCGATGTTAGCCAGCGCATTCCACGCCAGGTCGATCGTGGCCGCCGCGACGGTATCACGCTCGGGAAAATGGAGCTCAGCCAGGCTGGCCAGGCCGTAGGATTGGATCGTCCCATCCTCGGCCAGCACACGAATGCTCTCTCCCAGCCAGCGAACAGAACGCACCAGCTGGCGGCGGCCGTCACGAGTGACAATCAGGCCGCTCTCGTAGCGCGCGGCGGAATCCGATTCCAAAACGATCCGCTTCACCATGTCCGGACGCACCCGCAGCTCGGTCGGTTGCGTCGACATGGATCGATATTCGGGGAACAGGCTTACGACGAGCGATTCCGGGATGTCGTCCGCGGCGCGCTCGAAGCGTCGCGGTTGACCGAGCAGGATATCTCCGTTGGTGAACTGCACGTAGGTTCGAGCTGGTTCGCTGGCCTGCTGCTGGTCGTGGAGCAGCAGGGCGGGATTGTTCGGGTCGAACAATCGACGGCCGTTCAAGGTCGCGTTCTTGTCCGGTGTATAGAGGTTCCGGAGGTCGTGGCCGATCAGTTCTTCGCCATTGCGAAACAGCACCCAGTAGCGATCCTTGTCGTCGGCGCGCACGCCCAGCGGCAGCAGCAGGAGTACGAGGGTTACGATCGATCGGGTCATCAAACCGGTTTGGTCCTAACTTGGAGTCTCAGGCAAATCTTTCGTATTTTGCTATCTTCGCGCGAATAACGCCATGACCACGGCGAAAAATCCATCAAGATCTATTGATTTGTTGGCGGCGATTGGTCATCTTAATGCGAGTTGCAGATGGAAGTGTCGTAGTCCCGCGACTCCGCTCGCGGGTTCCCGGCCGTAGCCCGCGACTCCGCTCGCGGGTTTACGGGTAAATCCTCATCTGCCGCTCGCCTTAGTGCCAACTGCCCCAACACACCTGAGCGTCTTTGCCACTGCCCAGTTTTTTTAGTGCACCACCCACGTTCACGCTTTTTGCCACTTGGGGTCGTA
>CALBSZ010000133.1 GCA_937967665.1 uncultured Planctomycetaceae bacterium
GGCTTCCACGCCCCCTCCACCAGGTCAGCGTCGCTCCAGCGATTCAAGATGCGCGACATTCGTTACCCTCTGCCGTACGACCCGGAAGCGCTGGCCGAAGCAAAAACGTATCTCCTGGTTCGCGGCGAAGTCGACGTGCCGGGCCCGGTCGTCGAGCCCGGCTGGCCGGCGGTCTTTGGGCGGGTTGCCGATCAACGGCAAGTGAGCGACAAGCCCCGCACAGCATTAGCAAAATGGCTGACGTCGCGGGACAATCCGCTCACAGCCCGCGTGTGGGTGAATCGACTTTGGCATTATCATTTCGGCCGCGGCCTGGTGGATCACGCGAACGATTTCGGCGTCCGGACACCACGGCCCAAGCACCATGCATTGCTCGACTGGTTAGCGTCGGAACTGATGGACAGTGGCTGGAGCACGAAGCATATCCAGCGGTTAATCGTCACGTCCAGCACTTATCGGCAATCGTCGAAATTTCGGCCCGAAGCCGCGAAGATCGACCCTGAAAATGACTGGCTGTGGCACTACCCGCCGCGTCGCCTGGAGGCAGAGGCGATTCGGGATGCGGTGTTGGCGGTCAGCGGCGAGTTGAATTTGACGCGCGGCGGACCCAGCGTGCCTCCAGGCTCGCCCGCTGAGACGACTCGTCGCACCCTCTACCTCCTGCAGCAGCGACGGAAGCTTTCGGAGGTGCAAACGGTGTTCGACGGAGCTTCGGCGATCGTCAGTTGCGGCGAGCGACGCGTTTCAACAGTGCCCCTGCAACCGCTTTACTTGCTGAACAACGAATTTGTGGTCGCGCGGGCGGCGGCACTGGCAAGGCGCGTAAGCGAGTCGTCTCCAGCGGACGCTGCAGCCCAGATCGAAGCAGCTTTTCGCCTGGCGCTCGGCCGCCCGCCGGACGATCAGGAGCGCGAACGTGCGGTCCAGTTCGTGATGTCGCCCATTGCAAGCGATCCCGATCAAAAGGGAACGGTCGATATTCAACGAAGAATGGTCGACTTCTGCCACGCGCTGCTGAACTTGAACGAATTCATTTATCTACAATGACATTCACATCCCAAAACAATCTGGCTCCAAAAACATTCAGCCGACGCGAGATGCTGCACAGCGCGGGGCTCGGCATGGGCACGCTTGCTTTGACCAGCATGTTGGCGAAAGACGGACTGCTGGGTGCCGAGAAGCAAACACCTGCGGGCACGAAGACGCCCGTCGTCAAAGCCAAGCACGTGATTTTTCTGTTCATGTCGGGCGCGCCGAGTCAGGTCGATACGTGGGATCCCAAACCGGAGCTTACCAAACTTGACGGCAAGGACGTGCCCGAGTCAATTGCCAAGCATGTGCCTCGCATCAAGCGCAGTGGCCTGAAGAATCTCATGGCCTCGCCGTTCAAGTTTAGAAAACACGGCGAGAGCGGCATTCCGGCCAGCGAACTGCTACCTCATACCGCCAGGCACGTCGATGACCTCTGTCTTTTGCGAACAATGCATCACCGTAATCCTGTTCACGGCCCGGCAGAATGCATTGCGCTGACCGGTACGCAAGTCGGCGACCGCCCCAGCCTGGGCGCGTGGATTACGTATGGATTAGGGCACGAAAACGAGCAACTGCCCGCGTTTATGGTGATGAACCTGAACGCGGCCGGCATGCAATTGCCGCAAGCGGCAGGCTGGGGAGCCGGTTTCCTGCCGGCACGACTGCAAGGCACGGCGGTCACCAGCGAAGGCATCCGCAATGTCAAAATGCCTGCCAGTTATTCGGACAAATCGCGCCGTCGTCAGCTCGATTTGATTGAGTGGTTTAATCGTCGCCACCTGAAAAGCCTGGGCGAGAATTCGCAACTGGAAGCCCGCATTCGTTCCTACGAGTTGGCCTTCCAGATGCAATCCGCGGCACCGGAATTGTTCGATCTCAGTGGAGAGACGAAGCAAACAACTGAGTCTTACGGTCTTGAGGATAAAACGGCGGCCCCGATGGGCCGAAGTTGTTTGTTGGCCCGGCGGATGGTCGAAGCGGGCGTACGATTCGTGCAGATTCGCCTCGGCGGCTGGGACGCGCACGCGAATTTAGTTGCCAATCACCGCAACATGTGCGCACGCAGTGATCAACCCATTGCCGCGCTTCTCGACGATCTGAAACAACGCGGGCTGCTCGACGAAACCCTCGTCATTTGGGGTGGCGAGTTTGGCCGCACGCCGACGATGGAAGGCAGCAAAGCATGCCGCGACCCTGTGCCAGGTGTGTGCATCATGTGGCTGGCAGGCGGCTGCGTTCGTGGGTGACAAAGCATTGGCGTGAGCGATGCCATTGGCTACACGCCCATCGAACGCCCACTGCGACCCAGCGACTTATACGCAACCGTGCTGCACGCATTGGGTTTGGACCAATACGAGCTGGTCTACGAACACTTCGGCCGTAAAGAAATCGCCACCGTACTCGGAGGCGACGTGATCCGCGAAGCATTCACCTAACGAAGCAAGCCGCAAACGGCATTGGAATTCGCCAAAATCCCTTGCGTCCGGCAATGCTGGCAAGTTTCACTACGATTGAAGACCTACTTGTCGAACAATCCTTCCTTCAAACATCAACAATCGTTAGTCGTCAATCGTTATTCAATTCTTCCACGCGCGGCCCGTTGGGCTGGCGGATAAACGATCATTTCACATCTCCATAATTGAATCGTTTCAAGCCTTTCGCAACTCGTCGATCGGGCGGCGGCCGTCGGCGAATTGTTCTGTCTCGATGCCGATCGTCTGCAGGGCCGCGAGCCACAAGTCGGCGAGAGGGCGATTCTTCAGGTGCAAATGCTGGCCGTGTTGCAGGCCCAGCGCGCCGCCGCCAGCGAGAATTGTGGGCAAGTCGGAACAGTTGTGCCGAGTGCTGTTGCCGCCGCCGAACCCGTCCATCTGGCTGCGGCTCGCGATGACCAAGGACCGCGTTCGCAAAGCATCGGGATTCGTGAACCTTACTCGCGAACCGAGCGCAATTCGCTGGATTGCCAACTCGATCACATAGCGGGACGGCAAACTCAGCGGAGAACTGGTAGGACGGGCACTCCTGCCCGTCGCGGATGACGAGGAGACGGCAAGAGTGCCCGTCGCGGATGACGAGGAGACGGGCAAGAGTGCCCGTCCTACGTTCAAACTAACGCTGAAAGGGCAAACGATCGGGCGGCGGCTGTTCGGAACGGTTCGATTTCAGGACGGCGAGACCGACATGACAACACAGCGGCTCGGTCACTTGCACGACTCAGCGACTTGGCGTCTGCCGCTGGGCTTGCCATCCGAAGCGTGGCAGTGGCAGCACGATCGTTCGCCCGACGAAGCGCTGGCTACAGCCGTGCTGCAGGCTCAACATCCGCAAACCGGTCACTCGAATACAGGCCTCGAACCCAAGGTCGCCGAGCACGACTCCCGCCAGTTCAATGATGCCAAGTTCCGGCATTGGGACTTCTCCCGCGGCTGGACCGCCCAGATGCTGCGGGAATACGCGGCGTTAAAGTCTGACTGACCTAACACTCGTGATTGAAAAACGCGATTCCTGATATGTGCAAGGTGATGCAGATCGAAGTGAGCTACGACATTGCCGCCCAGAACGGGACGACCATTCGGCATCAGAGCTACCTGACGGCGCACGTCCTTCGGTCACTGAACCTGTCACAACATGGCTTCGCTGACAATGAAGTTGACCTCAGTTTGAAGAACTTGCCGTTGGTTGAGCAGCCGTCTGTGAAACCGACCGTCGAGCGAGCCTGAGAGGAGTAAGTTGAGTATGGCCAAATGCCAAAAAACCCCCTGGCTCGATTGCTCGAACTCAGGGGGTGAGGGTTACAACAGGTTGACCACGCGCTCGGCAAGTCCCTTTTCTCCGAGCACGACGTTCAGGTGGCCGGCCGATGCGATCTTTTCCAGGACTTCCAGTTCCCGCAGTCGCATCAGCGTCGGGTTGTCGGCCAGCAGCTTGGCCGTGTTGGCCTGGCTGCGCATGGCGGCCGTCTCCTCGCGGCGCGAGATGAGGTTGGCCTCGGCGGCCTTCTTGGCCTCCGTGACCTTGTTCATCAGGTCCTTCATGTCGCCCGGAAGGATCACATCCCGGATACCGACCGATACGATCTCCAGCCCCAGATCGGCCGCGCGGCGGCGTACTGCCTGCTCGATCTCCTGAGCCACGGCGTCCTTGTCCGTCAGGAATGCGTCGAGCTCCCGTGCGCCGACAACGGCCCGCAATGCCAACTGCGTCTCGCGGTACAGCGCCTGTCGGACGTCGTCCGTCGAGCTGACCGCCTTCCGCGCGTCGCCGATGCGGTACGTGACCAGCGCATTCATGCGCAGACTGACCTTATCCGACGTCATGATCTCCTGACCGCTGACGTCGGTCGTGGTCTCACGCGTGTCGATCTCGACAACTCGCGCGTCTGCCGCGTTCTTCCAGAACGCGTACAGACCCGGCGACAGCGTTTCGATGTAACGACCGTCGATGAACAAGACACCCACGCGATCGCGGTCGACCGTGCAGATGTCAAGCAACTGCTTCGCCATCTGGGTCTTTGCGATGACCTTCAGGTCCTCGTGCTCGAACCGCACCTGGCGAACGTCGATCACCTCGACACGCACGTCGCGGACACCGTTCCAGTAAGCGTACAGGCCCGGGCCCAGCATGTGCGTGAAGCGGCCGTCAATCCAGACCAGACCACGCTCGTGGTCCTTCAGATCCATCACGACCGCGCGGTCCTTCAGCGCACCCGACTTGACGATCATATCGAGCTTCTCGTGAGCCAGCCACGCAGCGCGCATGTTGGCCACGTCGACGCGGACCTTCATCAGCGGGTCGAACAGCCAGTGCCGACCTTCGCTCAAGAGTCCCTTGAACTCGCCGTCACGGAAGTACAACCCCGTCTCGTAGCTGCGGATCTTGATTCGCTTGAACATGGAATAGGCTCCAGGCGACAATTTCCAGGTAAAAGAAGCTGGAAGGCTGTCGGCTTAGTATGCTACTATGTTAGTAGTTGTTTGGAATAACTCTTGTCTCATTTTGGCGTAAGGCATCAGGTCATCGGCCGAAGTCTTCGTTTGACCTGGGGCCTGTAGCCTGTGAGGTTTGAGGCCTCTGGAAGGCGAAACGTTCGCGGATCACATGAAGAAACACGGAGTGCTGCTTGAGCGGTCACCGCCGCCGGTTTTCGACTGCGTCGGCTGATGAGTTCCCGACGGGCCGCAGCCCGTGGCGTCGCTCACCAGTACCGGCAGACGTCCGCCAACAGCGGGCGAAAGCGGTATCCACGCACTACATGGTGTTCGTTCATGCTGCCACCGGTTGCTGCTCTGTAGTCCGGTCTCGAAGGAGACCAATACGAGTCTCGGAGAGACTCGCCTACGTGACAAACAAACCGGTGGCGGATCCTGCGCACGCCCGCCTCCCTCGGGCTCTTGGGTACGCCTCTCGGCGTTCGCGTCGGGTACCAGCCGACAGTTGTGGTGGTGTTGGTACGGGAGTCGAACCCGTGACACCCAGATCCATAGTCTGGTGCTCTGCCTCTGAGCTAACCTCACGACATCGTCATCGTCATAATCCATGTCCGGAACACGTCGACCCGAATCCAACAGGATGGGTCGAGGCGCCGCTGGTCCAGACGATCTCGCGACCTTGCTTGGAAGAGACGCCGGCGGGAGTCGAACCCGCTGAAAGCTGCAGACCAACGCTTCGCGTCGGTGCCCCAGGCAGCCGCCTTACCGTCTGGCTCCAGCGTCTTTGGAAGTTTGAAGTAGGAAGTTAAAAGTTTGAAATATGTTTGCTAAACTGATCGCTCCCAACTTCAACCTTGGATCACAAATGAAGAGCGATTTACCTGACCGGACGTTCGCGTTTGCTGAACGGATTGTGCGACTTTGTCAGTTCCTTGAAAACGAAGACATTGTTTCGAATACGCTAATGAAGCAAGTGCTGCGGTCCGGGACTTCAATTGGTGCGAACGTTGAAGTAGGCCAAGCCAGCGAAAGCAAGAAAGACTTCGTGCATAAGTACCCGCTCGCCGTCAAGGAAGCCCGCGAAACTCACTACTGGCTACGTCTGCTGGCCGCGGGCGAGGTAATGCCACTAGCACGGCTCGAACCATTGACCAAAGAGGCCAACGAATTGGTCGCCATCCTGACAACTATCTGCAAAAAGAACCGGGACTGAGGTTTGCCTCTTTCAAACTTCCTCCTTCTCCCTTCAAACTTCCAGAGTGTCGCCGCCAGGAATCGAACCTGATCTTCGAGCTTCGCGGGCTCGCGTGCGAATCCGGCACACTCCGGCGACAGAGCTTGCGACAGGCACCAGACCCTAGTACTACAGCGCAGGGTATCCGACGGGAGTTGAACCCGCACCTTCTGCTTCACAGGCAGACGCGCCTACCGCATACACCACGGACACCATGTTGAATGTGGAATTCGGAATGACCGATTCGGAATTGAATCGAGTCATTCCATACTCCGCGTTCCCAATTTCGCATTCGAAGCAGCCCGACCAGGATTCGAACCTGGACCATCTCGTTAGAAGCGAGACATGATGTCCGTTTCACCATCGAGCCATGTCAGTCAAGCGGAAGGCAAGGGATTCGAACCATCGTCTGCGATACTTCACCCCGCCGCCGACCAACGCTGCGCGTCGGTACCTGCGTCACAGCGACCGGCCCAAGTTGTCGACCGGCTAATAAAAAACCCGATGTCGCGTGTGACACCGGGTTTTGGAAATCCCGTCGAGACTCAGTCGAGTGTCACAAGCGCAAACGGACAGCGGCGGTATTCGCACTTTTGTAAGCGAAACTACCTTTCCCTCTTCGTTCGGATATGAAACTCGTTCGTAAGATCATCATCTACGGTGTCCTCGTGCTGCTCACGACCACCTGTGGCCGCGTGTCTGATTGGTTAGACGGAATACGCTCCCAACAGGTTCACTGAAAACAATTTGCTCTGGGCGACCTGATATCTGTTGCGCCCGGGCCGCGAATTATTCCACGACTTCCAACGGAACTCTGTCACCGTCGCGACATTTGGTGATCCGGCTCATCGTCATCGGCGCTGAACTATGGATAAAAACCAGCATTCTCCGCGGACACTGAGAGCGATGGGATTGCTTTCTGCACAACCGCTTGGGATCATTGCAGGTGCTGTTGCGCATCGTTATCGACATGACGGGAGTGTCCGCAGCCCAGAATATGTTCCATTTCCTTATTTGCAGCCACGCGCAGAAAAATGAAACTGAATTCGTTATTTGAAAAGGCTTCGGCATTCTCACGTCGGCGAAGAGATCGCGAGCGTCGTCGAGCCAGCCGATTCGTCCAGCAATTGACAACAGAGTTGCTCGAGGATCGTCGCATGCTGGCGACTCTCATGGTGAATGAAACGGCGGCGTCTGGAGGCGACGGAACAACGTGGAATACGGCATTCGATGACCTGCAGTTTGCGCTGACGCACGCAGATACGCTAAACAACGACGTCGATAGCTCCAACGATATCGACCAGATCTGGATCGCCGAAGGTATTTACCGGCCGACGCGGACGACGGACGCCTCCGTGGCACGTTCTGCGACATTCACGCTTGTCCATGGAGTGACACTGTACGGCGGCTTCGCCGGAACGGAAATGACACTCGACGAACGTGATCCTGTTCGGCATTGGACTACGCTCTCCGGAGACCTTGGTGTCCAGGGCGATGCTACTGATAATGCGTATCACGTCGTAACTGTCGATGCGGGTATCACCGCGGGACTGGATACATTATCGATTGTGAATGGGAGCTCCATTGGGCGGCCAGAAAGTGGAGCACGTCATGGTGCCGGCATTTGGACCGCGGGTCATTTGACTCTGGAAAGCGTGTTAGTCGCCAATAACGAAACGGGTTTTGGAATTGGTGGTGGTGTTTATAACACGGGGACACTGCAAGTTGCCAATTCGTCATTTGTAGAAAACTCGGCCGACCAAGGCGGCGCGATTGCGGGAGGAGATGCCGTTATTGTGAATTCGGCGTTCTCGAAGAATCGAGCCATTGAAGGAAGCGGCCTGTACGTCAACGGCACTGTGACGGTCACCAACAGCACGATTGCCAATAGCGATAGTTACGACGGCGGTCAGATATTCGGAAACGACGCGAATGCTTCGCTGACGCTCAACAATACGATTGTCGCAGGAAACGGTTTCACCTTCGGGGAAGACATTCAATTTGACAACGGCCAGATTTCTGGAGCGCATAACCTGATCGGTAACGGGGTCTGGGAGGCCGCGGTGGACAATGGCGTCAGACAACCCAGCCTAGTCGACGGTATCGACGGGAATCTGATTGGCACATTGGAAGCGCCGCTTGATCCTCTGTTGACAGAGTCAATTCAATATTCCAACGGCTTGTGGGGACACGGGCTCCTGAGTGCAAGCCCGGCATTGAATGCCGGTGACGATTCGTCGGCAATCGATTGGGACGGTGGCGCCTTGACGAATGACATGACGGGCGGACCGCGAGTGGTTGGTGCAAGCGTCGATATCGGGGCAACGGAAGGCGTCATTTCCGAACCCGTATTGTCCGTGGACGACGTCACGATTGCGGAAGACGCAGCCGGTGCTGGCGGTGTTGTCTTCACTGTTTCGCTCTCGGAACCGGCAACGACAACGGTCACGGCCAATTATGAAACCCGCGACGGAAGTGCTGTAGCGGGTTCCGATTTTACGTACTCATCGGGGACAATCACGATACCCGCGGGGCAGAGTGAGGCAACCATCACCGTTCCCGTGGTGAGTGACACCGTGTTTGAAGATGACGAATGGTTCAGCTTATCACTGTACAACGCGATGGGGACACTGAATTACGGTGTCGTTGCCGATGTCAAACTCTTAAACGACGATGCCGTTCTGGTGACGACGCTCGAGGATACGGTAGACAACCAGGACGGTTTGATTTCGCTGCGCGAGGCGTTAGATGAATTCGCGGCGCGGCAGCCTTCGACCAAGATCCAGTTTGCGTCCGAATTGTTCACGTCGGGCCCCCGCACGATGGTGCTATCCGGGGCTCCGCTGGACCTTCGTTCGAATACGACGGTCTACGGGCCCGGTGCCGAACTCCTGACGATTGATGCAGATGAGCGCAGCCGCATCTTCAATGTAAACAGCGATAATTTCTTGCCTGAATACGGTGCGTTGATTAGCGGTGTGACGCTCACCGGAGGGCGCGGCAGCAATGGTAGCGCGGTCGCTAGTCACTCATCGAAATTGACCCTGGCCCAGGTGACTGTCACAGGCAACGATTCGACCAACGGGGCCGGGGCAATCTATCTTGGTACCGACGGTCAATTAACCATTTTGAATTCGGTCATTGCCGGCAACTCAAGCATACCCGGCAACTCAAGCATACATGGCGCGTATGGCTTCACCTCCTCAGGAATCTACGCCGTCAGTGGAACGGTCTCGGTCATTAATTCCACGATCACAGGCAATGAGGTTCGCGGGATCGATGGTTTTTACTCGATCGTGACACTCAAGAATTCAATCTTGTGGGAGGGCCAAACGGTCGAACAAAACGCCTCTTTGAATTTTCACGTGGTCAACTCGTTAACCGATACGGATCCACAATTTGTACGTGCGCCAAGCGATGGAGGCGACGGGTGGGGCGACGATGAATCCACTGCGCATGTCGACGAGTCTGCGAACGATGACATAGGCGATCTCAGACTCACTGGACTTAGTCCAGCGATCGACGCCGGGACTACGAGCCACCTACCGTTTGATGTATTCGACATCGACAGCGATGCCGACCTGGCGGAACGATCACCATGGGATGGTTCGGGAAACCAGCGAGTGATGGGTTAAGCGGGTGACCTGGACGCCTA
>CALBSZ010000134.1 GCA_937967665.1 uncultured Planctomycetaceae bacterium
CCGCGATCGGTTCCTTGCACCTCTACAACTCGAGAAGAGTCCCGGTGAACTGAGCATCCGCCCTCACCGGTTCGGCTATCGTTGTAGCGATAAAGGTTTCCTGCCGATCCGCCTTTCCGACTATCTTGAGCTATTGGACTGGACGGCACGGCAACTGACACCGGGCAAACGGGGAGCAACTCCCGCCGGCACAGCAAAGGTTATCGAGCGGCTCGCACTATCACCGTCGTCCTGGAGTGAATTGGCTACAAACTTTGGGCGACTGTTCTCGAACGTCGCTGGTCAACCGCGAACGATAGACACTACAAGCAGTTTTCAGTCCCGTCGCCGCTTTCACTTGACCGCCGCGGCCCGCAGCTTATTCGCAACTGCGAAAAGTGCCCCGTCGCCGGCAACTCAACGACAACGTTCCCCTATCGCTCTAGCCAAGGGTGTCCAAACAGAATAATCATTCGCGGCACAGTGGTGCCAGGAATCAGAGCTTCAATAAGACGGCCGACTGCTTCAGCCTAGCGACCGTCAATGCCTGGGCATCACTGCTGAGAAAAGCAGTTCTTGCCGAAGCGAGTTCACCCCTGCTCCTCTGAAAAAGCCTTGTTCCCCGTATTCCCTTCCGAGTTTCTCTTCCAGCAAGTTGCGGTTTCCTCCATGAGCTTTCTGCGACTTCCGCGATAAAGTGCTGTGTCCCGTGACCGCCGAGGGCTGATTCAATGATGAGTCCCCCCTGTAGTAGCCTATCAGAAGTACTTCGTTGGCTAGCCGTCTTGGTCGTGATAGAATCTTCTTAGAATGGTGGATTCCGATCACTGGCGTTTCTCTAAATCGAAGACGCGATCCACCGGATCGTCAAGGCAATTCGAATGAGTGTCAGCAGGCTGCATGACTCTGGTGGGCTGACAGTGAAAGCTCGAGGGCGAAACGCCCAGGCCGCCGTTGGTACATCGACGAACTTCATGGGTTTTCGAGAAATACCGGCGATCCGCTCGAGACGAGTGATGGTACTATCATGCTCGCACGCAGCGTGAACAAGCAATCGCAACCTAACGAAAAGATCTCTCTTTTCCGTTCGCTATTTCGAGGCCGCGGCGATGTTTATCCTCGCCGTTTTGAGAGCCGTACCACAGGGAAAACTGGTTACTCGCCAGTATGCGGCAATGAGTGGGTTTCGGGGATCTGCGAAAAACCTCGCGTCAAGTGTGCCAATTGCCAGCATCGCTCGTTTCTTCCCGTTACTGACGACGTCATTCATCGACATCTGCTTGGGACGGACGAACGTGGAAACGACTTCGTAGCTGGTGTCTACCCAATGCTCTTGGATGACACGTGTTTCTTCGTGGCCATCGATCTCGACAAAGCAAATTGGCAAGACGATGCGATCGCGGTGCTCGATACCTGCAAGCGGCTTGATGTTCCGGCCGTACTGGAACGTTCTCGTTCCGGCCTTGGAGGACATATTTGGGTCTTCTTCGCGACGGCGATACCGGCGTCGCTGGCACGCCGTCTCGGATCCTATATTCTAACTGAAACGATCGAGCGGCGTCCGGATCTCGGGTTCGACTCCTACGACCGTCTCTTTCCCAACCAGGACACGCTACCGCGAGGGGGATTCGGGAATCTGATCGCTTTGCCACTCCAGAAGCGACCGCGTGAATGTGGCAATAGCGTTTTCATCGACGAAAACTGCAGGCCCTTTGATGATCAATGGGCGCTGCTGTCATCCGTTCAGCGCATGTCGCGGGACGCCGTCGAAGAGTTGGTCAATCGAGCTTTGCACCGCGGCCGAGTGATTGGTGTGCAGGTTCCCGCCACCGACGAAGACAGTCAGCCCTGGTCGATGGCTCTATCGCGGCAAAACACCACAGGGATAACGGCAGGACATCTACCGTCCAGCCTCGAGCTGACGTTGAGCGATCAAGTCTACATACCGAAAGCGGAATTGCCGCCGGCGCTGCTAAATCGTTTGATGCGACTGGCTGCTTTTCAGAATCCTGAATTCTATAGAGCCCAATTCATGCGATTGCCTACCTGGGGGAGGCCTCGGGTGATCTGCAGTGCTGAGAACGATGACGATCACCTCGCGCTGCCAAGAGGCTGCCTTGAAGACACACAGAGTTTGCTGGACGAATTGAAAATCGAAGTCCGCGTGCGTGACGAGCGCGTGTGCGGGACGGCGATCGACGTGGCATTTCGTGGCGAGTTGCGACCCGAACAGAAAACCGCGACGCGGAAGCTCCTTCGCTACGATACCGGTGTTTTGGCGGCGACGACGGCATTTGGCAAGACGGTCGTGGCAACATGGATGATCGCGAAGCGAAGCGTCAATACCCTCGTAATCGTCCACCGCCAGCAGTTGCTCGAACAGTGGGTGGAAGGGCTTTCTGATTTCCTTGGGATGTCGCCAAAGTCGATCGGCCGTGCCGGTGGAGGACGCAAGAAGCTGACAGGACGCATCGACGTCGCGACGATTCAAAGCCTCGCGTACAAAGGCGTCGTCAAAGACTGTGTCGCCGACTATGGGCACGTGATTTTCGATGAATGCCACCACTTGTCGGCGCAGAGTTTTGAACTCGTTGCGCGCAAGGCGAAGGCGCGATACGTTTTGGGGTTGTCCGCGACCGTGAATCGCAAAGACGGCCATCATCCCATCATCTTCATGCAGTGCGGACCCGTCCGACATCGCGTCGATGCGAAATCCGAAGCCATCGCCCGACCGTTTGCGCATTCAGTAATCGTTCGGCCCACGGCATTTCGCCCAATATCTGAAGCCAATGACGACGCACGCGTCCAATTCCATGACCTGTATAGTGAACTGAATATCGATCGCGACCGAAACCGCATGAGCTGCGAAGACGTCGTTCCGTCCATTCGCGACGGCCGGTCACCTCTTGTGCTGACAGAACGCAAGGAGCACCTTGACGAACTTGCAGCAAATCTGGAAAAACATGTTCGCCATGTCGTCGTTCTAAAGGGCGGTACCGGTATCAAGGAATCCCGGGCGATCGCCCAGCGTCTGTCGGGAATCAAGCCTAACGAAGATCGAGTGCTAGTGGCGACAGGGCGGTACATTGGCGAGGGATTCGATGATCCGCGTCTCGACACATTGTTCTTAACGCTGCCAGTGTCTTGGCGTGGTACGATCGCACAATACGTCGGCAGAATGCACCGGTTGCCCGCAGGAAAGACGGAAGTTCGCGTCTATGACTCTGCGGATCTGAATGTCCCCATGCTCTCGCGGATGTTCGATCGCCGGTGCACGTGCTACGAATCGGTCGGCTACACGGTACTTCTTCCCGGTAGCGCCGTTCCCGGCTGGCCGACTGATATCCCTTTGCCTGTCGATCCGCAATGGAAGAGTGACTACGCGGCCACGGTGCGGCGACTTGTACGCGACGGAGTTGATGTACCGTTGGCGAAGTTGTTTGTGCATGTCGCCCGAGAGTTTGACTCGGACGCTAAGGGCATCGACCGAGCCCGCAGTGCCAGTGAAGCATTTCTTTTTCGCCGCTTGGAATTGCTTGCTGACACAGCAGGTCGATTTCAATTGAATGTGCAACTGCCGATTCCGTTCGACGGCTGGGGCAATATGGAGGTCGACTTTGTTGACGTTGATGCTCGGTTGGTGATTGAATTAGATGGAGGTCAACACTTTTCGGATCGAGATGCCTATCGTCGTGACCGCCGCAAGGATGCGTTGCTGCAGGAACACGGTTACTTTGTGCTGCGATTCCTGGTTGAAGACATCGGTCAGCGGCTGGACGACGTCCTTGACACGATTCACAGGGCGATTGACCTTCGATCTCGCGCAAGGTGAGCAGAGTTTGTTCGGTTGGTTACATGCAGCATGAATGATGTGGGCATGACAATTCCAATTTCGCCCGCTCGGACGCCAGGAAGTTCCCATCTGTGTCGAGGAGATTTCGCCTGGGCCCACTCCACGGTTGAGCACATGAAAACTAATTCCACCTAGAGCGTGTCGCGTCGGCCGAGGCATGCCGGGAGTCTGCTTTAACCGCTTAATCTTGTCATATTTGGTGGCTGTTATCGCTTCGTCTCTCCGCTGAAAGCGATACGCCGATTGGGCGTAATTTGTGTTTCCTGCGGGGAGCCCACGGCTATGTCGCTGCTTCAGCAAGTAACTGCAAGAGTTCATCGGAGATAAGTGGATCGATGTCAAATTCGGACGCGAATGCTGTCGGCTTGAACCCGACTGGCTCGCTATCACAATGCCGTGTTTCCGTGACGGGGTTTTTCAGTAATTTCTGAGAGGGCGGAGCCAGCAAGGATGAATGGTCTCTTGTCCCGGTTTCGTCGACTGCCTTGTCGTCCACCACCGTCAGCATCACTTGTTGCGGAGCGGCCGGAGCGGTTGGGGTGAACAATCGTAGCGATGTATCGAAGTCTGTAGTATTGTCTCGAGCAACTGCCATGTCGGCACCGTCGACCAGTCCGTCGCGATTGTAGTCGTCCAAGTTGAGGACGTCGGCGGTGGTGGAGAGGTTGTCACGTGGTCCCGCGAAGTCAAATGCGTTAACGAACGGATCGTCTGCCGAGTTGCCCGACTCACCGACTGCATTGCCGAGAATAAACGAATCGCTCTCCGCAAGCTGGGCATCAAGAAGATCAGCCGGCAGCCCCTGAGGAACATCCTCAAAGAGGAAGGCACCCAACCCGGCCACGACCGCACTTCAGACAACTGGGACAACGTCGTGAAGCGGCACGCCAATACGCTTTGGGCCGAGGATTTCTTCTCGGTGAAGGCCGTTGCGGCCCGAGGCCTGCGTGACATGTACGTGCTGGTGTGGCTCTTCCAGCGGACGGTTCGGCGTCATCATGGTCGACCGCAGTTCGTGACGACGCATGATGATCTCGAACAAGTACTCGCCGCTTCTCTTCGGCAATTGCTTCATGCCCATGTCGTCCAGGATCAATAGGTCCGGCTTGAGGTACTTGGCCGGCACTTTGTCGTGACAGCAAGTTGCCACTGCCATCCTTCTTGAATACATCTACCGATCGATCCCTAACGTGATGCAGAGCACGGTGATGGAGGCGTCAAAAGCGAAGTCCCCGTCAACGTTGACATTGAACAGGCACAACACGTTTTCCGGGTGCTTGAATCCGTCGGTGATACCTGCCACATGCCGTCGCGCAACAGTGTGATCAATTGATCACCGCCCCGGCCGAAGCTCGAATGAACACCGCCGATCTTGTCGCTGAGCTTCGATTCGTATTCAGCCAGATCATCGAGAAACGGCTGCATACCCACCATGATTTGATCGCCGATTACCGGCAGGTCGCCAGCCGCAGAGGCAACCGATTCGATTCTGCCACGGATCGTTGCGAAGGCGCTGATTACGCCGTTCGAGAGATCGGATGCCGGCTGCCCTTGCAGCATGGTCGATATTGACCCATCTTCGTCATCGTTGAGGATCGTTCCGGTTGCCGATGCATCGGCGAGCGTGGCTCCACTGGGATTCGACAGCTGCACCGTGAACGTTTCGTGATTCTCGGCAACCGTATCGCCGTTGATGATCACATCAATCGTGCGGACTGTCTGACCGGGAACGAAAGTCAGCGAGTTCGTGGCATCTTGGTAATCGTTGCCTTCGCCGGCCGTTCCGGGCACGGTGGTATAGTCAACCTTGACGGGCGTTGCGGTCGGCTCCGTCAGACGAACTTGAAAGGACATCGTCGACGTACCGGTATCGAATTCCGCATGTTGCGCGTCAGCGATGCCGATTTCCGCCGCCAGCGGTTGCCGCAGTTCCAACAACTCGACTTGCAGGCGATGAAGTCGACGAAGTTGTCGCCGCAGACGCGACCGGTGTAGAGGACACGATTTCATGGGCATGGTCTCACACGAAAATCGAAATTGGGTTGCAGGACGAGTCCAACCTTCGAGCTATTGAAGACAGCGCGCCTTTTCGAGGAACGACCCTAACGCAGTATCTGCGACAGGGATTGTGTCCGTTTGCGGAGCGTAAGTAGCTTACAACAATGCGTCGTCTGCAAGTTAATTCGGGACGTAATGTTTCTACCCCAAAAGAACAGCCGGAAGATTCTCGAGAGAGGTCCTCCCCAACGTGCCCGCCAAGGACGTAGTCGCCAGAAGCAGGTTGGATTGGGTCCTGCGAACTGTTCACCCAAAATGAATGCAATTTGACGTGAGTACTTCTTTTCCAACGAACGGACCTGGAAAGTCTGTGCTCCATTTTCGGGCCAACGACGTGCCGAGGGAGTTGGAGACCAAGGTGGTCGAGGAGGACGGATTGGGGTTCGCTGGTGCGGCAGACGCAGTGTCGCCGGATGTTGATTCCTCTGGACGCTGGCAGCCGATGCGTGGCGCTAGCTGATAGTCTCTAATTCCGAGGACTGGAACGCATCGTTCGTTAATCTTAAGGGCAGGTGGCCGCAATACGATGATCACGCGTTGGACCTTAACCAGCTGAACTCGCGCTGTCGTTTCTGCGCACCTCATGACGATTGTGGTGGACGTACCGGACATGGTCACGCATAATGCAAGTGTGTCGTCCTTGATCAGGTGGGAGTTGCCCATGCCGACTCGTCAGAAGTACCTGGCATTCACGCTAGTAGAGCTGCTGGTGGTGATTGCCATCATTGGGATTCTTGTCGCATTGCTGCTGCCCGCCGTGCAGGCGGCGCGCGAAGCGACGCGGCGCACGAGCTGCACCAACAACGTCAAGCAACTCGTCCTGGCCATGCACAACTATCACGATACCCATCGTGGCCTGCCGGGCGGAAACTATGGCCCCTTTGTCTCGAATTCCCCGTATCTGTCTCCGCACGCCATCTTCTCGCAGTACTTCGAGATGGAAGCCGTGTACAGCCTGTTGGATCTGAAGACGGCAGGCCCCTTCACGCAACCGAATTACAATGCGGCACGGACGCAGCCGCCCAACTTGATCTGCCCCAGCGATCCGTTTCCGGGAAAGGTCGAGGACATGGGCTGGACGAACTACCACGCGAACGCGGGAACCTGGTGCCACACCGACGGCTGGAACGGCATGTTCGGACCCAGTGCCGACCGCTGCGGGCACAAAGCGCTGAAATACATCCGGCTCGCGGACGTCATCGACGGCACGTCGAACACGGCCGCCTTTGCCGAAGTGGTGAACGGCGTGGGCACCGCGCAACAGCCGCCCAACAAGTACGACTGTTACGAATTCGGTTCGCCTCCGGCGGGAAACACGGTTGCGGCTCGCGCCGCGTTTGCAGCTCGGGATTGGCAATCCGCGTCGATTCCCTGGTCGGGAACCTGGCGCTGGCGCGGCTATCCCTGGACGGAAGGCACCGTCTGGCGCAACTGGTACAATCACATCATTCCCCCCGACGGCGTCTGCTGGCGCTCGGGAGATTGGTGGAACCTGGCCTCCCCGGCCAGTGCCTATCACCCCAGTGTCGTCATCGTCGGCTTGGCGGACGGCAGCGCTCGGAGCGTCAGCAAGAACGTCGGCGCCGACATCTGGCTCGCCGCCGGTTCCCGCAATGGCGGCGAAGCCTCTGAAATTCCCTAAACCCAGAAACTCACGAAGAACTGCCATGATGAACAAATCAACAGCTGCCACACTTGTTCGGATCGGAGCCTTGTCGGTCTTGTTGTTGCTGACCGGTTGTCCCCCAGCCGCTCCCGAAAAGACAACCAACCCCGATGAGATTGAACAGCTCCGCCAGGAACACGAAGACATGTCGCGCCGCGAAATGGAGAACGAAGGTTAACGGGGGGATGACTTACGCGTAGCGGGTTTTTCGTCACTTGATCTGCTTCCGTGCTCAACCGGCACGCGTCCGCTACGTCGGCAGGCGACCCTTCTGTTGATCAGGCCTGGAGGCAATGCGAATTCACGGGCCCGGTACAAAATTCTATAGCATATTCGCCTTCAGGGTGGCATCGTCGGCCGACAGAGCGATTTCGTGTGCATGGGTCTCCTACAAAGTGGTTTGAGTGAAACAGTCGCCGGACTTACAATACATACCAAAATGGTGTGACATGGTCGTTCGCCGCCAGCGGCGTTTCCTCACGTCAAGTGCTTCTCGTAACCCACGGGATTACTCACATGTCCTCGCGTCTCAAACGGGGCCCGCGCAGGTCCAAACGATGTCGTCGGCATCTGCTCTTGGAGCGATATGAGAGCCGACTTCTGTTAGCTGCACATGTTGTCAATCGCCAACTCTTCTATGACAACTCAGCGTTCGATTCGATCGGCGATCACAATGCAATCGCGCAGCAGGTTAAGCCATTGTTGTCCGGTCAGAATAGCGCGTTCGCGTCCCCTGCGACGAGCGCGAATTTCTCCAACTACGTATTCGGAGTGAACGGACTCGTTGTTGATGTATTGGATCTTGCACAGCCGTCAATGGTGGATGATTCCGACTTCGCAATACGTATCGGAAACCAGAATGATCTGCAAACTTGGACGACCGGTCCTTCGCCCACGGTATCGGTAGACGAAGGCGCGGGACACGGCGGCGCGGATCGGATTTACCTTACGTGGCCAGATGGATCGCTGCAAAACACGTGGGTTGAAATTACCGTTGACAGCAACGCGCGGACCGGGCTTTCTTCGCATGATATGTTCTACGTCGGTAACGCTGTAGGTGATGCGGACAGGAATGGCTTGGTGAACGGCATCGACTTCGGCGGCCCGCGCGATAATGGAAAGATGAACGCGACGATCGGGAATCATTATGACTTTAACCGTGATGGATACGTGGATGGCGCGGACATGGCGATCGCCCGCGATTATGTTACCGATCTGACAACGTCTCTCACCTTGCTAACGTCGCCGATCATCAGCGCATCGTTGGAGAACGATACCGCTCCATTTAGCCGGACGAACAATGATGGAGTAACGAATGATCCAGTCATTCGTGGAAACGTGTCCAATGGCAATGTGGGCGTTGCGTTGCTGGAGGCGCGGGTCGATGGTGGTGGCGATGCAACGGTGTCCATCGACGCGCAGGGGAACTTCACGTTCGATCCCGCGCTCTCCGTCGATGGTACGGATGACGGCAGTCATTCGGTCTTGTTCACGGCGACTGCCAACGATGGATTGATCGGGACGCAAACCGTCGACGTGACGCTCGATACGATCGCGCCAAATGCTCCCACTTTCATGTTGCACCCAGCATCGGATACGGATCCCGATGGTGACAATGCGACGAAGGAGCAGATTATCTCGCTGCAGGGGCTCTCCGACGCCAATAGCTATTTGCAGGTCTCGCAGTCCAGTACCCGAGTGTTGGCGGATGGTGCGGGTCAGTTTCAGATTCACGGCGTCCCGCTGTCGCTGGGAACACACGTATTGACCGTGGAGGCCTACGACTTGGCCGGGAACTCCGCGGCGACGGACCAAAGCCTGACTCGAGATCCGGCGGCAGACGCGGCGGTGTTGGCCGAAGAATCAGATTACGCGACCGAGCAGTCGGTGCTGGTGGACTTGGGGCAAATGGAAGGGAAACGCACAATCCGTTTTGACATTGAGTCTGACTTCGATACGACCGACTTAACAGCTGCGGTGGAAGATACGTTTCTTGTCTATCTGGTGAGTCCCGGTGATCCATCACAAACACTGCTGGACCGGGGCGAAGCCGGCACGGCGCTGTTCTCGTTGTCGGGTAGCCACGCAGAATTCTTGCCGGGTCTTGTAAGGTACAACGGGTTAAGCGTTGAAATTGACGTCACCAGCCTCGGTCAGCTGACGGAAGGGAGATTGCTGTTTCAATTGATCAACAATGACAGCGATACCGGAACGCAGATCGCCATAACGAACATCGTTAGTGAAGTCGCCGTAGCGGGAGTCGAGAGTCCAGTGTTTCCACGGAACCTCGATCTGGTCGATGCGGGTGATCCGCTCGACACGTCGAGCCTGACCGTCTCAACGGACATCCAGGTGGAATTGGAAAACCGAAGGCTCGATTCCGCGTCGGGACGTTATACCGCGGAGTTGCGGGTTCAGAACAACGGTCTGCCGACCGGCCGCACGATGGCGGTTGTCTTGCCGGGACTGCCCGCCGGCGTCACCGTACCGAACGCAACGGGAACCACGGCGGCCGGCGATCCGTATTTGAATCTCACGCCGGCGATTCCCTTTGGCGGGCTGAACGCGAATGCCACATCGCAGTCGACCGTGCTGGAACTCGATAACCCGTCGCTGACACAGTTTTCACTGATCACCCAAGTGCGGGTCGGTCCGCCGAACGCCCCTCCCGTGTTCGATTCAATCGGCACGCTGTCGGTCATGCCGGGCGCGACGCTGACCGTGCCGTTGTCGGCGACCGACACGGACGGCGATCCAGTGGCGTTCTCCATCGACACGAGTGTACCGTTGCCGAACCTGACACTGGCCACCGACAAGCTGATTATTGAACCGGCGCCCGATCAAGTCGGACAATACCAGCTACAGATCACGGCGACAGACGGTGCAGGCACAGATCAGCAGACGGCCATGTTGGATGTCGTTTTGGACGCGATCACGACAACGCGGATTTCGGGCCGCGTGCAGAACACAGACGAACAGCCGCTGGAAAACATTGTCTTGCAACTTGGCCGTTTCCAAACGGCAACAGCGGCCGACGGTTCGTACACGATCGAAATTCCGTCGTTTGTTGCTCCGACGGAATCGTTCGATATTCCGGTTCCGTTTGGAGATGCGTATTTCGATCCGTTCAACACGGGAATTCAGACGATTGAGTTGCATCGTGCTGGCTAGGACATTACGACCGGCGATTCTACGCTGAATCCGCGGCAGCACCCCAACCTGATCACGGCGTTTTTGGACGGCAGCGTCGTCTACGGATCGGACGAGTCGCGGGCCGCGGCGCTACGTACGCTGGCGGGCGATGGCAAGCTAAAGACGAGTGCTGGCGATCTGCTCCCGCTTAACAACGCGGCGTTCTTCCCCGGCGGCATGCTGGAGAACGAAAACAGCGGCCAACACGATCCCGGCGACCTGTTCGTGGCGGGCGACGTGCGGGCCAACGACAACGTACAACTTGTCGCGTTGCAAACGCTGCTGGTCCGCGAACATAACCGCAAAGCAGACGAACTGGCAGCAATCGACCCGCTGCTGACAGGCGATGAGATCTACGAACTGGCGCGGCGGTGGGTCGGCGGCCTGCTGCAACATATTACGTACAACGAGTTCCTGCCCGTGCTGTTGGGCGAAGGAGCCGTGCCCGCTTATCCTGGCTACGACGACAGCATTGACCCGCAGATTAACGGGTTGTTTTCGGGAGCCGCGTTCCGCATCGGCCACAGCGCCGCGACCGAAGAAGTACCGCGGTTGGATGAGAGCGGGATGACATTGGCTGGCGGTCCGTTGACGTTGCGCGAGGCGTTTTTCAATCCCGATCCGATCAACGACGATGGAATCGAACCTTACCTGCGCGGCATGTCGTCGCAACAATCCGAAGAAGTCGACGCAAAGCTGATCGACGCAATGCGGAACTTCCTGTTCGGGCCGCCCGGTTCCGGCGGGTTGGATTTGATTTCGTTGAATATCCAGCGCGGCCGCGACTTGGGATTGCCGAGCTATAACCAGGCCCGCACCGACGTCGGGCTCGCGCCGGCTGTGAACTTTACCGACATCAGCTCGTCGGTCGACGTGCAAAACGGGCTGGCGTCGATTTACGCCAGCGTGGATGACGTGGACGTGATCGTCGGCGGCCTGGCGGAGGATCACGTGGCTGGAGCGATGGTCGGCGAACTATTCCACACGATCCTGCTCGACCAGTTTGTGCGGATGCGCGACGGCGATCGTTTCTGGTACGAGAACAACCAATTCACGCCAGCCGATTTGGACGAGATCCGCGCGACGACGTTCAACGACGTCATCCTCCGCAACACGGACATCATGACGTTGCCGGCCAGCGTGTTCATCAGCGGCATGATTCCGGCCGGGCCACCAAGCGGTGGTTCGGCAGCCGCGATGCAGCCCGGCGAAATTCGGGCGTTCGATGGAACCGGCAACAACGTGAGCGCTCCGTCGTTCGGTTCGGCGGGCGAGAACATTCTGAGCGACTACACACAGGATTACGGTGACGGCATCAGTTCGCCCGCGGGGGCGGGTCGAGCAAGTGCGCGCGAGATAAGTAGCGCGATCTTCGACCAGAGTACGTCGATCCCGAACGCCCGCGGTGCAACGACAATGCTGATGATCTGGGGGCAACTGATCGCCCATGACATCGCACTCACGCCAGGCGGCACGACAGACACGCTGAAGGTTCACGGCGAGTCGTTCGCTGGGCCGGAGGTCTATCCGTTCGTCGCCGAGAAACTCGATTTGCTGTACGACCGCGAGGTGTTCCCTGGCGTCAACAATGTGCTGGACCGCCCGATCTACTTGCCTGTTATGGATGTGGCCAATGGACAAACCATTGACCCGGCGCAGGATACTACAGTCACCACACCGAATATTCCCGGTGCCTCGGTGTTTGTTGCCGCCGGTACCCTGGAAGATCGCCAAGGCAATCCATTCGATGGCGTACTCAGCATCACCGAGGTACCGGTTGACTTCACTCCAGCCGCCTTGCCTGTAAACCTGTTACCTGATCTGGTTGTTACGATTCAGCCCGGCGAAATGGTCTTCACGACTCCGGCGCCCTTAACGCTGCCCAATCGGTCAGGATGGGAGCCAGGTACTTTGATGGATATATGGTCCATCAATCCGACGACAGGCCAATTTGACAACGTGGGAATGGCGGAAGTCAGCGCGGACGGAATGCTCATCGAGACAACTTCCGGGGGAATTCGGAGCAGTAGCTGGCACTTCCTTAATCCAGTGCTACTGAATGCAAAAGAACCACAAGACAGTGATGACGAATGCGAAGAGTGCAAAGCGCAGGGACCTTTCAATTCAAATGTGGAGCTCTATTCTGGGGCAGTGATCGAAACGCATCCACTCGTTGCATACCACTCATTAGGCAACTTGCGCGGGCTGGAGCTAACCTACGATTCACTGCGGGCCGACGTTCGACCGATTATTCGCTTCGGATTAGAAGGCTTTGTCAACCCCAACCAGGACAATCGTATGATCGCTGATTTGACCGTCAGCCGCGGCGGCGTTCGTCTCCAGTTGCCGGGGTTCCCTCGCGGCCAGTATGGGCTCGATGGCGGTGAGCACTTCTGGGCTATTCCCAATGGACAAACGTTCATCGACGTCGATGCGGCGCTACAAATTGATTTGCGATCTCAGCCTTCGGGCAAGTACGAATATACATTAACAGAAGGACTGTATCGCTTTAATGGGACGGTCTTTGCCGGTGGCAGCGCGACATTCCTGGATGACTTCCTTGTGGTGAATAGTGTAGCCAGTCCCTTCGGTGTTGGATGGGGGTTGTCTGGCTTGCAGCGACTCGTGGTTAATCCCGACGACTCGGTCCTATTGATTGACGGCGGCGGTAGCGAGTTACTGTTCGATCCGCCTAAGGCGCCAGGGACTGCCTACGAATCACCTGCCGGCGACTTTTCCGTATTGATGCAGCACAGCGACGGGGCACTCACGCGGACGATGAAGAATCGAACCGTTTATGAATTTGACGCGAACGGCCAACTAGTTTCGGTGACGGATCGCAACGGTAATCAAACGCAATATACTTATGAGAACCGTCACCTGATGTCGATCATCGATCCGGTCGGCCTGCAAACGGTTTTCGCATACTCAGGGGACCGCGTCAGTACCATTACGGATCCCGCTGGTCGCGTCACGACCCTGTCCTACGATTCGGCCGGCAATCTTGTCCAGATTATCGATCCCGACATGACGAGCCGGACTTTCGAGTACGACGCGGACCATCACATGACCGCCGAAGTTGACAAGCGTGGAAATCGAGAAGAAAGCTTTTACGACTTCCATGGTCGAGCTAAAGAAGCTCTGTTAGCCGACGGCTCTGTTGTAAGAGTCACACCGGCCCACGGACGAGGTCTATGTACACCAACTGCGACAACTGATCCCTTCAACCTCCGAGTTGCGCGATCGCTTGGCCCTGCGGCGTCGGTCTATTCCGACGGAAACGGAAACGTCACGAACACCCTTCTCGATCAGGCCGGTCAACGTATCGGTTCCACCGATGGCGAAGGCAGCATGCCGTCGGTTGAACGCAACGCGGACAACCTGATCACGCGTTCAAGCGACGCTCGCGGCAATTCGACGAATTTCGAGTACGATGAACGGGGAAACATCGTCTCGATACGCCGGCCATTGTCGGGCGAAAAAACGATCGAATATCCCATTGGCTTCTACCGGGCGGGCCTTCCTGGCGAGAGTGCTACTGGAGATTTCAATGGTGATGGCGTGACCGACATTGTGGTGGCAAACTCCGACCTGCCCAATTTGGTATTGCTACTCGGCCGTGACGATGGCACATTCAACGAGGCACAGTACATTGATACCAATGCTTATTCCGATGCGTTGGCTACCGCTGACGTGAACGGCGATGGGTTGGCCGACCTGATCGCGGCGAGTGCTAGTGACGGCGACTTTAACACCATCAACGACGTACGTACATTTCTGGGCGCGGCCGACGGATCGCTGACACTCGTCAGCACAGTATATCTTGGCTCGGCGACGGCGTTCCCGACTGCAACTGCGACGGGCGATCTCGATGGCGATGGCGTGTTGGACATCGTCGTCGCTAGCAGTGCTTCAGACAGCTTGATTCTACTTATTGGTGATGGGAACGGAGGTTTTGCTCGTCAGCCGGCCACGCTGAGCGCCGTCGATGGGCCGGTAGGGATCGCGTTGGCGGATTTCAATGGCGACACGCTGCTCGACATTATTTCGGCAAACCGCCAGAGCGATGATGTTTCCGTTTTTCTGGGCATGGGCGGGGGGCAGTTTTCCGCAGCCACGTTCTTCAACGTCGGCACGGAACCCGTCTCAGTCGTGGTTGCCGATTTCGACGCAGACGGACGCGTGGACGTCGCCACTGCCAACCGGGTCGACGACAGCATCACGGTTCTGTTCGGCGACGGCTTCGGCTCGCTGGCAGGGCGTATGGATCTAGCCGTTGGAGATAATCCAGTACACGTCGCGGCAGCGGAGTTCGATCTCGACGGCGCGACCGACTTGATCACGGTAAACGCGAATGAGGACAATTTATCCGTACTGTTCAATAGCGGTGGCCGCACGTTTTCAGCTCAACAGCTTGTCCCATCCGTCATCAGATTGGGATTTGGAGATAAGGTTCACCCCATCGATGCGAACCGCGACGGGATTATCGACCTTGGCATCCAAAGTGGCCTTGGTATTGCTACCCTCTTTGGCACAGGGAATGGCACTTTCGCGACTCCCGATTTCGTTAACTCCGGCGAACCCACATCTTCTGGCACAACGGGCGACTTCAACGCCGATGGACTGCCGGACTTGGCGCTACGAGGAAGCATGTCCGGCCTCGGAGAAGGTGCCTTCATTCACCTGAATCTGGGCGCCGGCAATTTCGCAGCGCCGACGTTCGCTCGTACAGGCGGTTCAACCAGCCGCGAGACTTTACGTACGGTGGATCTGACCGGTGACGGCGTTTTGGATTTGGTAGTCGCCGGTAACTCGGCTACTGTTTTCACTGCAATCGGCAACGGTGACGGGACATTCGACATGGGGCCTAGCTCGAACGTAAGCGGAGGCGGTGACTGGACGGTTGGGAATTTTGACGGCGATAGCTTTCCGGATATTGTCCGCCCCAGTGGGGCTTCCGTCGCGATGGCACAAGGTCAAGGAGACGGCAGCTTTCAAAATGCTTTCTCGAGTATGATGACGGGCACGAACATTAGATCTTTGTCCTCGGGGGACCTGAACAACGATGGCCTGGATGACGTCGTTGCGTTCGACGATCGAAGTCCAGGCACTTTTTATGTGATTCTGAACGATGGAGGTGTGGCGTTTGCGGCTCCCGTGGCCTATACGGGGGCAGATTTTTGGTCACCCACGACGATCGACGTGGCGGACGTCAACTCCGACGGATTTCTGGATGTCATCTACCCGAATGCCGGCTTGGATTACCAACAGGGAGACGACGAAATCGTCATTATGTTGGGCGATGGCAGCGGGACTTTGTCCGAGGCCGCCCGCATTCAAACAGGTGGGTATCCAGGAGACTTGAGAAAGGTCAAGGTCGTGAACATCGACGGTGACGGCGTACAGGATATCATTGCCTTCGATGAATTTGTTGGCTACACGGTGCTTGTTGGTTTGGGAGATCTGGAGTTTGCACGACCTGTCGCGCTCGGCCTATGGGATGAAGAATCGGATGGCGGTGATAACGAGGAACGCATCTCGACTGCCGACTTCAATCAGGACGGGCTTATCGACTTGATGTATCCCGGATCAGCAGGAGCTGTGATTGTTTACCCGGAGAGTGTAACGCGCGAAGGAACCGGGCAACAATTCAGTTACGACCCGGACTTTAGCCGAATCACCAGCATGACCGACGAATTGGGACGGCAGATTCAGTTTGAAGTCGATCCGGCGAACGGCAACACGCTGTCGATCACGGAAGTTATCGGACAACCTGATGCCACAAGCGGCGAGACGGACGATGTTGTCACGCTGTTTACGTATACGGCACAGGGACTGGTCGACACGATGACCGATCCGCTGGGGCGTGTCACCGACTATGAATACGATTCGCTGGGGCGCCTCGTTAGCATGACGTTTGCTCTGGGAACGGTCGATGAGGCCACCGAACGATTTGAGTACGACGCGGCCGGCAATGTTACGGCCATCATCAATGCGAATGGGAACCGCACGGCATACGAATACGACGACTTGAATCGCCTGACACGTATTATCGAGGCCGATCCCGACGGCCCCGGCGGCCCGCTCACATCACCGGTGTCGTCGTTTTCCTACGACAAGAACGGCAACGTGACAAGAATCACGGATGCTCGCGGCAACTCGACGACCTACGACTACGACTCGCTGGACCGACGGATCCACGTCACGGATGCTCAAATCAATCAGATGAGTTACTCGTATGATCCCGCCGGAAACCGTGTAAGTGTCATCGATCCGCTGGGCCGCCAAACCCGCACGGTATTTGACACGCGGAACCGCGTAACCGAAACCATTGCGGCTGACGGCGGCGTAACCCGGTTCCAATACGACGCCGACAATAGCCTGCTACAACTCATCGATCCAGTCGCCAACGTTACGCGTTACCTGTACGACGACCGTAATCGTCTGCAACGAGAAATCGATCCATTCGGAAATGAAATCAACTATGAATACGACCTCGTTGACAATCTGGTCAACAAATCGGATCGCAATGGCCGGATTACCGAATTCGAGTACGACGATCTGGATCGATTGATAGGCGAAACCTGGCTAAAACCAGACGAAGCAATTGCCAACACAATCACCTACGCCTACGACGCGGCGAGTAATCTCGTTACGACTGCGGACGCGTTTAGTGCGCTAGCGTTCACCTACGACGAACGAGATCGCGTTACGACCGTGGACAACATCGGTACGCCGGACGTGCCGAACGTTGTCTTGGATTACGACTACGATTCTTTCGGTAACATTGTCTCGGTTGCCGATACCATCGGCGGCCAGCCCAGTGCCACGACCATGTATGCTTACGATGCGCTGAATCGAATGACGGAAATCCAGCAAACTGGACCCGCCACAACCGACAAGCGAGTCGACTTGTCTTACAATTCGATCGGCCAATTTGTCGGCATTAACCGCTTTTCCGACCTGCTTGGCACGCAACTGGTTGTCGGCAGCGAATACACTTTCGACAGTCTGAACCTGCTAAGCAACCTGACGCACCGAAACGCTCTCGGGGATGACCTGAACTTCTTTATGTTTGAATACGACCAAGACAGCCGCATCACCGCGATTACCGACGTGGACGGACGCAACGATTATTCTTACGACGGCAATGATCGACTGATCGGTGCGGACCACAGCGATCCCGGTCAACCCGACGAGACCTACGCCTACGATCTGAACGGCAATCGAGAATCATCCCATCTTCACGCAAGCTACGACACCGACACGGGCAATCGCCTTACATCCGATGGCACATTCAATTACGAGTATGACGACGAAGGCAACCTACTCCGCCGCACGGACATTTCTTCAGGGGGCATGCGTGAGTTCGAATGGGACCACCGCAATCGTTTGATCGCGATTGTCGACAGCGACTCAGTCGGCACCGATACGCAGCGCGTCGAATTCGCCTACGACGTGCTTAACCGGCGCATTCGTAAATTGGTACGTGATCCCGGCGGTGAAACCGTGACGCATTTCGTCTACGATCGCGACGACGGCCTCCTCGATTTCTTCGACGACGATGGAGCGGGGCCAAACGTTCCGATGCTGCAAACTCGTTTCCTGAACGGTCCCAACGTGGATCAGGTGTTTGCTCAAGAAGACGGCGCCGGCAATGTCCGTTGGTTGCTGACCGATCATCTGGGCACAACCCGCGATCTGATCGACAATGCCGGAAACGTCATCAACCACATTACCTACGACGCCTATGGCAACGTCATCGACCAAAGCAACGCCAGCGATTCCACTCGCCGCCTGTTTACGGGACGTGAATTTGACGCCGAAACCGGGCTTTACTACTACCGGGCACGTTACTATGACCCGGCGATCGGGCGATTTCTTTCAGAAGATCCCCTGGGATTCTCGGACGGACTAAATCCGTTTATTTATGTAGGAGGTGATCCTCTCACTTCGGTGGATCCATTCGGAATGGAATCGCTGGACGCGTTGAAAACAAAGTTGGATATTGTAAAAGCCGCCTTAGACATAATCAGCGATGAATTTAACGAGGCGTGGGATAAATCAGAGCTACTGGAAAAGTCTATAAAGCGACTTGAGAGTTACGGTTGTAGTGAAGACAGACTTCAAAAGTATAAAGCAAAGCTAAACACATTGGATAAGCAATTAGAGAACTTAGGTCGGGCTGGACGATTGTTAACGGAGGACGCGATGGACCTGGAAGAACAAATCACTCTTAAGAAAAAGGGAATTGACATCCCGGAGGAGAATCCAGTGGATTGGAAGCCACTCAAGAAGTATGAATTTGGTTTTTAGGAGGATGAAGAAAAGTGAAGAAAAGGGACGGGAGGGACATTCTACTTTGTAGTTGCCTAGTTTACCGTTAAAGTAGAATGTCCCCGTTTTCACGTTCCGCAGCGCGTCGAATTCGCCTACGACGTGCTTAACCGGCGCATTCGTAAATTGGTACGTGATCCCGGCGGTGAAACCGTGACGCATTTCGTCTACGATCGCGACGACGGCCTCCTCGATTTCTTCGACGACGATGGAGCGGGGCCAAACGTTCCGATGCTGCAAACTCGTTTCCTGAACGGTCCCAACGTGGATCAGGTGTTTGCTCAAGAAGACGGCGCCGGCAATGTCCGTTGGTTGCTGACCGATCATCTGGGCACAACCCGCGATCTGATCGACAATGCCGGAAACGTCATCAACCACATTACCTACGACGCCTATGGCAACGTCATCGACCAAAGCAACGCCAGCGATTCCACTCGCCGCCTGTTTACGGGACGTGAATTTGACGCCGAAACCGGGCTTTACTACTACCGGGCACGTTACTATGACCCGGCGATCGGGCGATTTCTTTCAGAAGATCCCCTGGGATTCATTGATGGCCCCAATTCATTTGCATACGTGAACAATCGTCCTCTGGCCGGAACGGATCCATTTGGGCTTCAGGTTGAAGATTGGGGCGGTTGGTGGACCGATGAAGATGCGGAATGGTGGACGGATGAAGTACTTGATAACACACGACTGCTAAAAAGACTCAAAGAATTGATTGACGATCAATTCGAGTATCTCAAGGATTTACAAAAACGCCTATTGGAAGAACGAGACGATTTACTAGAAGAGGCCCGTGGATGTTTTGAAGAAAGGCCCGGCGGCGTCCAACAAATGGGCGATGATATGTTGGAGCATTTGTCAGATCTCGCTCGTCGACTCGATCAAGTGAATCGAGCATTGGACGACCTGGGTAATGAAGTTCTTCCGCAACTAGTCGAAGATTCCGCGATGGCTGAACGAGTAATTCGACGACGAGAGAAGTTCAACCATGATATAAACATTCCCAGTGGCATGCAGACACGATATTTCGGGCGTGCCTACCCGTAGAATTAAACGGGTTAGCTTCGCCTGTGCCCCGCGTTTTTGCCAACCAGCACTATTCCCATTCCATCGTTGCAGTGCGTGTAAAACGGGGACATTGTGCTTTGTAGACAACGATGAAACCCACGACCGAATGGACACATTTCGTTGCCGGCGGGTCGCTAAGGTTCAAGGCATTAATGCGATCCAGTGCGGTCGTCGAATCCGCGTAGTCCTGCAGCGAATTGTCCGCCAGCAATCCACTTTGGTGGGTTAAGAGCTGGCGGATCGTGACTTCTCCCTTCCCGTTCGCATCGAAGCCGGAAGCCTTGCGATCGATAATGCCAATGTGTCTGCAAATGGTGTGGGCATGATGAATGGAGGGACAATCTTCTTTGGTTCGATTCCCGCTTCATTTTCGACGATGCCGGTTAATCGCCTGAATGCCAAAGCCGCCGATCTCACGTCTTTGATCGCTGCGGGGCATGGCGCTGGCAATAACGCAATTGAGCTTGTGAGTGGCAATACCCTGACCGCCGATCTCCGCCGCGACGATGGCGGCGAACCACCCGTCGCTCAGTCGATGGAGACGGCGTGACGGACAGCGCAAATGTCTCGGTCGTCGGAGATAGCTCCGATCTCATGGAACTACGAAGTTCCGAACCCGGCGAGCATTTTCATGTGAACGTGATCTCGGTCGGCAACATTCAGTTTTCGGCTAGCTCGCGTCGCATGAAGGGGTAACGTCTCCGTTACGGTCAATCCGTACGTCGCGTGACGAAAAGGCCGCTACATTCGCGCTGCGCGCGCTTGAACGATGGAATGTTCCTGGGTGTCGGAAGTGCAGCGCACAAGCCGTCGCCGGCGTTTATCTGATCCTGGTCTGGGAACCCGAGGTCGCGTCGGACTTTGACCAGACTTCCTTTGGCAACCGCCAGAGGTAGAGTGCGCAATCGCCGTCGAAATCCCACTCACGCCAATCGCCGGAGTGTCGATTAACGCCGCTTCCCGACACGACGTAGCGGCCGTCGGGGCTGACGGCGATGCGCTGCGTGCACACGGTGTCGGCGCGAAATCGATGGACCAGTTTGCCGTCGGCGATGCTCCAGACGCAGATGGACTTGTCATTGCAACCGGAAATCAAGTGGCGGCCGTCCGGTGTGAATTCGACGGAAACCTCCCACCCAATTCCACCCGGCCCGTGTTGGAAACGATGGGGTCTTTCGCCGCTGGCCATGTCGATTACATCAACGAATCCCGTATGCGGCCCGCCGGCCAGCAATTTGCCGTCAGGAGACCAAGCTGCCGAGTTGTAATAATCCCACGAATTCTTTGGGTCCGGATACGGGTGGCCGAATCTCACAAGCCTCTTGCCCGTTAAATCATAGGCATCCAATCCAGTGGTTCCTGATGCTACTTGGTCGTTTCCAACTGCCAGATAGCCTCCGTGATAAACAGGAACCGTGAGGCTCGTTATGGAGACCAGGGTTGAAGTGTCCCAAAGCTCGATGTCGGATTGTTCCTTTTCGTTGTGTCGCAGCGTGCAGAGCCGTTTTCCGTCGGAAGAGATTGCGATCGCGAAGATGTCGCGCAGCCAGTCTTTGACTTTTTCCTTTCCGGTCAGATCCGAGATCCGCAACTGTCGATCGTAGTGGCTGGTGACTACCCGCTTGCCATCGGGCAGTACCGCGAGCCTGACACAGGCCGAACCGACTTCAATCCGTGCTACCTGCCGGCCTGATTCCAGGTCCCATTTTCGAAGAATCCCGTCGTTGTCGGCCGAGACCAAGTGTTTGCCGTCGGGCAAAAACGCCATCGCGTTGACGATGTCGCGGTGGCCGAAAAACTTGCGTATCAGGCCCGGTTCGCCGTTGGCCGGCGGCTCAATCTCTGGAATCGGACGATGTCTGGCAATCAGCCAGCGGGTATTGTGGATGACGCCGTCATGGCCGTTGCCCGACGAATCGATCAGCTTGTCGCCGTGCCCCTCATCGCAGTGATAAAGTGCCATCGTATCCGCATCCGGCTCGAAGCGATCGGAAGGAGTGAAGTCGCTGGTGTAACGAGGCACACGCGAGATACGGATCTCGTCGATCTCGCCGCGAAATAAACCGCGCAGCGGCTCGTCGGTCCTGTCCGGGTCGAAACTTGCTCCGATGCAGAAATTCGTAGGCAAACGGCGGGCGGCATCCGCGACTTCCGGCAGGGCTGCCGTCGCGCCTGCCAGGTGTCCGTTTTTTACCAGCTGCTGTTGCTGCCCGTTTACGTAGATGTGCACGTCACGTCCTTCCCAGACCGCGGCGACATGATACGAGTGATTGAAAACGGGAGTCGGCTCAGAACCGGCTCTAGCCCCATTCGTGTCGAATAGTGCGTGGCCGGAGGAGCGCATAGCAAGCCTGGCCATTCCGTCCCATCCGACGAAAGTACTCCCGTTTCTCGAGACATATTGAGCCCCGGAGACGGTTGCTTCGATGGTCAGAGGATGCGTGCCGTCGAAGATCAGGCTCGGAACCTTGACGTGCGACTTCTCGCCGTCGAATTCGAGGGCGTAGTTGCGATGGGCCAGCACTTCTTGTGGCGGAGTGCTGCTGGCTCGTGAACGGATCGCCTCCACCTGTTCGACGAGTGCGATCGTGACAACCTCTCGGTTTCCGCGACGCACAGTGAGCTGATCATCTTCCAATTCGAATCGGTCGCTGCTGCCTTTCACGGCAACACGGTATTCGCCTTCGGCGATATCGATTGACCACTGATTTGACTTGTCGAGCACCTTTATCTCTCGGCCGCCGTCCAGCACAGACACTGCCAACTCGTCCTTGAACTTGCCGTCGTATTCGATGACGACGGTACCTTCATCCGTTTGAATCGAGATCACGATCCCGAGGCTGACCAATGCGGCTACGGCCAGCCCGCACAACGCCAGGAACGTGCTCCGCCGACCTGACCGCGCCGACGACTTTGCTCGCGGAGAGATCGCCTGATTCGACTCGGTCGTGAACTCATTGGAAACACGTGGGGATGATTTGGCTTCGGTGATCACCAATGCGTCGGAGCGACTGGTCTCACTCGCATACGATCGCAACGCTTCAGTCGCCGCCGAGGCAGTGACGTTCGTCTGTGCGCTGCATTGACTCGCCAGGGCCTTCTGAAGAAGCGCTGCTAAGTTGCTCCCAACAGTGAAAGGCTTGAGGGCGGTGGCCACGTCGGACGGCGATTCCATTCGCGCCTTCGGATCTTTTGCCAACATGCCGTGGACGATCTCAGCAAGCTGCTCAGGCACTTCGGCGTTTCGTTCGCGAATCGGAATCGGCTCGTCGGCGGATAACGCCTTCATCTTTTTCAGTATCGAACTGTATTGCGGGTCACCGAAGGGGGCCGTACCGCACAACAATTTGTAAAGCGTCGCCCCTAGACCATAGATATCCGCTTTCGCCGTAACCTCGTGACTATCGTCGCACTGCTCCGGGGCCATGTAGTCGATCGTGCCCATCAATTGACCCGTTGATGTCAATTCGCCGTCGTCCGTGTGAGGGTCCGCCAGCAAGGCGAGTCCAAGGTCGAGTATTTTAACTGTCGCAGAATTGCCGTCGGCTTGCGGCAAACCGGTGTCCGCGAGCATCATGTTCGACGGCTTGATGTCACGATGGACGAGTCCATGATTGTGAGCATGTTGAAGACCGACGGCTGCTTGACGAACGAGCTCACAGGCGTCCGCAACCTTCAATGCTCCAGTGCGGGCAACGAGTTGGGACAAGTCCATACCGTCGACGAATTCCATCACCAGGAAGTGCTGATTGTCGACCTCCCCTGCATCATGGGCCAGTACGATGTTGGGATGAACGACACGACCGACGGCTTCCATTTCTCGCCGAAATCGGCTGATCGCCTCGTCGTCGCTAGTCAAATCTTTTGGCAGGACCTTGATCGCGACGGCGCGTTTCAGGTTGACGTGCATCGCACGGTAGACGGCGCCCATGCCGCCTTCGCCAATCTTTTCCTGCAACTCGTAGTCGCGAATGTGACGCAGTTCTTCGGGCAGGATACTTGTGGTTTCGCTGAATCCAGCGAACTTAGTTGGCTCATTGCCCTGTGCCGACACCGCGCGCTCGAGCTGGTCGGCAATCTGCGGAAACCGCTCGCGATACTCGCTGATCGAAAGAGACGGTTCGCGACGGCGGCGGAAGTCGAATTCGGCCATCAGCAGCTCGACCAGCGTATCGTGGTCGGCGGCGAGCGACGCGAACTGATCGCAATAGTCCTCGACGCACACGGGCATTGCCGACTTCAGCCGATACTCAAGGTCAACAAATACGAGCTCTGGCAAAAGGGCATTGCACTCGCTGCTATCGTACTGTAATAAGTCTTTAATCGACGGATTCGCCCCCGCGCGCCAAGCTTCTTCAAAATCGCGAAGAACTACGTCTCGGGACTGCCAAGGTCGGTCGTAGAGTAACTTTTCTTGAGCCATGGACGTGCCCTGTTCAGCTTCTGGTTTGGGCAGTATGCGGATCGGCGTCTCAAGACATCTTAAGTCACCGGTAAAGTGCTGTCACGACAGAGTGTCGCTCTGTTCATCAACATTCTGACCTCATTCGGCAACCAGTCTTGTAAAGAATCGAAATTTCCTATCTCACGAGCATATCCAGCACATCGTTGGACTCCCGCCAGCATCAGAGCAGGCGAACGACTGTGAGCCGCATACCATCAACGCCGCCTTCGTTTCGAGAGCTGGTGCCAAGCACATTCGAAAAACGGCGAATCGATTGATCACTTTGGCCAATGGTGTAGGCGTGGTCTTCGTTTTCGCCCGCTGGGGGCGAACCTTATGCCGAAACGCACGGCCCGACCATGGATCACCCTATCGGACTGAAGCCGAATCTCGGAGCGATTCCAAGTAGCCGCGTACGTGTTGAAGAACTCTCCGCACCGTGCGTTCCGCGAATCCGACTTGTTCGCTGATCTCACGAACTGAAAACCCTTGCAGTGCAAGCGTAACTATGTTGCGATCGCGATCTTCCAACTCCTCCATGAGTTTCTCCACCGTCTCGGTGAGCACCAACGCCTCGTCCGGCGTTGGTTCGCGGGATAAATGATCCCAACTGATCCGCGATGCCTCTGCGCCCGCGGCGGGAGAGGCTTCACGCCGTACGTCCCGTCGCTCGCGGGTAAAGAATTTTCCCTGATTGGCGCATTTGCGTACGGTGATCAGAGACAAAATCGTCCACAGGTTATCCCAATTGGCAACGTCGAATTCGCCCGCTTCGCTGCGCCGAAAGAAGCTACGAAAAACGGACTGCATGACATCTTCAGGGTCGACTTTCTGCTGAACTGCTAACTGAAGTCGAGACCGCGCCAACGCGATCAGCCGACTCGCGTATCGGTTAAATACGATTCCGGCAGCAGCGTCCTCGCAACCCCGTAATCGCGCCATAAGGTCGTCTATATCTTCCGGTTTGGCCTCGTTGGACACTGGTCTATCCGAAGTAATGAGTCGATGGAGCCGTGTTCTTACTACTCCGTTGTTCGCAATCGAGAGTATAGCAGAAAAGCGTGTGCCCCGCGCGCCTTTGGTTCGGCCGCAACGGCTTCAACGTCGTCGATAGCATGGCCAATTCTCGAAAGAAATTGGATCGGTGCGGCCGATTGCGGGCCGGACATTGATTAACGTTCAGGTTGGCCACTCCTTGTGTGCGATGTGGCTGTTTCACAGATTCTCGCGTTTAAGGGCGTTCAAAATGGAACATACCAAAAGGACACGAAGGTCGTATTCATTTTCAAAAGCATTCTGTTGCGCGGCGACGGCGATTGCGACGCTGATCATCTGCTGGCAATCTATTCTTGCCGAAGAGTCACTAACAGCCGAAGCTCAGGGAAGCAACGTTCATCTTCTCGAGCCACCTGAGCACAGGGGCAACCGCGGTCAAAACCAAGTTCCATCACGACCTGCGAATTCCAGTCAAAACACGACAGTCGATTCCAATAGTGTGATCGGAAACGAAATCGCTGAAGAATTCAGACACTTCCCACAAGCGAAGACCGAACCCCAGGCGGCGAGCCACGAGCAAATCGAGGGGCATTCAGGATTCATGCCAACATTGTTCGGGGACGCAATGATCCAGGTAATGGACGTGCTTCAACATCAGTTGGAACAGCAGTTTGGTGAATCCCCTTACGTCAAGATCGTTGCAAAGTACAAATACAAACGATTTGGAAGTTTTCGAGCGGCACAGGAGTTTGCTCAGTCGAAAAATACAGTGGTGCATGAAGCAGGTTCCTCAACCGGCGGAAAGGCCTACTACGTCGTTCGATATCCTTGGCCACACACCGTCCGCAAAGATGATTTCGCTACGGCAGGTCAAGCATCGGTCCATGCAGCCGCATTGCAGCTTGAGTTTGAAGCGAGAGGAAAGGCGGACGAATATACCGTGATCGTTGGTCCATAGCACAACTAACCCGCTCGTAATACAAAGGAGAAGACCATGAAGAAACAAATAGACCGCCGATTTTCCATTGCACTTCTGGGAGTCGGAGCTTACGCATTATCGCTTATCATACCGAACATGGGATTCGGGCAATATGATTCAGTACGGGGTTCCAACAATGGCACGCAATCGCCGGCCAGTCCGTGGAGCGTGCTACGACAGGGAACAATGTACTTGGATTTACATGGCCGGCTTACGGCGGTTGCGTCGTTTCGGATTGTCGACGATGCACGCGCAAGTGGCGGCAAGGCAATCATGACATCGTCATCAAACAACTCCAGGGGGCGAGTCACGTTGAGTCGGAAACGAGCGTTCTCGTCGGGAACGTGGAATTTTATCAACATCGCCTTCAAGAATGGCCGCCCTTTTGGCGGCGGAAAGATTGTGTTGAACCGGGTACATTCCAACGGTATGTCCGGAACGATTCAGCACACCCACGACTATCAACATGGCCGACTCGTACCTGTCAACTTCCGGCAGACGCGAGTCGTCTTTCAGAATGATCACGGCCCGGTCCAAAGTAGTGCTCCGACAGTTCGCTCAGCACCTGCATCAGGCACACACGTCGAATCAACTCCGACGTTCTTTGAGGCATTTCCGAACAGTCCATATCCAGAACCTACAACAGGCGGCGGGCTAAATCTCCCGCCTCGTGATAGCGCGTCAAATAATGGCGGATTTGGATTTCCTCCTACCGACAACGCGTTTGGTGGTCTAAACGGACCACCGACAGATAACGGATAATAGCAGTCGCGATCTGCAGCGTCTGCACACGCATACGATGGAGTCTAGCGGCGTCATTGGCGGGACGGGAAGCCTGCGACGTTGATGCGTGTTCTTACCGGTCTAAATGACTCAATGGAGCGTCTGCAAGTCGACGACTCTCAAGCGACAAGGCGCCCCGGTGACGTTGGCTCCGGGGCGCTACTCATTTCTTGGCTTGTTCATTGTCCTGAACGTCCGCAGTATTGTCGCAAACTTCGTTTTTCGCGTGCCGTGACCGATACAGGCCGCAACGTTGATATACGTCGTAGCGGATCATGACCACCTAAACAAGTAAACAGGAAGATCAAATGCACCTCGCTCGTCCCCATCGTCTCCACGTCGCGTGGTTTGTCGCTCCCTGGCTATTAGCGGCAATCGTTTGCGTATGCTGGACCAGACAAGGAGCGTCCAAAGTTTGACGCCGACTTTGCGATTCGAACGATGTTCGGCGTGACACCGGAATTGCTACCGGGATTTGCTTTCGGCGCTGCCGTAGCAAACTTCTATGAATTGCAAAAATACATGAACCCCGACAAACACGCCAAGTTTGAAACAAAATATCACCTCCGCTGAATCCCGTGCGCGGCAGGAGGCCGCTGGTGGAGCACCCACGTGATTGGCCGCGGTCCAGTTATCCGGGTTACATGCAATGTCGCCAACGCCTGGAGTGGATGGCCTACGACGTTGAACATTCGGCCCGGCAAGGCAAGTCGGGCGGTTCAGGCGCCGCAGCGGCTTACCGAGGGTCTGACCCCATTTGTGCTTGTTCAGGGTTTGTCGATGGAGTCTGCTGCGATGGAGCCAATCTGTCCGGCGAGTTTGTTGACGGAGCCTTGGCCGTCGGGATGCACGCGATTGCTGAGGAAGATTACGAACAGTTGCAGTTCGGGATCCATCCAGATTGACGTCCCGGTGAATCCACCATGTCCAAACGCCGAGTCGGAGAACGAACGGCCGCGATTGGATGAATAGCCCGTTCGCATGTCCCAGCCCAAGCCGCGAATTCCGCCTGGTACCGGATGTGGCGTGGTCATCGCAACAACGGTTTCCGGCAGCAGGATCTGAACGGAGTCGTAGCGGCCGCGAAGCAGCAGCATCTGCGCGTACTTGCTCAAATCACGCGCGGTAGAAAAGAGTCCCGCATGTCCCGCTATTCCGCCCAGTCGATGCGCTCGCGGATCGTGGACTTCGCCTTGCAACCACTTTCCCTCGCGTTGCTGGGTCGGCGCAGCGCGACTGCGAAGCGCGGCACGAGGCACGTATCCAGTTTCCTCCATTCCCAACGGGAGGAAGATGTTTTTTTGAGTCATCGCGTGAAGGTTTTCCTTCGAAACGCGACGGACCAACTCTCCCAGCACGATGAATCCCACGTCGGAATAGACGAATTTTGTTTCCGGCGGGTAGCTGAGTCTTAAGGCATAAATGCGATCCAGCGCGGTCGTGGAATCCACATAGTCCCGCAGCGAATTATCCGCCAGCAATCCACTTTGGTGGGTCAAAAGCTGACGGATCGTTACGTTTTCCTTTCCGTTCGCGGCAAACTCCGGTATATGCTTAGCGACAGGGTCATCCAACTGGATGGCCTTGCGTTCATTTAATAACATCACGCTGGTGGCGGTGGCAATCGGTTTGGTGAGCGATGCCAGGTCGAATACCGTGTCGGGAGTCATCTTGATTTTCGTCGGCACCAACTGCCGGTAACCGTATGCCTTGAAATGGACGATCGCTCCCCGACGACCAACCACCACGACACAGCCGGGCATGTTTCCCGCGTCGAGCGACTGCTGGACAGCGACGTCAATCGCTGCCAGAGAATCGCCATTCATTCCGACAGCATTGGGCCGGCGAACAGGCAAATCCGGTTTTGCCCATAGGGCATCGCGAAAGCTGCTGGCGACCAGCAGCATGACGGCAACACGAAAGACCGGTAGGAAGCGCCGTGATTCTCGCACGCTCCCAGAACTGGCGTTTGACGACCGATCAGAGCACATGATGAGCCTGCTTGGAAAGGAGACAACGGTGACAAACGACCCTATGATGATTGACTACCTTCGCACTTGCAACCTGGAACTTCCAAAGCGGCACCTCTCCTCCACAATGCTATCTCTGACTCGACCTCCAATCAATCCTACGGCCGAAATGGATGTCGGCACAGATTGTTTGAAATTGGTTGTTGGCGACCGACAGGATGGTAGTCGAACATGACACGAAGACCGCTGTTGTTCTGACGTTCCGATCCGAGAGGGGCGATGTAGCCGATCGATAGACGGCTGTTGCGAAGCGTGAAATGCGAGCCGACAGTCAGGCTCAGCGAATCGACGTTGTTATGGAAGTTGCCGACTTGCAGGTTGTTGACCGATACCGAATCCGCGGAGTTGAGAGACGTATTGTAGTGCAACTCTAAACCCGGTGCCACGCCCATGCAATTGCATTGAGGTCGCTTCAGCCAATACCCGGCAGCGAAATTGGCGGATAGGAACGTGGAATCAGTCAACCGTCCAGCCGCGGCGAGCCCCGTGCCGTTATTGATCTCGACGTCGTTGCCTTTCGTGTCCACGTCGACTTGCAAAAAGCCCTGCGCGAACTACGGATCGTTCGGGGCATAGGCGGCGGCGATGAACGGCTGCAAATGGGCCGAGTGGTTGGCGATGTGAACCAGGTCCGTTCCGTAAGCGAGCCGAACGTTGATCTCGTCGGCCGTAGGAATCGTGACGCCCAAGCCACCCGATATCGCAAGGTTGGACCGCTGCACCAACATCACTTTCGTGTAAGCCGCTACGTTGCCGAAACGCGTATCGTCCAATGCGAATCCGTCCGTGCCATCCGTCGTTAGATCCCCGGAGATCGTGGTGGCATACGGAAATCGCATTTTCAGCGAGAGTAGGCCGCCACAGAACGTCTTCTCGAAACCAGGTACAAAGCGATGTAAGTCAATGTCGTTGGCCGCAAAGCGGGCGTCGTTGAACATGCCATAGTGCAAGTCAGTAGTTCCAATTCGGCCTAATTGGAACTACTGACAGTAGTTTAGGTCGATCGAAAACGTCATCGGTCATTTACACCGCGATGCACGCTTCGCCAAACGCAGAATGCGGTCGGGCTCCAAAACGATGAACATATCGAGGATACCGATGAGGGAGATGCGAGCACTGCGGTGGACGCGCGACAGCCTGGAGGATCAGTAGCCGGTCACTTATTGAAGCTCGTCAGAATACGTGTTTGTCTTACGGACTCAAAACGGCTGGGAGGCGAAACTGCGTATCCGGGCGTTCAATCCGGCTGACAGCCTCGTCTCCCGTTTGCGCCGCTAGGTCATTTCTTCGGCAAGTAACTGCAAGAGGTCGTCGGAAACGATCGAATCGATGTTCGGCGAGGATGGCCATTTGCTCGTTTCAAACACTTGCCGTACATCGGACGGCCGTAAAGTGTTGAACTTCATCTCTCTCGATGAAACACGAGATAGCGGATGCACCAGAGTAGGTTCCTCTTTTTTCTCAGTTTCTTCCCGTGCCAATTCTTCTGCCACGATAAGCATCACTTGTGGTGGAGCGGGAATCGGTGGCGTGATTAATTGCAACGATGTAAAGATGTTCGTCACGTTGTCGCGGGCGATGGCCATGTCCGTGCCGTCGATGTTGCCGTCGCGGTTGTAGTCGAAGCGGTTTTCGATGCCGACTCCGTTGGCTGCGTTGTCGCGCGGGCCGGCGAAGTCGAATGCATTGACGAGGGTGTGCGTGGTCGAATCGCCCGATTCGCCCGCGGCATTGCCGAAGTAGAAGACGTCGGCGGCGGACAGGCCCGTGTTTTCGTTGGCCAAGACCGTCACTTGCAGCCACACGTTGCGGATCGCAGCGTCGGGCCAGACGAGTACGATGCGGTCGCTGCCGCCGACGCCTTCACCCGGTCGGACGTCGACGGCCGGGACCGGCGCGGGCGACCACGAGGCCGGCGTATTGTTGTTGCCGACGCGGAATTCAAAATCGGCCGGGGTGAGCGCCTCGGCGTCGGTGAAATCCGCCGCGTCGATCAGGATGCCGTTAATGCCCTGCCGGTAACTGCTGTAGTTGTCCCGCAATGCCGTTTCGCCCGGCAACAGCGGCAGCTTGTCGGTGGCGATCGCGTCATCGTCGTCGCGACCCTGGCCGACCTCGTCCCAAAACGAGTTGTTGTAAAACAGATGCCGTCCGACGACTTGCGGCGCAACGATCTGGAGTTCGTCGGTCATCGAATCCGTGTCGCTGTTGCCTAACGTGTCGGTTGCCGTGGCCACCACGTCGTACGTGCCGTCAGCCAGCGGTGGATCGATCGTATTATCCGCCAGCGTCCACGTGCCGTTGCCGTTGTTGGTCGCCGAATAGATATTGCCGCCGACGGTGATCTGAATCGTTGCGGCCGGGTCGTCTACCGTGCCGGTAAGTTCGGGCGTTGGGTCGCTGGTTTGCAGCGCATCGACCGTGACCGCCGGCGGCGTGCGGTCGACGGTGAACGTGCGGACGTAGTCGCCGCCTTCATTCGAATCATTGTCGCCGTCCAATCGATTGCCCGCCAGATCGTGGATGCTTGTGTTGCCCGACACGGTCAAGCGGTAATTGCCGTCCGGCAGCACGCCCGCATCGACGGCCAGCGTCACGTTCAAGCCGCCCGCAATGTAGTCGGGTGTCAACGGCAACACCGCGTCGTTGCCGTTGTCGAAAACGCCGTCGCCGCCGTCGTCACGTAACTCGTAATTGGCGGGGGCGTTGGCGTCGATCTGATTCAAGGCTTCACTAAAGCTGATTTGTATTGAATCGAGCGCGGCGTTGGTCGGCGACTGCGAATGGACCTCGGCTGGCGCCGTGCCGGTCACGGTCGGCGGCGTGGCGTCGCCGCTGTCGCCGCGGAATTCAAACGCGCCGACGTCGGCAAAGCCCGCAACGTCGCGGTCGAAGCTGATGATGTTGTCGTTGATCGAACTGCCGTTCAAGGCCGACAGCAAGGCGAAGTTCTCGTCGCCGCGCGAAATGCCGATCGTGGCCGGCAGGGAGGCAGGGCCGAAACCGTAATTGACTTCGATCATCCCTGTGTCGTGCAGCGTGACCAGGAAGTCGACGTCGCTGTCATCGGATTCGACCGTCGCGTCCCAGCGGATCGTGATCTGGCCGGCGACGGATTGGTCGATAAAGATATCGTCATCGGCCCCGTTGGTTCTCAAGTTCATCCACAGCGGCGCAATCCGCGCGTTAGCCCGCAGTTCGCTCGTCGAATTCGTCTCATCGCGGGCCGAACCGGGACCGTCGAAGTGCAGCATGCCCTCGGACGACACGGTAACATTGTCGAACGTCGTCGCGTAGAAGGGAAACTCAAACGGCAGATTCAAACCCCACGACGAATTGTCTCTCCGCCAGCCCTGTGCGACACCGACCTCGGGCATCGCACCGGCGCCCGCATCCGTTTCGCTGTAATCATTCGTGCCCGAGTTGGGAGTGTTGGGATCGTCGAAGCGCGGCGAGCCGGTGATGTCGTTTGGCGGGGCGGCGAATGTGTCGCCGCGGTCGATGGCAGGCGAACCGGCGATGACGAAGAAGTTGTCATCGCGGCCGCCGTCGAAGCCGCCGCCGGCCGTGGTGAATCCGAGCACGTTGTCCGCGCCGTTGACGTCCAGAAAACCGGGGTCGCCTTGGATCGACGTGGCGTCCTGGCCCGAAGCCGACTGCCAATCGGCCAACGTCGTGCGATCCGCGCCGTCGAAAAAGCCGACGCTGGCCGCCGGATTGGGATTCATCGGATCGGGACCGCGCGTGAACAGGTTGCGGTCGCTGTCCAAATCCGTTTGGCTGTTGTCCGCCACGAACAAGCCGCGCCCGGCGTCAACCCACAAGATGTTGTTTCGCAAAAAGACATCCCGCGAAGACGACTCGATCCGCACGGCATCGCCCACCTGCTGAAACACGGTGTTGTTCACGATCGAGGGCAGATCGTCGCCCGAGCGATTCGCGCCGCGGATGAAGATGCCTTGGTTGGAATTCGCGTAAATCAGATTGTTCGTGATTTGGAAATCGTTGTCAATTTCGATACCGGTGGAATTGGAATAGATGAAGTTGCGGTCGATGACGTCTTCGCCGCTGCCGTCGATACCTGTCTCCGCGTTATTGAAAACACGGTTGTCGACGATGGTCTCCGTGACGAAAGTACTAATACTTTGGATACCGACGGTATTGTCAAACACCTCGTTTTCCCGCGCTTCGGCTCCGTTCTCCAGCAGTATGCCCCGCCCATTGCTCGAATGCCCGAAGACCGTGTTGCGGCGGATGAGCGAGGCGGCCCCTTGGCCGTGAATCCCCCTGTTGCCGTTGTCGTGGACCGTGTTGTCAATCACCGTGATTTGGCCGCTGAATTGGTCGCTGGAGATTCCGGTCAACGAGTTGTCGAACACGTTGTTGTTGCGAACCGTTGTGCCGTTGCTTTCAACTTGAATGCCCGTCGCATTGTTGCGGACGATATTCGTTTCGATCACAGCCGCAACGAACTGCTCGGCAAAGATGCCGATGTTCGTGTGATTGAAGACCTCGCTGTTGGAAATCGTGACGTTAGCCGGCATCGAACACCCAGAGCGTCCGGCAACTCCACTAATGCAACTCGCCGTGATGCCGCGATTGCCACCGGTGACGCCGAGGCCGTCGATGGTGACGTCGTCATTTTCATTCAATTCAATGTCGATCACGTGGCCGATTTCGAAAAACGTGTTGCCGCGGTCGAAGACCGATGCGGTTGGGTCGAGGGCCTCGATCCGCACGCCGCCGTCCTGTGGACCGATTTCGATCGTGCGGATCACGGCATAGTCGCCCGTGTCGACGTGAATCACGTCACCCGCATCCAAGTCGTAGTTGTTAATCAACGCGAACAGGTCGGCCATCGGCGCGTCGGGACTCTTGCCGCTGGCCAGATTGTCGCCTACGGCCGTCGTCACTGTGTCGCCGGTGAGCGAATCGTCGTTGATGTAATAGTCGGTACCGTCGCCAGCGATGGAAAACGGATGCGGCGACGTGTCCTGCGGATTGACGTTCACGCGGATCAACCCCGAATGGCCGGCCGTCTCCGTGCCGGCGGCGATGGTCCAGTCAAATGTCCCGCGGCCGAAGCGATCCATCGCCAGATCCGTTGCCAGCGACGTGAAGGTGCCGCCATTGTCGATGGAAACGTCGACATCGGCACGCGGGTCCGGCTCGCCGGCCGGGTTGTCGGCCAAGATTTCAATCCCCGACAACACGGCTTCATTGCTTGTGACACTGACCAATTCGATCGTCAGCCCGCCGCCGCCACTGACGGTTACGTTGTTAAACGATTCGGCGATCGCTTCCAACGGACCGTCCGCGCCCGTCGCTGCGAAAATGTCGTAGTCGTCCAGCACCAACTGGCCTTGAACGAACACGTCGAACACACGCTCGCCGACAAACGGGGAAAAATGATCGGGGTCCACAAAGTGCAGTCGCACGGCGTAATCGCCGTCGGGCACTGGCACGGCGTAGTCGAGCGATTCGCCAACGCCGAATTCGCTGCGGGCGTATGACTGGTAGACGCCTTCCGGCGCGGCATTGGCCACCATGCTCGTGTCGATCGATTCGTTGGTCGACGACATTGAGCCGTTCTGACGAAATTCGTCGATCAGCCAGTTGTCGATCACTTCGTCGTCACCGGCGTTGATCAGCCCGACGACCCGCTGTTCGGTCAGGCCCGACGATCGCCACTGCACAGGAACCTGCTGGCCGACTTCAAACTTCTCGAAGCCGACGGGTGAAACGACTTGCACCCGTTGCGCGGGACTCGTTGCCGCCTGCGGCGTGTTGCCGAAGGCACCGATGTTGATCCGCTCGCCGTTGGGCACCGGTTCCTGCAGGAAGTGAACGAGCGGATCGCCGCGGTCGATAGCGGGTGAATCGTTTTGCAAACGATAACCGTGGCGGTCGTCTTCCCCGCCGTCGCCGGCGACTTGCACGATGCGGATGGCGTCGGCCGCTGCAATGTCGAACTGCGAATTCAAATCGTCCGAAAGCCGCACTTCGAGCGTCGGGCCGCTGACGCGGAACACGCCCAGCGAATCCCAATCCGTACCGGCATCTTGAAAGTCGTCGGGGGCGGCCGTTTGATTGACACGGACCGAGCCGACCGCGTCGCCTCCGTCGAAGATCGAGTACGGTGCGTCGAAGGCCAAATCATTTCGCGGCGACCAGGTTGCGGCAACTTGATAGTACGCGCCGGGCGTCAAGCCGGAAAACGTCCACGTCGCAACGTCGTCGCCGTTGCCCGCCGGACTCTCGTCTTGATCGCCCAAGTGACCGGCACTGGTGTTGGTCGTCCAATCGCCGATCGTCGAATGTTCGGCGTCGCCGTTGTCGATGATTTGTGGCGGACCGACGGGCGCTTGGCTGAAGCCGAGCAAATCGTCTGCGCCGCCGGGATCGATGAACCGCGGGTCGGTTACAAGGCTGTTGCGGTCCAAGCCGATTTCCAACACCCAGTCGCCCAAAACATCGAAGTCGACGTCTTGCCAGTTCGCCAGGCCCATGTTGGGCGTGCCGGTGGGGAATTGTAGCAAGTTGTAATCGCTGTCGAGCCGCAGTTGGCTGTCGTCGGCGACGGAAATGGCGTGACCGGCCTGCGTCATCAAGATATTGCTGTGCAGCGTAACGTCGTCCGAAGACTGCTCGATCCTCACAGCATCGCCGACCGGCTGCACGACGGTATTATTGATGAACCGCGATCCGTCTCTCGCGTCACGAGCCAGAATTCCCTGGTTCGAGTTGTTGTAAATCACATTGTTGGCCACAAGTCCGCGAAAGACCCTGCTCGCTTCAATTCCAATCGAATTCGCATAGACCTGGTTACCGCGCACCGTCTCGCGTCCGAGCGTGTGAATGCCGATATTGATGTTATTGAACACGCGGTTGTCCACCGTAGCCCCATTGCTGTTGACCGCCGAGCGAATGCCGTCGAAGTTGCTATGAACTATGTTGCCTTCGGCCCGCGCTTGGTTGTCGACGAAGATGCCGAAGGCGTTGGTGCCGGTGTGGCCGTAGACTTCGTTGTTCAACGCGACCGTGCCGCGTTCGCGAATGCTGATGCCGATTGACCTGTTTCCGAACACGATGTTTTCGGTTACCAGTGCCGGTGCGTCGGACGTGTTCGGATCGACGATGATTCCGGTGTTTTGGTTGTCATACACGCGGTTGCGGCGAACGACCGGGTTGTCGCTTTCGACCCGGATGCCGGTGGTCCCCTGGCGGAACACTTCGTTGTCTTCGATCAGGGCGTCGTCGTTGTCGCGCTCGAGCCGGACGCCGTCGACCGAATTCCGGAAAATGCGGTTGCCGGTGATCGTCGCGCCGTCGCTGTCGGCATCCAATTCGGCGAAGATGCCGATGTTGGCACCGGTCATCGACAGGTCGGCAATCGTCACATCGTCGGCGTCGATCAATTCGAAAACATAGCTGCCAGTCGCCGTGTTGCCGCGGTCCAACAACGCTACCGAAGTGTCCGGCCCTTCGATGCGAACGCCGCTGACCGACGAATCGATCACGATGTTGCGGATCAAATCGTAGTCGCCCGTATCCACGTGAACCATGTCGCCCGTGCCAAGCTCGTAAGCCGACAGCAGCGCAAACAGGCTGGCCATCGGGCGGTCGATGCTCTTGCCGCTGTTGGCGTTGTCGCCGGTCGCCACGGTAAACACGTCGTCGGCCAGCGAGTCGTCGTTGACGTAATAATCGTTGCCTGACCCGGCGATCAAAAACGGTTCGTCGGACGTGTCGTCGGGATTGACGGTCACGCGGATCAGGGCCGTGTTGTCGTTGGTTTCCAGTCCCGGTGCGATGGTCCAATCGAACGTACCACGGCCGAAACGGTCCATCGGCTGGTTGGTGGCAAGCTGTGTAAAGTTACTGCCGTTGTCGGTCGATACTTCAACGTCGGCGCGCGGGTCGGGCGATCCCGACGGATTGTCGGTTGTGATCTCAATCGCCGACAAAACGGCCGGGTCGGATGTTTCGTTGACGAGTTCCAATACCAGGCCGTTGCCGCCGGCCACCGTTACGCCGCCGATCGTCTGCGTCACCGCTTTGTGATTTGCCCCGGCGTCGGCGAAGACGTCGAAATCGTCCAGCACCATGCCGCCGTCGATCCGAACGTCGAACACGCGGTCGCCGCTATGTGGAAAGCTGTCCGGTTCCAT